>JBBQVP010000059.1:0-23107 GCA_038211455.1 Burkholderiales bacterium
CAGCGCGTTGGCCACGGCCGGCACGTCTC
Organism: Burkholderiales bacterium; assembly: GCA_038211455.1. Lineage (GTDB taxonomy): Bacteria > Pseudomonadota > Gammaproteobacteria > Burkholderiales > SG8-39 > SZAS-79. Next base: position 30 of record JBBQVP010000059.1, read on the forward strand.
CGTAAACCGAGTAGAGGGCGCTCAGCATCAGGACGAGAAAAAAAGGCGCCAGCATCAGTCCGCCGATCGCAGCGGCAGCGCCGCGCACGCCGAAATGCCGCGAGCCGATGCAGATCGAGACGTTGACGATGTTCGGCCCCGGCAGCGCCTGGCAGCGCGCGACAATGTCGGTGAACTCGTCGATCGTCAGCCAGCGGTAGGTCTCGACCAGCGCGTGTCTTGCCACCGGCAGCACGCCGCCGAAGCCCATCAGGCCGAGCTTCATGAAGGCGAAGAACAACTCTGCAACGGACCGCGGTGGGATCGTCTCTGCAGGGGAGGCTACAGCGGTCATTTCTTGCGCGCCCGGGGATGTGCCGCGTCGTAGACCTTGGCGAGCGCCTGAAAATCCAGGTGCGTATAGATCTGGGTGGTGGAGATGCTCGCGTGGCCGAGCATCTCCTGCACAGCGCGCAGGTCCTGCGAGGACTGCAGCACATGGCTTGCAAACGAATGGCGCAGCACGTGCGGATGCACGCGCCCGCCCGCGCCCTGCGCAGCGGCCCATGAATTCAGGCGTACCGCGAGCGTCGACGCCGACATGCGCGCGCCGCGCGCGCCGACGAACAATGCTTTCTCGGCCGGCAGCGCCAGCTGCGCACGCAGCGCGAGCCACGCGGCCAGTGCCTCCCGCGCTTTCGCGCCCACCGGCACCGTGCGCGTCTTGCTTCCCTTGCCTGTTACGGTCACGAGCCCCTCCTGCAGGTCCAGGCGCCCGTCCCCGCAGTCCAGCGCGAGCAGTTCCGCGCGACGCAGGCCCGATGAGTACATGAGTTCGAACATCGCGTGGTCGCGCACCAGTTCGGCCGTGCGATCGGGAGCCGCCTCGAGCAACCGCTGCGCCGCCTCCACCGAAAGCGCCTTCGGCAGGGTGCGCGGCGCCTTCGCAGCGCGTACGCCCTGGCATGGGTTCACCGCATAGCCCTTCTGGCGGACCAGCCATCGATACAGCCCGCGCCACGCCGAGAGCAGGTTGGCGAGGGCGCGCGGCGACAGGCCGCCGGAGTGAAGACGCGCGACAAAGCGGCGCACCTGCGCATTTTCGAGCGCTCCCAGCCGCACGTCCCCGAGAAGTCCCAGCAAACGCCCGAGGCTGCGCGCATAGTTGGTCACCGAAACTGATGCCAGGTGCCGTTGGTGCGTAAGCGAGCGCAGGTATTCGTCTACCAACACCGCATCCGGATGTGATGCGTCCTTCAGGACCGGGAGCGTTTCGGCGGTGCGCGCCGCTGTCACCCCGTCACCGCGAACATGGCGTTACAGGCGGGCAGCAAGAGCCGCGGCCGCGAGGTCGCCGATGCGGCGCAAGTACAAGGTGCCCATCTCCGCATAAAACCGCTGAGGATCCTCGCTGCCCAGCGCCAGCAGCCCGAACGCCCGGGTCGCGCCAAGCGGCACCAGCGCGATCGAGCGCACGTGCTCCGCCGACTCACGGAACCAGGGCAGGAAGATGCTGCCTTCCGCCGGCCCGCACAGCGGACCGCCCATCGTGTCGACCTGGGCCCGCTGCTCATCGGTCACCGGCGTGCCCTCAAGAGTGCCATCCAGCAGGGACTGGCCCCATACCCTGAGAGCCACGTGCGGCACCGAGAAATCCTCGCCCAGGTGGAAGTAGAGCGCGTGGACGACTGCAGCAAAATTCTTTGCTCCCAGCAGCGCCGAAGACACGCGGTGCACCTTTTCGCTGATGGCATCGTTTTCCTCGCCGAACTGGATCAGTTCGCTCAGCTTGCCTTCGAGCAGTTTCACCTTGTCGCGCAGGCCCAGGGTCTGCCGCTCGGACAACGGGATCGCGCGGCCACCGTACGGATGCGGGACGGTGATCGACTCGAGCAACTCGGGATTGCGCTCGAGGAGCTGGGCGAACAATTCGGCGAACCTCCCGGGATTGTCGTGCAGGTATTGCTCTACTTCGTCAGAGTTCAATGGTTCCCTCGAATACGGAGATGGCCGGGCCTTTCATCCAGACCGGATTGTCGCCGCCCGCCCAAGCGATGGTCAATCGCCCGCCGCGTGTTTCGACTGCGACAGGTGAGTCCAGGAGACCGCGCGCAACGCCCGAGACCACGGCGGCGCACGCCCCGGTGCCGCAGGCCAGCGTCTCGCCCGCGCCCCGCTCGTAGACCCGAAGACGGATCGAGCGCCGGTCAACGACCTGCATAAAGCCGGCATTTACCCGTTTCGGGAACTGCGGGTGCCGTTCGATGCGAGGCCCCTGCGCTGCGACCGGCGCAGAATCGACGTCCGGGACGACCTGGACCGCGTGCGGATTGCCCATCGACAGTACGGCGACCTCGACGCAAGCGCCCTCCACGTCGATCGCTTGCACCAGCCCCGGAACAGCGGCCACGAACGGCACGTCGGGGAGGTTGAACACCGGAACCCCCATGTTCACTGTCACTTCGTCATCGTCCTCAAGGCGCAGTTCAATCAGGCCTGCGAGCGTCTCGACGCGGATCGTGCGTTTCGCGGTCAGGCCGCGCTGGTGCACGAACTTCACGAAACAGCGAGCCCCGTTGCCGCACTGCTCCACTTCGCCCCCGTCAGCATTGAATATGCGGTAGCCGAAATCCGCGCCTGCCGTGGGCTTGCCGACCACAAGGACCTGGTCGCAACCGACACCGAAATGGCGGTCTGCAATCCGTTTGAGCTGAGCCGCAGACAGGTCGAACGGCCGGGCCGTGGCATCCAGCACTACGAAGTCGTTGCCCGCGCCCTGCATTTTGGTGAACGGGAGCTTCATCCCGGCTTTCATCCCAACAACTTCCAGTGCTCAACAGAAATGCAGCGGTCCATGACGACGGTCAGCCCGGCACGCTGCGCCCTGCCGGCTGCCGCCTCGTCGATCACGCCCTCCTGCAGCCAGACCGCCGGCATGCCGAGCGCAATGCATTCGTCTACGACCGGGCCCGCATCCGCCGAGTTGCGGAACACGTCCACGAGATCGACCTTCCCGGGCACATCGGAGAGCCGCGCGTAGGCTTTCAGGCCGAGAACTTCGCTTACGCCGGGACGCACCGGAATCACGCTGTAGCCCAGGTCCAGCAGGCGGCGCGCGATCCGGTGGCTCGGCCGGTCCGGGCGCGGGGAGAGTCCGACGACGGCGACCGTGCGGGCTTGCTGCAGCAGGCTCCGGATCGCGTCCGGCGGAGGGTTTTCGAACATCGTGCGATTCTAGGCGTAAAAGGACGCCTCGCCTTCAGGTCGCGTCTTGAAGCGCTTGTGCACCCAGTAATACTGCTCGGGCATCCGCAGCACGTGCGCTTCGATCAGCGCATTGACCCGTCGCGTGTCGGCTTGCACGTCTTCGGTAGGGAAGTTCTCCAGCGCCGGCTGCACCGTCACCACATACCCTTGCCCGCCGGGCAGCATGCGGGTTACGCAAAGCAGCACGCGCGCGCCGGTCAGCCGCGCAAGCCGCGATACGCCGGTGATCGTCGCCGCGGGCACGCCGAAGAAGGGCACGAATACCGCGTCGCGGCGCCCGAAATCCAAGTCCGGCGCATAGTAGAAGGGCCGTCCGGAACGAATCGATGCAAGCACCGCGCGCACCCCGGCCTGCCGGGGGATCGCCTCCGAGAGGCCGAAACGCGTGCGGCCGCGAAACAGGAGCGCGTCATATGCGGGGTTCTTCTGGCGGGCATACAGCCCGGCGATCGCAATCTCGCACCCCAGGCGCGTATAGGCCGCATCCAGTCCGACGAAATGCGGCGCAGCGAGGATCACGGGCTTGCCTTTCAGCGCATCCAGATGCTCCATGCCTTCGACACGGACAAGTTTCATGATCCGCGCGCGCGGCGCCCACCAGAGCAACGCGTGCTCGACGAAGCTGCGCATGAACACGCGAAAGTGCGCACGCGCAAGGCGTTCACGGCGCCCGGCCTCCATGTCGGGGAAACATTTCGCCAGGTTGATGCGCGTCACCCGGCGACGCTCAGGGATCAGCCAGAACGCGGCACTGCCGACAAGATTCCCCACGGCGGCGAGTACCGCCAACGGCATCCAGTGTGCAAGCCACATGAGCGCGAAGACGAATCGGCTCATGCGGATTTCTCGGCTCCCGCGGGGATCTTGTAGCGGTTGTAGCCCCACAGATACTGGCCCGGGCACTCGCGGATGACATCCTCGATCGCGCGATTCAGGCGGCGCGTCTGCGTTTCGCCGGGGCGTGCCTCGGCGAGCGCGCGAAGGGAAATCGTGTAGCCGCGACCCCGGGGCAGGCGCTTCGCAAACGCGATCAGGCACGCCACATCCTTGCGCGCGGCCAGCTTGGGCACCAGGGTCATCGTGTACGCCGGCCGGCCGAAGAATTCCGCCCATTCACCTTCGCCTTCGCCCGGAACCTGGTCGGGAAGGATGCCGATCGCCTCGTGGCGCCTGAGCGCGAGAAGCAGATCACGCACCCCGTTGAGGTCGGCGGTGGCGAGCCGCACGCCCGGCCGCTCGCGGCCCTTGAGCATGTATGGCTCCAGCCATGCCAGCTTCGGGGCGCGGTACATGATGGTCATCGGGAACAGCAGGCTGCCGTACTGCGCGCTGATCTCGAAGCAGCCAAGATGTGGCGTGAGGAATACGACGCCATGCCCCGCGGCCCGCGCTTGATCGATCAGTTCGAGGCCGCTGACTTCGCGAACCAGGCCCGCGACATCCGCGTGCGGGCGCAACCACAGCGCAGGCAACTCCGTCAGCAGCCGTCCTGCGGTAGCGATCGCCTCCCGCCGCACGCGAGTGTCATCCGCATAGCCTGCGGCCTCGAGGTTTTCGCGCAGATGCCTGCGATAGCGCGGCGAAGCCGCATACATCAGCCAACCCAGCAACCAGCCGATCGCCTGTGCAACGACCAGCGGCAGCGCAGCAGCGGAGCGCATGAGGATATGCGTCATGCGACTACGCAACCCTCGGAAAAACTTGGGGATTCAGCCAAGATTTGCTATCCTTGCCGCCTCGTTTTTGGCCATTTTTTCACTCTTTCCAGGCGGCAGCGATATGAGCGAATTTCTTTTTACTTCCGAGTCGGTCTCTGAAGGTCACCCGGACAAGGTAGCAGACCAGATTTCGGACGCGGTTCTCGACGCGATTTTAGCCCAGGACCCGCGCTCGCGCGTCGCAGCGGAAACCCTGGTCAAGGACAACCTCGTCGTGCTGGCGGGTGAAATCACCACCGGCGCAAAGCATATCGACTACCGCGAGATCGTACGCAACACGATCCGTCGCATCGGCTACAACGATGCCGCGATCGGCTTCGATGCGGACACCTGCACCGTGCTGATGGCCTACGGCGAGCAATCGCAACACATCGCGCAGGGCGTGAACGAAGGCAGCGGCCTGGACCTCGACCAGGGCGCGGGCGACCAGGGTTTGATGTTCGGCTACGCGTGTGACGAGACGCCACAACTGATGCCGCTTGCGATCAACCTTTCGCACCGCCTGGTCGAGCGCCAGTCGGAAGTGCGCCGCGACGGGCGTCTGGCGTGGCTGCGCCCGGATGCGAAGTCCCAGGTCACCGTCAAGTACGTCGACGGCAAGCCCGATTCGATCGACACCGTGGTCCTGTCGACCCAGCACGGGCCCGGCCTCACGCACAAGCAGATCGAGGAAGCGGTCATCGAGCAGATCATCAAGCCGGTGCTGCCGAAAAACCTTATCAAGGGCAAAATCAACTACCTCGTGAACCCGACCGGCGCCTTCGAAATCGGCGGACCCAAGGGGGATTGCGGCCTGACCGGCCGCAAGATCATCGTCGACACCTACGGCGGCTCGGCCCCTCACGGCGGCGGCGCGTTCTCCGGCAAGGACCCTTCCAAGGTGGACCGCTCAGCCGCCTACGCGGCGCGCTACGTGGCGAAAAACATCGTCGCTTCGGGCCTCGCCTCGAAGTGCCAGATCCAGGTTTCGTATGCCATCGGCGTGGCAAAACCCACCAGCGTCATGGTCACCACGTTTGGCACCGGGAAGATTTCAGACGAAAAGCTGTCGGCCCTGGTGCTGGAAAACTTCGACCTGCGTCCCAAAGGCATCATCCTGATGCTGGACCTTCTGCGTCCGATCTATGAGAAGACCGCCGCCTACGGCCACTTCGGCCGCGACGAGCCGGAGTTCACGTGGGAGGCAACGGACAAGGCGCTGGCGCTCAAAGCGGCCGCCTAGTTACAGGGGAACCCTCAGGGCGGGTTCCCCCGCCGCTCGTTACAGGGGAACCCTCGCGGGTTCCCCCGTACCCCCTCCCCTCCGCCGCGCTAAGGGGGTCTAGCGGATCAGCTCTTGCCGAACATCGCGTTTGGCAGGAACAGCACGATATCCGGGAACACGTAGAACAACGCGATCACGGCCAGGTCGGCGGCGACGAACGGCCACACCCCGCGAAATATGTCCTGCAATGGTATGTCCGGGCGCACCCCGTTCACTACATAGCAGTTCAGCCCCACCGGCGGCGTCACGAGGCAGATCTCGACCAGCTTGACGATGATGATGCCGAACCAGATCGGGTCGTAGCCTAGCTTTACGATCGCCGGAAAGATGACCGGCAGGGTCAGCATCAGCATGCCGATGCCGTCCAGGAACATGCCGAGCACGAAATAGATGGCGAGAATGCAGATGAAGATTGCGAGGCGGGGCACCTCCAGGCCGACAACCCACTGCGCGAAGCTTTCGGGCATGCCCGTGAAGCCGAGAAAGCGCACGAAAATCAGGATCGAATAGACCATGGTGAAGATCATCACCGTGAGCTTGCTGGTCTCGGCGATCGACTTAGTGAAATCGCCCCACGTCATTTCCCCACGGCGCAGGGCCATGATCAACACAACCATTGCGCCGACTGCGCCGGTTTCCGTCGGCGTCATCCAGCCGAGATAGATCCCGCCCATGATGATGCCGATCACGAACAGGACGCCGCCAGTCCCTTTCAGGGCGACAATCCGGTCACGTAAGCTGGCGCGTTCCGTGACCTGGGGCGCGAGGCTTGGATTCAGCCAGACGCGAATGAAGATCACCGCCGCGTACACGAACGCGGAGATGATTCCCGGGATGAAACCGGCAAGCAGCAGTCGGCCGACCGATTCCTCCACGATGATGCCGTAGATGACGAGGATCGCCGATGGCGGGATCAGGCTGGCCAGCGTGCCGGCAACCGCGACGGACGCGGCCGCCAGGCGTTTGTCGTAGCCCGCCGCAAGCATCTCGGGAATCGCGATGCGCGCGAAAACCGCCGCGCTTGCCGTCGAAGCCCCCGAAACTGCGCCGAATCCGGCGCAGGCAAACACGGTGCCGACGGCGAGGCCGCCCGGGATATGCGACAGCCAGATTTTCGCCGCGTCGAACAGACCCTTGGTGATGCCCGCGTAAAACGCCAGATAGCCGATCAGGATGAACATTGGCAGCACCGAGAGCGAGTAATGCACCGACTCGGAGTGCGGGACGACGCCCGAGATGCCGATGCCAGGCACCCACCCGCGCGTCAGAATCAGCCCGATGACGCCGACGGCAGCGGCAGCAAACGCCACGCGCACGCCGATGACGACCAGTATTCCAATGGCGGCGAGGCCGACCCAACCAGCTGTATGCGGATCCATGTCTCTCTAGCCTGTCAGTGCGCAACCTGGCCGGCGCCAGGTCCCGGCGGGACCGCGATCGGCTCGGCCTCCGGGTCGCGTATCAAGCGGATGTAACCACACAGATTCAGCAACAACCGTAACCACAACACGGTCAGCCCCACCGGCGCCAGCAACTTGGATGGCCAGGTTCTGATCTCGGCGTCGATTGAGGTATCGCCGATCGTCCAGGCGCGCAGGAAGTGGTCGGTCGTGCCCTTGATGAGCAATGCGAACACAATCATTGCAACCAGCGTCGCAACGGCTTCCGCGATCCACAGCTTTCGCCCACGCAGCAGCCCGACAACAATGTCCATGCGGATATGGCCGCCGAGCCGCTGACAATACGCCGCGCCGAGGAAGGCAAACGCGGCCATGGTCAGCTCGGTAAGGTCGAGAAAGCCATATATCCCGCGGTTCAGCGCCGTACGCATGAATACCTCGGCGCAGACAAACACCATCATGGCGAACACAATCGCCCCGGCGATGTAGTTCAGACCGTCTTCAAGCTTCGAGTACAGCCGGTCGAGGCGCGCCAGCAACCCGGCAGGGCGCACATTTGCCCCGCCGGCTGCAGCCGGGTGTTGCTGCGTGTTGGTCAATGCGATCTCGGCGGGTGGATTACTTGGCCGAGGCTTTCGTCGCGGTGCTCATGACGAGGTCAAGCAACTCCTGCGCCGGGACGCCCTTGGCCGACTGGTCCTTGACCCACTTTTCCCACACCGGCTTGCCGCCGATCTTGTGAAAGCGATCGAGTTCCGCTGCGGGGTACTCGATGGGCTTGAGCGTCTTGTTGAACATCGGGATGTTCTTGTCGTCCGCCGCCTTGTACGCCCCCTTGAGCGCAACGTAGCCCGCCGGCTTCAGGCCGTCGAGCAACGTCCTGTACTGCGGCGGCAGCTTGCCAAGCGACGTGTAGGAAAGCATCACACCGCAGTTGTTCGCGCCCGGCGCGAGGTTGGTCGTGTACCACTTGCTGATCTCGTGCAGCTTGTAGGAGGCGAGCGCATAGGTAGACGGCAACGACGCTGCATCGACCAGACCCCGATCCATCGAGGTATAGAGTTCGGGCGCCGTCACAGAGGCTATCGTCGACCCAAGGGCGCGCATCGCCTCGCCAATGCCGGCGAGCGCGCGCACGCGCTTGCCCTTCCAGTCCTCAAGCTTCATCGGCGGTTGGCCGACGCCCATGAATTCGTACTGCGGCAGAATCGCGGCCATGAAGGGATAAGCGTTCCATTTCTTCATTTCCGCAACGATGAACGGATGGTGATAGACCGCCTCGGCCACCTTTTCCTGGCTCTCAAACGTAGGGGTCGGCAGGAAGGGCAGGTCGAGCACGGTCATGCCGGGGTTCTTGCCGGGGTGGTAGCCGGTGCAGATGAACGCGCCGTCGATCGAGCCGATCTTGATGTTGTCGAGGTTCTCGCGCTCAGGCGACAACACGCTGCCGTAAACGGTCTTGATTGTGAACGCGCCGCCCGTTTTTGCGACGATCTGCTTGGAAATCAGTTCCATGCCTTCCGTGAAGGCACGCGGGTTGCCCCAGACCGTAATGTTCCAGTCAATCTTCGGGCCTTTCACTTCCTGAGCATTGGCACTCAAGGGAAGCAATACCGCGCTCGCGAGCACGCAGCTCGTTGCAAAGGCTTTCATGTTTTATCTCCTCCGGGAAAGTTTGACTCGCCTGAACCTGTCATTAATCTGACAGACAACCTTCGGCAAGTTCGTCTCTTGGTAGCGTTTCGCTACCGCTCAATTCCAACTCAACTGTCTGTATTGTGACACTTTTTTGTCGCATTGTCCAGCCCCACCTGGACGACAGGCGGGATGCGTCCCGCCCGATCACCTTGGTCTTAGCTCCGGTGCAAAGCCTCGACGGCGTCCTTGAATAGGCCATTCGGCATAGTACACAGTCCCCGGCCGAGCAGGCCACGCCCGTCGGCCGACACCATTCCGGTGGAAAGCAGGGGCGGCCTGCCGCTGTCGACCACCGCGGCCGCATCAAGCGCCACCGGAACGCCGAGCACCGGGTGCACACCGCACACCAGCGCAAGCGCGCGCTGCGCATCGTCCTTCGCGAGCCAAGGCTCGAACGCAAGCAGCAAACTCGGCGCGCGCCGCAGGACCTGCCCGCCAAGGCCGAACGCGTCGATAATGCCGCTGTCACCCGTCGCCGGCGGGAACCGGGGATTCTCGGGCGCCCCCTTCATGAACGGGCCCTCCACCGTGCCGGCAGGCGCAACAAACCAGCGTTCCGGCAGTCCCGCCAATTGGATGCCAGTGGTCTGGCCGTTTGCCGAGAGCCGGGTCACGATGCTGGAGCCTTTCTCGCCCGCGGCGGCGTCGAGCATCAACGCGCAGGCCGGCATCCACACGTTGAGGAAGTAGAGCGGCGCCTCGAGCAGCGTGCGCAGGGCCGCCTGCGACGCGGCGGATTCTGCCTTGCGCGTGCCGAGCACGGCATGGAGCATTGCGGTGGCGCTCGAGAGCCGGTTGTGGAGATCGTCGCCCTCTGTCAGGGCCGAGCGCGCGATCGACAGTAGGTCTACAGGCTCGGAAAGCAGTTCGGCAAATCCCGGCGCCAGCTCGCGCTCCCTGAATGCCAGTTTTTCGAGGATCGCCGGATCGCGCGCACCAAAACGCATTTGCGCCCCCCCGCCCGTGCCGAGAAAGGCATGCCACACCGCACCCGATCCAGCATCCTCGATCACAGCCAGCGTGGTGCGCGCCGACACCATGGAGACGAGCGGCGTCGACACACGCCGCGTGCACGAAGGCTCAAGCGTTACTTCGCCGCTTGCGATGATCCGCTCGGCCGCGGCAGCATCCGCCGCCCAGCCTTCGTAGAGGCAGGCGAGCACGGCGGCGTTGAGCATCGGCGGAGGCGGGGATTTCGGGTCGGGCAGCGGCGGCCCGGCGTGCAGCAGCACGCGGTCGGCAAGGGAGACGGCCTCGCGCGCAGGCCTTACCGCGATCCAGCGGGGCTCGACAGCGAGGATACGCGCAAGCGCGCGTGCGTTGGCCGGCGCATTGGCTGGATTGGTTTCTGTCTTCATGAGGGGCTTCAAAAACGTTTGGGATTGCCGTAGAATATGCGGTTCCCGAGGAGCGTTGCAACGATGGATTCAATATCCGTCGCTAGGCTCGGGGTTCCCACCAGCAACGGCGCTCGCGAACTTTTTTCTTAACTGAGAGGAGCGCGAGATGAGCGCCGTACTGAAGACTGCAAAGCCCGCCCGCAAGGCGCCGGCGAATTTCACCGATTTCAAAGTAGCAGACCTTGCCCTGGCAGACTGGGGCCGCAAGGAAATTGCGATCGCCGAGACCGAAATGCCCGGCCTGATGGCAATCCGCGAGGAATACGCCTCGGTCCAGCCGCTGCGCGGCGCCCGCATCACGGGATCGCTGCACATGACGATCCAGACTGCCGTGCTGATCGAGACGCTTGAAGCGCTCGGCGCGCAAGTGCGCTGGGCCTCGTGCAACATCTATTCGACCCAGGACCATGCGGCCGCGGCAATCGCTGCCGGCGGCACGCCGGTGTTCGCCGTCAAAGGCGAGTCGCTGACTGAGTACTGGGACTACACACACCGTATCTTCGAATGGCCTGTTGTCGGAAACTCGGTCGGAAACTCGGTCGGAAAATCGGGCGTCTACTCGAACATGATCCTCGACGACGGCGGCGACGCGACCCTGCTTCTGCACCTGGGCGCCAAGGCCGAGAGCGACGCATCGGTGATCGCCAAACCTTCAAGCGAGGAAGAGGAATGCCTGTTTGCCTCGATCAAGGCGCAACTCGCCAAAGACCCGAAGTGGTATTCGGTCCGGCTTGCGGCGATCAAGGGCGTGACCGAAGAGACCACGACCGGCGTGCACCGCCTGTACCAGATGCACAAGGAAGGCAGCCTTGCGTTCCCGGCGATCAACGTCAACGACTCGGTGACCAAGTCGAAGTTCGACAACCTGTACGGCTGCCGTGAGTCGCTGGTCGATGGCATCAAGCGCGCGACCGATGTGATGATCGCCGGCAAGGTGGCGCTGGTCTGCGGCTACGGCGACGTGGGCAAGGGTTCAGCCCAGGCGCTGCGCGCCCTGTCGGCGCAGGTCTGGGTCACCGAGGTCGACCCGATCTGCGCGCTTCAGGCGGCGATGGAAGGTTATCGCGTCGTGACCATGGACTATGCCGCGGACAAGGCGGACATCTTCGTCTCGGCCACCGGCAACTTCCATGTGATCACCCACGACCACATGAAGAAGATGAAGGATCAGGCGATCGTCTGCAACATCGGCCACTTCGACAACGAGATCGATGTCGCCTCGCTGTCGAAGTACACCTGGGACGAAATCAAGCCGCAGGTGGACCATGTCATCTTCCCCGATGGGAAACGCATCATCCTGCTCGCCAAGGGTCGTCTCGTGAACCTCGGCTGCGGCACCGGCCATCCGTCCTACGTGATGAGTTCCTCGTTCGCCAACCAGACGATCGCGCAGATCGAGCTGTTCACGAACACGGCCAAGTACCCGGTGGGCGTGTACACACTGCCCAAGCACCTGGACGAGAAAGTCGCGCGGCTGCAGCTGAAGAAACTGAACGCGCAGCTGACCGTGTTGACCGATGTCCAGGCCCGCTACATCAGCGTGCCGAAGGAAGGCCCCTACAAGGCCGACCAGTACCGCTACTGATCGGAACAGGGGAACCTCCAAGGGCGGTTCCCCCGTACCCCCTCCCCTACGCTGATGGAATCACAACAAAAGCACGCACGCACGTTCAGCTTCGAGTTCTTTCCCCCCAAGACAGCGGAGGGGAAGGCGAAGCTGCGCGCAACCTGGCAGCAGCTTGCGCAGCTGAAGCCACGCTTTTTCTCGTGCACGTTCGGCGCGGGAGGCTCGACCCAGCAGGGAACGCTCGATACCGTGCTCGAGATCCGCGCGGCCGGCTACGAAGCTGCGCCGCACCTGTCGTGCGTCGCCTCTTCGAAGGCCGAGATTGCAGAGATCGTCCGGCACTACAAGGACAACGGCATCCGCCACATCGTTGCCCTTCGCGGCGACCTGCCTTCAGGCGTCGCTGCATCGGGTGAATTGCAGCACGCCAACGACCTCGTATCGTTCATCCGCGAGGCGACAGGGGACTGGTTCAACATCGAGGTCGCCTGCTACCCGGAGTATCACCCGCAGACCCGTAATGCGGCAGACGAGATCCGCAACTTCAAGCGCAAGATCGACGCGGGCGCCAACGCCGCGATCACGCAGTATTTCTACAATCCCGACGCCTACTTCCGCTTTGTCGACGAATGCCAGGCCGCCGGAATCGACGTGCCCATCGTTCCGGGCATCATGCCGATCGGCAATTTCTCACAGCTCGCGCGGTTTTCCGATGCCTGCGGCGCGGAGATCCCGCGCTGGATGCGCATCAAGCTGGACGGCTACCGGGACGACACCGCGTCGATACGCTCGTTTGGCCTCGACGTGGTGACATCGCTTTGCGACAAGCTGCTTGCCTCAGGCGCGCCCGGGCTGCACTTCTATACGCTCAACCAGGCAGGCACGGTATCCACCATCTGGCAGCGGCTAGGCCTCTAGCGGCGTGACCGCCTGGACGGCCAGACCGTTCCAGTGCGGCGCTCAGGTCGCCACGCCTGCAAGCCGCATCAGCTGGCAACCGTTCGTGCGCCACTCCCCGTCGGGCTGGCGCTGCATGGGGTAGAGCGCGATCCACGCGCGGCCTTCGCTGTCCGTCAAGCGCACCGGTTGCACCACCTCGCCGTCGACCGACACAGGCGGCTCAAAGAAAACGCTTCCCGGCCGGTAGACCGCCGCATACGAGACGCGCACCATTTCGAGGAATTTCTCGGCGGTGCCGAACGCCTTGCGTATGGAAGGCGTCGCAAGCGAGAACGCGCGCGCCGCATCGTCCTGGCGAAACGCGTCGAGCTGCGCCTGGACGACCTCGCGCATCGCGCGCGCGTCCTCTACCGGCACACGACTTTGCGCGTGCGCATGAGTCGGCGCGAAGGCGAGGAAACAGGCCAACAGGACACCTGCCACGCGCGCCGTGATGAAGCGCAGATTCGTGACGCGGGGGGCTGATGAAACGGCAACCGACATTGCGGGCGCATACATCCGCTCAGTATATGCGCGCCACAAAATGAAAAGCCCCGCAATCAGCGGGGCTTTTCCCATTCCGTGCGCGTGATCAGGCTGCTTTTTTCTTTCTCTGCGCGTCGCTCACGTGCATCTGCGCATACGCGCCGTGCGCGGCCGATTCCGCGTCGCCGACATGCACCGGCAGGCCCATGTCGTCGAGGACGGAACCCAGCGCCGACAGGCAGACCATGACGTTTTCAGGGCGGCAGGAGTAGCCCATCAGCCCGAAGCGCCAGATCTTGCCGGCCAGCGGCCCGAGGCCGGCACCGATCTCGAGGTTGAATTCGTTCAGCAGGCGCTTCCTCACCTCGGCTTCGTTGACGCCTTCCGGGCAGAGCACCGCGTTCATCTGCGGCAGCTGGTAATCCTCCTTGACGAGGAACTTCATGCCCATCGCCTCAAGCCCGGCCTTGAGCGCCAGGTGGTGGCGATGCGCGCGCGCCCAGGCGTTTTCCAGGCCTTCCTCGCGGATCAGCAGCAGGGCTTCGTGCAGCGCGAAGAGCGAATTCGTCGGCGCGGTGTGGTGGTAGGTGCGCGTTGTGGCGCCCCAGTAGCCCAGCAGCAGGTTCATGTCCATGAACCAGCTGTGGATCTTGTCTTTCCGCGCCTTCACGTGCGCGACCACGCGGTCGTTGAACGACACCGGCGACAGGCCCGGCGTGCACGACAGGCACTTCTGGCTCGCGGAGTAGATTGCGTCGATGCCCCACTCGTCGACCAGCACCGGTGTGCCGCCCAGCGAGGTCACGGCGTCGACGATCGTCAGCGCGTCGTACTTGTGCGCGATCTCGACCAGCGTCTTGGCATCCGACTGCACGCCGGTCGAGGTTTCGGCGTGGACAAACGCGACGATCTTGGCATCGCGGTTGGCCTTGAGCGCATCTTCGAGCTTCTGGGGCGTGACCGGCTCGCCCCAGGCATCCTCGACGACTACTGCGACGCCACCGGCCCGCTCGACGTTCTCGATCATGCGGCCGCCGAACACGCCATTGCGGCAGACGATGACCTTGTCCCCTGGCGAGACCATGTTGACGAAGCAATATTCCATGCCGACCGAGCCGGGACCCGACACCGGGAAGGTCAGCGCGTTCTTGGTCTGGTAGGCGTAGCGCAGCAGCGACTTCAGTTCTTCCATCATCTCGACAAAGATCGGGTCGAGGTAACCGATCGCTGGCTGGCTCATGGTGGTGAGCACGCGCGGATGAATCTCCGTCGGACCCGGGCCCATCAGGATGCGCTGCGGCGGGTGGAAGGAATGGATGCGCTTGGCGGGGGCAAACTTGTTCATGACCTCTTTACTCCCATGGACGGCACCGACGAAATCGTCGGGCCTGGATTTCACACGTACGGGTTTTCGCGCGGCCGCGTCGTTGAGCACGTCGACGGCCAGGATGTTGCCGTTGGTCAGCTGCTCGACTTCCATGGCCCAACGCGCGGGCACATAGCCGGTCTTGACCCAGTTGTTGACGACGGCGCGATCGAGCTGGAAAGCGCGGGCCACATCGGCCTGGCTGCCAAATATCTCGACGAGTCGCTCCGCACAGTTCATGGGGAGGGATTCTAATATGACAAAATTATTTTGACAAACTTATTATTCCCGGCAGGCGTTGCCCGTCGCAAGCCCCTCCGCAGGACCGAGGTCCTTCAGCAACCCTCGATGGATGTCCCGTGCGATGGTCCAGCCTTCGTAGATAAACGCCGAATAGAGGTCGACGCAGCATGCGCCCGCCCGCAGCATCGCACGCACGTCCGTGGCGGTGGAGATGCCGCCATTGCCCTTGATCGGGATACGACCGCGCGCAAGTCGCGCGGCCAGTTCGACGTTCGCAAGTGCGGACTCGCGGATTGCGCCACCGTGCAAGGTCCCCTGCCCCGTACCAAGCCGGGGCTCCGCCTGACGGCGCCCTCCGCCGACCTTCAGGCCCGCCACGCCACCCTCGATGCACCGCTCGATCAGCTCGGCCATCCGGTCGGGGACTTGCGTCGTGTCGTTCGGGATCCTGACGATCGCTGGCTTCTGGCGCGCTTCGAGGCCGGACAGCACGTCCCGCAGCAAGCGCAGTTCGTCAAACTGCTCGCCCGCAGCGAGAACGTTGGGACACATCAGGCTGATCTCCACCGCATCCACATAGGGCTCGACCGCCACGAACCCGCGCACCAGCGCCTCGGCGGTAAAACCGCCGATGTTCGCGATGATCGGCACCCTGCGCTGCGAAAACCCTCGCAGCCGCTCCACTGCGTGGGCGCGCCCCTTGCTCGGCACGCCCATCGAATCCGCGAGCGATGCGGTTTTCGGGTAGCGCACCAGGCGCGGGAAGGGATTGCCGAACCGCGCGTCCGGCATGATCGAACCCACCGTGATGAATCCGAAACCCAGGCAGGACAAGGCGGGAAGCAGGTCACCGTTTTTGTCGAATCCCGCAGCAAGGCCCACCGGACCGGGCAGGTCAAGGCCCGCAAAGCGGGTGCGCAGCCGCGGATCGGCAACCTCCAGCCGCTCGATAGCCGCAAGCGCCCGCCAGGGCAGCGACCAGCCTAGCGCCGCCTGCGCAAGCGCGTGGCTGCTATCGGGCGAAATCCGGAAAAGTGCGGGGCGCAGCAGGCCGCGATAAACGGACATTCGCCGGTCACGCGATCAGTGGGATTCGCCGCCGTGGTTGCGTGTGGACGCGTGCCAGGGAATGGCGAGCCGTTCCGCAACCTCGATCAGCAGGAAAAGCACGATCCCGATCAGGGTGAGCCCGACCAGCCCGGCAAACAGGAGCGGCGTATCCATGCTGCCGTTAGCTGACATGAGCAGGTAACCCAGGCCCGCGTCTCCTCCGACAAACTCCCCGACCACGGCGCCAACCACCGCCAGCGTGATCGCGATCTTCAGCCCGCCGAATATTGACGGCAGCGCGTTCGGCAGGCGGATCTTGAAAAAGGTTGCGGCGTTGCCCATGCCCATCGAACGCGCAAGGTGGATTTTCTCGGGCTCGATGCCGGCCAACCCGACCACCGTATTGATCACGATGGGAAAGAACGCGATCAGGAACGCGATCAGCACTTTCGGCATCAGGCCGAAGCCGAACCAGACGATGAACAGCGGCGCCACCGCCATCTTCGGCACAGCCTGTGAGGAAACCAGCAGCGGGTAGACCGAGCGCGCAAAGACGGGCCACAGGAAGGTCGCAAGCGCCAGTGGAATGCCCACCACGACGCTGAGCAGAAACCCGAGCACGATCTCGGTGGTCGACACCCAGCCATGGCGCATCAACAGTGGCATGTTATCCAGCATGACCGTCATGATCTTGCTCGGCGGCGGCAGGATATAGGCGGGAATCTTCAGCACCCTGGCGCCAACCTCCCAGGCCAAGAGCGCCGCGACCAGCGCGACGAACGGGTACACGATCGAGGTGAACTTGGCGCGACGCTCACGCTCGACCTGCGCGCGCTGTACGCGTGCCTCGACCTCTTCGATGGCCAGCGACGGCCGCTTCGACCCAGCGTCGCCCGCCCCCTCGCGTTCCCGGTTCGACATGCTTCAGACCTCCCTGAGCACGCCGCTCGCCAGGAACAAGTCGCGGATCTGGCGGCTGTAGGCGGCGAACTGCGGCGTATCGCGCACCGCCAGGGTGCGCGGCCGCGGCAGGTCGATGTCGATCACGGTATCGATGCGTCCCGGACGCGGCGTCATGACCACCACCCGGTCGGAAAGAAATACCGCTTCGGCGAGACTGTGGGTGACGAACAGCACCGTCATCTGCCGGTCGTTCCAGAGCTTTTGCAGGTCGAGAGCGATCTGGTCACGGGTCAGCGCATCCAGGGCGCCGAACGGCTCGTCCATGAGCAACTGGTGCGGTGAATGGACGAGCGCCCTGCAGATCGACACCCGCTGGCGCATTCCGCCCGAGAGTTCATGCGGGTACTTGTTCTCGAATCCCGCAAGCCCGACCGATTCGAGCAGGCGGCGCGCGTTGCGTTCAGCCTCCGCGCGATCGAGCTTGCGCGCTTCGGCCTGGAGCATCACGTTTTCCAGCGCCGTGCGCCACTCGAGCAGCACCGGGCTCTGGAACACGATGCCGATGTCGGTGCGCGGGCGCGTGACGCGCTCGCCCTCGACGTACACCGCCCCGCTGGAGGCGGGCACCAGGCCCGCGGCAATCATCAGCAGCGTGCTCTTGCCACAGCCGCTTGGCCCGAGGATCGACAGAAACTGGCCGCGGTGCGTGTCGAGCGACACCTGATCCAGCGCACGCACCGGACCCTCGCCCGTTGCGTACACCTTGCTCAGGTTCTGGATGCTGAGCAAGGCCGGCGCGTTGTCCCCGCTCATGCGCTGGCGGCCGCGGCAGCGCTTTGTGGTAACAGGCCCAGCCGCGCCCAGGCGCCGACAACCTCGTCGGCGGTGGCGGTCGCACCGTAGTCGCGATCAAAGCGCTTCAGCGCGCTGTCGTGATCGGTCGCGCTGGCGGCCCCGCAACAATCGGACACGATGCTGACGTAATAGTCGAGGAAATACGCGTCGCGTCCGGTGGACTCGACACAGGTGTCCGTGGATACGCCGGTGAGGAGCAGGCTGCGGATCGAATGCCGCTGCAGCAAGGCGGGCAGTTCCGTATTCAGCATCGCGCTGTAGCGGTGCTTGATCACCACGGGCTCACCGGCCAGGGGCTTCACCAGATAAAAATCGGCGCCCCAGGTCCCGGTCAGGCAGCGCGGCATCTCGACCGTGCGGCGCCGGTTGCGCTCGCGCATCGGCGCCGACAGGTACTGCGCATCGTAAATCGCCTGGACGAAGATCACGAGGACACCCGCCGCGCGCGCGCTGTCGATCAGGCGCACGAGCCGCGGAATCGCTTTCTGCACCGTTTTCACGTCCGCGCCGATCTGGTCGAAGAACCCGCCGTCGGCGACGAAATCGTTCTGCACGTCGACCACCACGAGCGCGGCCTGCGGCGGCGCCACTTTCTGCTCCAGGGTAAGCAATAACAACGAATCGCCGCCGGCGCTCTGCGGCGCATTCGCCATCACGAACCCTCCAGCGGTTTGACGTGCATCCGGCGTGCGCCCTTACACTTGAGGCGGAATGTATTCGGCGCCGGTCGGAACAAAGTCGTTGGTGTAGAGCTTCGCCGCCTCCAGCGGCGTCTTCACGCCGCCGTAAAGCTTCAGCACTTCGACCGTCGAGGCCCAGTCCTTGTCGGACATCCAGCCGAGTGATTTGCCGGCCGTATTGGGCGTCACCCAAGTGTTCCACGAGAGTTCCGCCTCGCGCCGCGTGATCCGGACGTCGGTGGCTTCGGAATACTTCTTGACGATCGCCGTCATCTCGTCGGGCTGCTTGCGACCGTACAGGAACCCCTTGATGCTCGCGGCCACGAACGCGCGTATCAACGCAGGGTCCTCCTTCAGCAGGTCGTTGTGGACGATGATGCCGTTGCTGACCGAGTTCACGCCGCAGTCCGCGTACCAGAGGATGCGGGCCTTCTTTCCGCCGCGGATCTCCACGCTCGGCACATAGCCCTGCGCATAGCCCGCAATGGCCTGCACCTTGCCGGTGATCAACGCCGGCGGGCTGCCGGCCGGGTCGACACTGACCACCTGGATCTTCGCCGGGTCGAGGTTGCAGCCCTTGACGAACGCCGGCCATTGCTGGAACTGCGTCGCCCCGGTGGGAATCGCGATGGTCTTGCCTTCGAGGTCCTTGGGGGTCTTGATGTCGGACTCATCGAGCACCACGACGGCCGTAGGATTGCGGCGGTAGATACTGCCAACCATGGTGATGTTCATGCCCTTGGACACGCTGTTACCCGCGACGTACCCGTCCGCGAAGCCGAACTGTGTGTCCTTGTTGGCCGTCAGTTGTGCCGTGGATCCCGAGCCCTTGCCCGGACCGACCGTCACGTCCAGCCCGGCCTCCGCGTAAAAGCCCTTCTCCCGTGCGACGATGAAGCCAACGTTCGGGCCCTGGAACAGCCAGTCCAGGCGCATCGACACCGGCCGCAGCTTGCTCTGGCCATGGGCCTTGATGAAGGGAATCGCCGCCAGCCCGGCGGCAGCGCCGGCCGAACGGATGAACTTGCGCCGGGAAATCGGATGTTTGCTGGTCATGGTCGGACCTCGTCAGTTGTCAGTTGGTGTTGAGAACAATTACCCTGGAGTGCATGCAGGAAAGTTCAGCCGGCCGCATCGATCAACTCCCAGATCTTTGGCGGCGAGAGGGGCAACTCGCGCGGTTGCACGCCCAGCGCCTGCAGGGCGTTGGCTACAGCATTGGCGACCACGCCGCCCACCGGCACGATCCCGCCTTCGCCGCCACCTTTTGCGCCCAGCGGGTTGTTCGGGGACGGCGAATTCTCCAGCACGAAAGCGCGGATCACCGGAAAGTCGGACGCAGTCGGCAGCAGGTAGTCGGCGAGCGAGCCGGTCAGGAACTGGCCTTCCTCGTCGTATTGCAAGTGCTCCATGAATGAGCCACCCAGCCCCTGCACGACCCCGCCGACCGCCTGGCCATTGGCCGTGAGCGGATTGATGATGCGCCCCACGTCCTCGACAGTGACGTAGTCAAGGAGTTCGACACGCCCGGTTCCGGGATCCACTGCCACATGCGCGGCGGCGGATCCGTAAGCATAGGTGTGGTGGTGGCTGGCAAACGTCCCTTCCACCGACAATCCCGCCGACGCAAGCTGCGCCAGCGCGATCGTCTTTCCGCCGTGCGCTGCCACCAGCCCGGCGCTGAGTTCCACCGCCTCGGCCGCGCATCCGAGGCGCGCTGCAGCGGCCTTGCGGATCTCCGCCTTCAGGTTGGCCGCCGCGTCGAGGATCGCCGACCCACCCATCACGACAGAGCGCGAGTGGTATGAGCCGAAACCTTCCTTGAGGTAAGTCGTCGAGCCGTGAAACAGCCGGATGCGGTCCATGTCCACGCCGAGCGCATCAGCAGCGATCTGGATGCAGACGGTCTCGAGACCCTGGCCGATACTGGTCGAGCCGACGAATACCGAAACGAATCCATCCGGATCCACCACCATCCGCGCATTCTCGCGCGGGCCGGCCGCGCCGCCTTCGATGAAGCAGCCCACCGCAATGCCGTGGTACCGGCCATCGACCAGGCGCCCCTGCAGCTGCGTTTTCGCGCCCCAGCCGAATTCGGCGAGGCAGCGATCGAGCGTTATGTTGTAGTCCCCGCTATCGAGTTCTTCCTTCTTCTCGGGCAGGTTCAGCGTCGCAAGCGGATAGGGCATGTCGGCATCGGTCGGCAGGTTGCGGCGACGGAATTCGACCCGGTCCAACCCGAGGTCACCGGCAGCCATGTCGATCAGGCGCTCGCGGAAAAAGTCTCCCTCGAAGCGTCCGGGGCCGCGATACGTGCCGATCGGGTTCTTGTTGGTCAGCATCACCGACGAATCGACATGGATGTTCTCGATCTTGTACGGCCCCGACAGAAACTGCGCCACGTTGCGCGGCGGGACCGCCGCGCTGGTGCGCAGGTAGGCGCCCGCGTCCACCCAGGCTTGCGCGCGCAGTGCGAGAATCTTGCCGTCCTTTGCGCAACCAATCTCGATCTCGATATCGATCTCGCGCGAATGGTTCGAGCACAGCAGGTTCTCACGCCGGTCCTCGATCCACTTGACAGGCCGGTTGAGCTTGCGCGCGGCGAAGGGGATCAGGAAATCCTCGGGGTAGAACTCGCCCCGCACGCCGAACCCGCCGCCGGTGTCGTACTCGATCATCTCGACGCACTCTTCCGGCAGATCCATATGCCGCGCGAGTATCTTGCGATTGGCAAACGGCACCTTCGCCGCCCCCGAAACCGTCATCTTCGTGCCCGGGCCGTCCCAGACGGCCAGCAGGCCCCTGGGTTCCATGCATATCGCGCTGTGGCGCTGGACGCGAAAGTTTTCCTTGCGCACATACGGCGCGGCGCGCATCGCGGCCGCGGCATCGCCCTTCGCCGCGGTATAGGTGATCGGCACGTTTTTGCCGAGGTCCGGAAACAGCAGAGCCTCGTTCTTCGCGGACACATGCCGGTTCGGGACCACCGCCAGGGGCTCGATGTCGACTTCGATGACTTCCAGCGCGTCCTCGGCTTGTGCCTGGCTGTCGGCCACCACCACGACAAGGGGTTCGCCCACATAACGCACCCGCTCGTGCGCGATCACCGGCTGGCCGTACGGCTCGAGCTCGGGCAGCGGCGCAAGCCGCAACGAGACGCTCGGCACGGCTCCGCCCGAGCCCTGCGTCACGTCCTGCCCCGTGAACACGCCGCGCACCCCGGGCATCGCCTTGGCAGCGCTCACGTTGATCGCGCGTACCATTCCGTGCGCGACCGAACTGCGCAGGATCGCCGCATGCAGCAGCCCCTGGGGATGCAGGTCATCGACATAGGTGCCCAGGCCGCGCAGCAGGCGCAGGTCCTCGATCCGCTCGACCGGCGTGCCGACCATCTTCGCGACAAACGCGTCATTGCCGCTCATGACGCACCATTTCCGGGCCTGGCGTACGCCCCGCGCGCCGCGTAGACGGCCTCGACGATCGAGACATACCCGGTGCAGCGGCAGATATTCCCTGACAGCACTTCGCGTATCCGCGCGCGATCCGCGTCGGGCTCATCAGTGAGCAAGGCGTGCGCGGTGGTCAGCATGCCCGGCGTGCAGAAACCGCACTGCAGCGCATGGTGCTTGCGAAACTCGGCCTGCAACGGCGACAGGCTCTCTTCACGCGACAGCCCTTCGACGGTGGTCACCTTTGTACCTTCCGCCTGAACCGCAAGCATCAGGCACGAGCGGACCGCTTCGCCGTCGACGATGACCGTGCAGGCGCCGCACACCCCGTGCTCGCAACCCGCGTGGGTCCCTGTTTTCATCAGGTGGTGGCGCAGGCAATCGACCAGCGTGGTGCGCACCGGAACATCGACCTCGACCGGATCGCCGTTGAGCTCGAAGCGCAGCATGGTTGTTTTCTGTGTTGCCGTCATCTTGAGAACGGGCTCCGCTGTGTTTGGCGACAGGTTTGGCGACAGGTTTGGCGACAGGTTTGGGGAATGGGACTGATCAATGCTGGCGCCGCGAATCGCGGCGCCAGGCGGACGCGCGCAGCAATGCACGCTCAAGCAAGACTCCGGCCAGGCTGCGCCGGTAGGCGGCGCTGGCGTGCAGGTCATCGGAGGGGTCGAGCGCCGCGCGTGCCGCCGCGACAGCCGCCTTGATCGCGGCCGCATCCACCTTCCGGCCGTTCAGCACATCCTCCGCCTCATGCAGGCGATGCGGGCGCTTGCAGGCCCCGATTACGCCGAGATGCGCATTCTCTGCGCGGCCG
>JBBQVP010000060.1:0-22959 GCA_038211455.1 Burkholderiales bacterium
CGATTTACGAGGGCGTGCTGCACATGCGCGACCCGGAACCCCTGACCGACCCGACCTGGAGCTATGTCGTGCTGGCCATGGCGGCGCTGTTCGAGGGCGTCTGGGCCAGCCACAGCCTGGACATGCCGGTGCTCGATGGCGCGGCTTCGGTCGTCATCGGCTGCATCCTGGCGGGCGTGGCGGTGCTGCTGATTCGCGAATCGCGAGGCCTGCTCGTCGGCGAGGGCGTGCGGCCCGAAACGGCTGCCGCCATCCGCGCCATCGCGCAGCAGCAGCCGCAGGTGCAGAAGGCAGGTCTGCCGCTGACGATGTACATCGGCGCCGACGACGTGCTGCTGGCGCTCGACGTCGTCTTCGCCGACGACGTCGCCACCGATGATGCGGCCGCCACCGTCGAGCGCATTGAGCGCGCGATCCGCGAGCGCTTCCCGAGGATCACGCGTATCTACATCGAGTCGCGAAATCGTCTCGATCTGTATGCCGTCCCAGGCTGAGGCGACCGCGCCAGCGGGAGGAGGCGACGAACACAGGAGCATCCGATGAACACCCATCCAAACCCCGACACCCCGAACTTCCGCGGCCTTCCCGGCACGATGGCCGTCGTGTTCGGCTTGCTGGCGCTGCTGCTGGGCATCGGCGGCGGCTGGCTGCTGTGGCGACATGCCGCAGCGCTGTGGCTGTATGCCTTGCTGTGCCTGGCCACGCTGAGGTGGTCGGTATGGGAAGCGGGACTGGACTGGTGGCAGCTGGCACCGCGACTGGACCTGTTCGTCGTGCGCGGCCTGCCGCAGAACATGGCCGCGGGCGCCGGAGCCGGTGCCATTCTGGTCGGCTGGACCATGGCGGCGGATGGTGCGGCGTTCCGACGTGTCGTCGCATCGCCCCAGCCGCCGCACGTGCTGGGCCTGCAGGCCATCCGCTGGTTGCTCCAACACGGTGCGCTGGTGATCGCTGCCGTTGGCGGTGGCATCCCGGTGGCGCGCGCAGGCAATGGCAGCGACAGTCAACCGCTGCACGGCGTGGCCGCCGTGATCGACAAGGACCTGTGCACCAGCCTGCTCCCGCGCGAGTTGCAGGCCGACGTGCTTGTCATCGCCACCGACGTGCAGGCGGTGTACCTCGATTAGGGCCAGCCAACGCAGCGCGCGATCGGCAGGGTGACACCGCAGGCCCTGGCCGGGCACGACTTCGCCGCGGGTTCGATGGGCCCGAAGATCGAGGCCGCACGGGCCTTCGTGCGCGCCACGGGCCAACCCGCCGTGATCAAATCGCTTAAGTGCTTATCGTAGAAATAATTTTCGATAAATTTATTACCGTCAGTTCATTCCCGACAGCCAGTAACCGGTTCTCATACAGCTGCTTGGCTCGGCCCCGAGTGCGTTCCTGCGAACGGGCGGCGATTCATCGGAGTTCAGCGCCAGTCCGGTCAAACGCGGAGACCGGGCTAGAAAATTTTCAACTTCTGGAATGCAGCTCGCAGGTGCTGCACCAGTTCGGCCAACGCAATGGCATCGAGCTTGTTCCTGGTCACGAAGGCCCGCCATTGCGCTTGCTTGCCGGCATCTGTGGCGAAATCATCGCTCAACCCCGCGGGGACACCTTCCGGCAGCGCGGTACGACGGCGGGTGAACGTAGCCTGGATCGCGCGTATCAGTTCCGCATCTTCCAGATCGCCCTCGCGCAGCAGCACCCACAGGTCGAAGTAGTCTTTCATGCGGCTGTTCGCCATGCCGAGCGTGCACAGCGCCTGAAATTTCTCAGCGACGACCGTGTACTTCGGATACGCACGCAGACTTGGTGGCGGGAGATCGTCGAGCAAGACGAGATAGCTGATCGTCTCCGGTGCCGGCGTCACAACGTCGCCGAAGCCGATATCGACCTGTAGCGCAATGCGCGCACCGTCCAGCATCGCGCGCAACTCGACACGCACGCCGCCGTAACCCGCCCCCTTGCGGATCTCCGTTGCCTTGACCGAGCCCGCATCGAAAGCAATCCCGTCATCCACTTCAATCGCGCACATGTCGCGGAATACAGCCGCCACCGAATTGGTGTCCTCGGGGCCAAATCCGAGCAGGTCGGCGTCGCGGGTCGGCCGTTGCGGGATGTCGTACCACAGCAGGAACAACAACGCGCCCTTGAGCAGGAAGTTCGGCGCGTGCGTGGATATCGACAAACGGTACAGTAGCCGTTCCAGGCCGTAGTGCGTGAGCGTGAGATTGAAGTCCTGCTTCGCTGCGTTCGCATGGTTTTTCAGTCGGGCACGAATCGAAGCCGCGCGTTTCTTGCTAATGACGCAGCGATGGATTCCATGTACGGGCGCATGACGTTGGCGACACGATTGACAGCAGCGTAGCGCCACAGGTCGTCCATTGTGACCTTGCGCTTGTTCCAACCCTCGCGCAGGGCTTCGAGCGCCACGTCCAGGCCGATCTTGTTGCGGAACTTGAAGCAGTCAGCGATGGTTTTGGCGGCGTTGAAGACCGGGACTTCCACACCGTCCACTTTCAGCCGGTCGACGCCTTCGGTCAGGGATGGGCCCGACATGCGAATCACGCGCAGTGCGGGCTGGCTGATCCGGGGCGAGAGCATATGGTGGGGTATCGCGAGCCAGATCTCATGCGGCGCCTGAGTGCCAATGTCGTGCACGCGCAGCGCAGAGACCAGGCAGATCACCCCGCGGGGCACCCGTATCGCCACCTCGGCGAGCGAGCGATTTTCGCTGATTGCCCGGTTGGGCAGGCTGTAAACCCCGCGCCCCACGCGTTCCAGCTTCCCGGCGGACACAAGTCTGGTCAGCGCAACTGTCGGCAGGCCTGCCTGGGCGAGGTCGCGTGCGCGCAGCAGCGGGTGCTTGCGCGCGAGCTGAAGGACGGCCTGTTCGCTGGTTTGCGGGGGAGGCATGGAAGAAAGTATGTTGCAAAATAAAGGCAGAAGTCAACAACTGCCATTACATCACAACATCCAACCTTCCAGCTTGCTTACCTGCGGCGCCAGGTAGAGAAACGGGTTGATACCTATGCTTGGGCGCGGCCGTTGGCCGTTGGCCGTTCGCCGCCAACAGGTGCATTGATTCACAACCACAACAACGAATTTAACTTCATGTTTTACAAGAGAGAGATATTTTAATTAATTGATTTATATATTATTTATACCCACTCAATACAAGAACACCTGGTACGCACATCCGACGAGGGCACGTAGTCGTTGAGCACAACGCTCCCGCTCGGGGAGAGGACCAACACCACGCGTCGCCTGCGCTCCTCGCCTTTACAGGGGCTCGAACGTGATCACCTCGCGCACACGCAAATTCAGCGCATCGGCCACCGCCTGCAGACGCTCAACCGACACCCCCTTGTACTGCGTCGCTTCGTAGCGCTGGACTTGCTGCTCGGCCACCGCCAGCTTGTCGGCCAGCTCCTTCTGGGTCCAGTTGCGCATGATTCGGGCCTTGATCAGTGCGGGCGCCAGTTCGGCGATGGACTCCACGGTGATCGCCGTCAGTTGCCCGTCGCGCAGTCGCTCGTAGTCGGCCACCTCCACCAGGAGATCGTCGAGCTGACTTTGGGCCGCCTCACGCAGCGCCTTCTGCGCCCGCGGGTGGAGCGCGCGAGTGTTGCTGTCTGGCGCGTCGATGGCCGCGCGGAACTTGGCGACTTGTGCCTTGCTGATCTGGTACTGCCGTTCGTTGGTGATCATTCAAAATTCTCCAGGTCAATGACGATGATGCCCTTGGGGTTGCCGTCGCGGTCGCGCTGGAAGAAATCGCGAAACAGCGTGCCCAGCGGCTCCGCGGCCGCGTCGGCAGGAAACAGCTCGCCTCGGTACTTTGCCTTCTGGGTGCCGCGTCCCGCGTCGAAGGTCAACAGCACCTCGTCTATGACGTCGAAGTCGACACCATCCACGTCCCAGCAGGCGTCGAAGTCACCGGGATGTACCTTGGCAGTGATGAAGCTGCCATCGATGTAGACACGCCTGCAACCGGCAGCGCGCAGATCCCGCAGTGAAAGCGAAAGCCCGTTGAGCAACCACCTGCGCCACGGCGTCGTGCCGAACCGATCGACGATGGTGGACCAATCGGCCAGATGCTCGCCGGGCGGCAAGTTCCCAGTTGACGAATCGTAGGCAGGAATCATGACACAACTTTATCGTTGTGTCGATCTTGCGTCAAGCTTTTGCGGCTGGCTGGCCAGCGTAAAGGCATTAAGCGTTGGCGCGCTCGCGATATCGAACTCGGCGAGCTGTCGCTGCTCATCCCCGCCCTGGGGGTGCAGCCCTGGGAGCTTTTGGCAACTATCACGGGCACGGTTCACAGGACCAGAAACGGATTGACGATGCGCACGCCGCCGAACGTCGCACCGTGTTGCATGTCCTCGCTGAGCAATTACTCGCAGCCACTGACGATGGCCGATCAACCCGTCGTAGAATGAGAAACTGTGGAGTACGTTCAGATTGAGCGCGTCGTCCATCAGCACGTCAGTAGCTCGGCACCATCTTGAAGCCGCCATAGGAGCCCAGTGGCTCACGGATCAAGGCGGGCCGGAGCCGCAGCCGCAGCTTGCGCAGGGCCACATTCGCGAATTCTCTTGTGTGCGATTTCATACCTTGTTGGTATCTTCCAGCAGCCCTCAGCGGGCGCTGCCCGCTGGACGACTGGCTGAGGAGAGAATGAGCGACGCGGGCGATTCGCTGGAGCCTGGCAGCCGCCAACCGGCTCGATACGACTGTCCGCGGTCCCTGACTGAAATGAAGACACATCGAAGGAGGCGGCCTCGTGCCGATCGTTAACGACCCGGCCGAGCTGTTCCGGCATGTCAGCGCCGAGAAGGCCGTCTTCTACCGCTGCATCATGGACGTGTTCGCCGCCGCAAAGCGGCAGTACCGCCTGCAGTTGCGGCCGGACGAGGTGCTGGCCGAAGCGCGGTGGATCGAGGCCCAGCCGCGCATCGAAGAAGTCAATGCCGCGCTGACGCAATTGGCCGACTGGGGCAACCTGCAGTCGCAGCCCGACACGGCGCGCGTCGCCACCCTCAGCGACTTCTATCGCGCCCGGTTTCTCTACCGGCTGTCGCAGGGCGGCGAAGCGGTCGAAGCGGCGCTGGCGGTCTTCGTTCAGAACTTGCAGCGCCGTGCGGAGCTGCAGACCGTCGCGCTGGAAGACATCGCCAGCCGGCTGCAAGCGCTGCAGGCCTTGCTCAACGCCACCACCGCCGAGGCCGGCCCAGACGAGGGCCCCGATGTCGCCAAGGTGCATGAGGTCCTGCGCGACCTCGTGCGTGTCTTCGAGAGCCTGGCCGACAACGCGCAGGCCTTCATGGCCGGTGTGGCACGCAACATCGAGTTGCAGCAGGCCGAGGCCACCGCCGTGGTCGACTACAAGCGCCGGCTGATCGACTACCTCGAACGCTTCATGGGCGACCTGGTGCGGCGCTCGGACGCCATCGCCCGCCTGGTGCGAGCGCTGGCGCCGCGCATCGACCCTGTGCTGCTGCTGGTCGCGGAGCGTGAAGCTCGCGACGCCGCGCCGGGCGACGCGCGGGATCAGGCCGACGAGAAGTTACGCCGCTGGCAGGCCTGGCGCGAGCGCTGGAAGGGCCTGCGTGGCTGGTTCCTGCAAACCGGCCAGGAACCGCCGCAAGCCGAGTTGCTCCGCGCCCGGGCGCGGGCAGCGATCCCGCAGCTGCTGGGCGCGATTGCGGCGATCAACGAGCGGCGCAGCGGCCGCAGCGACCGTTCGGCAGACTTTCGGATGCTGGCTGGCTGGTTCGCCGCTTGTGCCGACGAAGCCGAAGCCCACCGGCTGGCGCGCGTGGCCTTCGCACTCAATCCGGCGCGGCACTTTTCGCTCAACCCGCAAGCCGAAGACGGCCTGTCCGCGAGCACCCGCTGGGCCGATGCGCCGCCGCTGCAGATCAACCCGCGGCTGCGCGAATACGGTGAAGCCGCGCCACGCGGGCCCTTGGCGAAGGTGCGCGACCGCAGCGAAGAGCGCGCCCGCATGGCCGGCCAGCTGGCCGAAGAATCGCGCCAGGTCGAGGCGGCACGCCGGCGCCTGGCCACCGGCCGCGCGGCGCGGCTGTCGGAACTGGGTGAACTCGACACGCATGCGTTCGGCCTGTTCCTGAATCTGCTGGGCGAGGCGCTGGCCGAACAGTCGGGCCCGGAGATGGCGGTCGAACGCCAGACGGGCGACGGGCTGCTGCACATCCGGCTCGAACCGCTGGCCGCAGGCAGCCTGGCGCGCATCGTCACGCCGGCGGGTGTGTTCGCGGGACGTGATCATCGGCTGACGATCACGCCTGTCATGGAGTTCGAGTGATGGCCACCCACCAAACCACCGGCAGCCAGCGCATTGGCGAGTTGCAGGCGCGCCAGCAGCGCGACGAGTTCCGCATCGGATTGCGCGCCTTGCTGATGCAGCCGCTGATGGGCCCAGCGCACGAAGACTTCCCGGCCGTTCGCCTCCAGGCCGACAAGCTGCGCGACTGGTTCGGGCGCGAGACCGGCTGGGTGCTGCAGGTCGAGCGCGACGGCGCCAGGCTCTACAAACGCCCCGCCGAGGTGCTGGACGCCACACGCGGCCTGCAAGACTTTGATCGCCGCCGCTACGTGCTGCTGTGCCTGGCATGCGCCGTGCTGGAGCGCGCCGACCCGCAGATCACGCTGCACGTGCTGGGCGAGCGCGTGATGGAGCTGGCGGCCGAACCGGCGCTCGTGGCGGGCCGGTTCAGCTTCACGCTGCGCAGTGCCGGCGAGCGGCGCGAACTGGTCACGGTCTGCCGCTGCCTGCTGGAACTCGGCGTGCTGCAGCGCGTGGCCGGCGACGAAGACGGCTTCGTGCATGACCGCAGCAGCGCGCCGCAGGCCGACGCGCTCTACGACATCCAGCGCCGGATGCTGGCCGGCATGCTTGCCGCCGTGCGAGGGCCATCGAGCTGGGCTGCCGGGGAGGCGCCGGTGGCCATCGAAGAGCGCTTACGCGCGCTCATCGCTGAGCATGTGGCCGACAGCGACGAAGGCCGCCGCACGGCGCTGCGCCACACGCTGGCACGCCGCCTGCTGGACGACCCCGTGGTCTATGCCGACACGCTGGACGCCGAGACCCAGGCCTACTTCGTAAACCAGCGCGGCGTGATGGCGGCGCGCCTGTGCGACGCCACCGGCCTGGCCGCCGAGCAGCGCGCCGAAGGCCTGGCGCTGACCGACGAAGCCGGCACGCTGACCGATGTGGCGATGCCCGCCGAAGGCACCGACGCGCACGTGACGCTGCTGGTCGCTGAACACCTGGCCAGCCGCGCGCGCGCCGACGGCGCGAGCGCGATCACCACCGACGACGCGGTCGCCGCCTTTGTGCGCGGTGCCATCGAACGCTACGGCCGCTTCTGGCGCAAATCGGCGCGCGAGCCCGGGGCGGAACGCGAGCTGGCGCAGACCGCGCTGGAGCGGCTGCAGAAACTTCAACTCCTCGTGCGCGACGAGGGCCGCCTGCATGCGCGGCCTGCCATCGCCCGTTTTGCGCTCGGCGACGCGGACGTGCAGCCGGTCCGAAGCCGACCCACCAATGGCACGCTGTTCTGATCCATGACCGACGCCGTCTTCGGCCTCGCCACGCCCAGCCCCGAACGCCCCGCCCTCCCCGAGCCGCAGCGCCAACGCTGGCAGCCGCTGCGCATCGGGCTGGTCGAACTCTTCCACTACGACAGCGAGGAGTTCTGGTTCCGCGATGGCCACCTGCTGCTGCGCGGCAACAACGGCACCGGCAAGTCAAAGGTGCTGTCACTGACCCTACCTTTCCTGTTCGATGCGCAACTGCGCTCGTCGCGCATCGAGCCCGACGGCGATGCCAGCAAGAAGATGGCATGGAACCTGTTGATGAATAGCTATGCGCGGCGCATCGGCTACGCGTGGATCGAGTTCGGCCGCCTGGCGAATGACGGCACGCCGCACTACCTGACGCTGGGCGCGGGCCTGTCGGCGGTGGCGGCGCGTGCGCAGGTCGAAAGCTGGTTCTTCATGCTGGAGACAGCCAGCGGTTGCCAGCAGCGTATCGGCCGCGACCTCTGGCTCACCAACGCGCAGCGGTTGGTGCTGACGCGCGAACGCTTGAGCGAGGCCGTCGAAGGCCGAGGACAGGTCTTTCCGACGGCCGAGAGCTACCGGCGCGCCGTCGATGAACGCCTGTTCCACCTCGGCACGCGGCGCTACGACGCGCTGATGGACACCTTGATCCAGCTGCGCCAGCCGCAGTTGTCTAAGAAACCCGACGAGGCTGGACTGTCGCACGCGCTGACCGAAGCGCTGCCGCCGATGCCGCAGGAACTGCTGACCGACGTCGCCGAGGCCCTGAACCAATTGGAAGAAGACCGCCGCCAGCTCGATGAACTGAAGGGCCTGGCCAAGGCAGTGGAACGTTTCGACCAGCGTTACCGCGTCTATGCCGGCATGCTGACGCGGCGCCAGGCGCGCGAACTGCGTCAGGCGCAGACCGACTTCGATAACGCGAGCCAGCATCGCAACCTGGCGCAGACCGGACTTCAGAGCGCGCTGGCCGCGGAGACCGCTGCGCAGAAGGCACATAACGAGGCAGAGCGCACACAGGCGGCACGGCGCACGCGGCTGGAAACGCTGCAGTCCGACCCGATCAACCAGGACGCGAACCGGCTCGAGGGAGCCGAGAAGGATGCCGCCAAACGCGGGGCGGCGGTGAAGACCGAACAGGCCGACTGCACGCAGGCAGGCGCGCGCTGGGAGCGTGAACAGCAGACCAGCTGGCAAGCCGCGCAGCGTGCGGCGCAGGCCGAGCAGGTGCTGCTGGCCGTGCGGCGCGAAACTGTGGAACACGCCGACGATGCCGGCGTCTCTGCGGCGCTGCGCGGCAACCCGCTGGCCGCACTGCCGTCGGCAGCGCTGACCGAACTGGCGCTGCGTGAGTTCGATGCGGCGCCGGCCTTGCTGCGCAACGCCGTGGCTGCACGCCGCGACCAGCTGGCGCTGCTGCAACGCCGCCACGGCGAACTGCAGCAGGCCGGTCAGGCGCTGACGCAGCGGCAAGAGGCGCAGCGCGAGCACCAGACGGAACTGGAAAACGCGGCGCAACGCCGCGGCGCGGCCGACGAGGCGGTCGAACAAGGTGCGCAGGCGCTGGTCGAGACTTGGGCCAAGCACATCGCGACGTTGGTGCAGCTTCGCGTGGACGGCGACGAACCGTTGCAAGCCCTCAACGACTGGGTGCTGCACACGGAGGGCGACAACCCGGCCCGGCAAGCGCTGCAGGCAGCACAACAACAAGCCAACCTGCGCTATGCGGAGCAGAAAATCGAACTCGGCACCCAGCGCAACTCGCTGCAGGGTGAACATGAAGCGCTCGAAGCGGAGCGCGAAGACCTGAACGCCGGCCGTGATGCGGTGCCGCCGCTGCCCTACACGCGCGCGGCCAACAGCCGCAGCGGGCGTGCCGGCGCGCCGCTATGGCAGCTGGTCGATTTCCACGACCACGTCGAACCCGCGCAGCGCGCGGGCCTCGAAGCCGCACTTGAAGCCTCGGGCCTGCTTGACGCCTGGGTCACCCCCGACGGCGCGCTGCTCACCGCCGCCGAAGGAAACGTTCCCTGGATCGACAGCCAGTGGACACAAGGTCCACCCGTGGCCGGCGCAACGCTGGCCGGCTGGCTGCGCGCCGATGTGGCGGTCGATGCGCCGGTGCCGGCCGCAACCATCGACCACCTGCTTGCCAGCGTGGCCTGCGGCGATTTGGGCGACGGCCTGAACGATGCCGCGCGAGCCTGGATCGCCCCCGATGGCCGCTACCGCCTTGGCACGCTAGCAGGCACCTGGCACAAAACGCAAGCCGTCTACATCGGCCATGCCGCGCGCGCGACGGCGCGCCGGCAGCGCCTGGAAACCATCGCCCAGCGGCTCGACAGCCTGGCCGCCGAGAGCGCGGGCGTGGCGCTGCGCTTCGAGCAGCTCGATGCCGAGTGCCGGCAGGCCGAACACGAATGGCGCAGCGCCCCGTCCGACCAGCCACTGCGCCAAGCGTTGATGAATGTCAGCGCCTGCGCGCGTGAGTTCCAGACCGCGCGCACCCGGCTCGATCAGACAGAGGCCCAGTGCCGCGACGCCGAGCAAGCCGAGCACGCCGCACGCCAGACCTTGCAGCGCGACGCCACCGACATGCACCTGCCGCCAGTGGCCGACGCGCTGGCCGCCATCGAAGCTGCGTTGCAACGCTTCAACGACGCGCAATACCGACTGCTGCAGGCGGCGCAGGAATGGCGGCGTGCGCAGCCCGATCTGTTGCTGCAGCGCTCGCGTGAAGCCGAGGCGCTGGCGCAGCTGCAAGAGCGCGAAGGGCGGCTCGCCGCCAGCCGGATCGAAGCCGAGGAAGCGCAGGCGCGATTCGAGGTGCTGCGCGAAACCGTCGGCGCCCAGGTTGATGGTCTGCGCCAGCAGTTGGCCGCAGCGCGCCAGGCCGTGGAGACGGCCGACCAGGCACAAAAGTCGGCCACCGAAGCGCGCCGCCTGGCCGGCGAAGCGCGCGCACGCGCCAGCGCCATGGCCGAAACCGCCGACGGTGTGCTGCGCCAGCGCACCGAAGCGCGCACTGCTGTCGTCGCGCGGCTGCAGCACTTCGCCGACAGCAGCCTGCTGTCGTCCGCGCTGCCCGAGATCGAACTGCCGGACCTGCGCAGCGCCTGGACCATCGACCCCGCGCTGACGCTGGCGCGCCGCATCGAACAGGCGCTAGCACACATCCAGGACGACGAAGCCGGCTGGACCCGCGTGCAGCGCCAGATCACCGAAGACCTGCAGGAACTGCAGCGTGCGCTGAGCGCGCTGGGCCACCAGGCGCCGGCCGAACCCAGCGACTGGGGCTTCGTCGTGCACATTATCTTTCACAACCGTCCCGAGCGCCCCGACCAGCTCGCGCTGCGCCTGGCCGACGACATCCACCAGCGCGGCGAACTGCTCACAGCGAAAGAAAGCGAGATCCTGGAAAACTACCTGCAGGCCGAGATCGCCTCCGAAGTGCAGCGCCTGCTGCGCGCGGCCGAAACACAGGTGCATGCCATCAACAAGGAACTGCACAAGCGTCCGACCTCCACCGGCGTGCGCTACCGCCTACTATGGCAGCCGCTGGGCGAAGACGAAGGTGCGCCGATCGGGCTGGTCGCGGCGCGCCAGCGCCTGCTCAACACCAGCGCCGACCTGTGGTCGGCAGAGGACCGGCGAGTCGTCGGCACAATGCTGCAAGGGCGCATCAGCGCCGAGCGCGAGCGCGCCGATGCGGATTCGGGAAGGCATGCGGGCGATGGCGGCGGCAGCCTGGTCGACCAGCTGGCGCGCGCGCTCGACTACCGCCGATGGCACCGCTTCCGCGTCGAACGCCTGCAAGATGGCCAATGGCGCAAGCTCTCAGGACCGGCCTCCAGCGGCGAACGCGCCCTGGGCCTGACCGTGCCGCTGTTCGCTGCCATCGCCAGTTTCTATAGCCAGGGCAGCAACCCGCTGACACCGCGATTGATGCTGCTCGACGAAGCCTTCGCCGGCATCGACGACGCGGCACGCGCGCACTGCATGGGTTTGATCCGCGAGTTCGACCTCGACTTCGTGATCACCAGCGAACGCGAGTGGGCTTGTTACGCCGAACTGCCCGGTGTTTCGATCTGCCAGTTGCAGCGGCGCGAAGGCATCGACGCCGTGTTCGTTTCGCGCTGGACCTGGGACGGCCGCGCCAAACGGCGCGAGGACGATCCGGACCGAAGGTTTGCACCGGCATGAAACCGCTGCCGGACCCGCGTTTGCACAAGCTGCTTGGCGGCGACGATCTGGCCGCGCTGCGCCGTCGCTTGCGCCGCCATTTCCAACGATTGGAACTCTGCACACCCCCCGGCGTTTTGCGCCTCGGTGCCTTGAGCCGGCCGGAACATGAAGCGCTGTCGCAGCTGACGGGATGCCCGCCGCGTGACGCGAAGTCGATGCAGATCGACATCGAGTGGCTTGATGCCGCGCTGCGCGATGCCGGGATCGCAAATTCATTGCAGGAAGCGCTGGAACAGCTCGACGGACCGATCATGCACCTGGCTTCGGCGCGTGCCGCGACACAGGCGGGTTGGTCCGCCGTGGTCGCCGGCTGCGGGCATCCCGCCCTTGCCTCCTACCTACGCTCGCCCGCTGCGCTCGGCTTGTTGAAGCGGCTCGCGCGGCAGGACGCCGCGATGGCGCAGGGCCTGCTCGAACGTGCCGGCGCCGTTTTGCGCCGGCTGCCGGCCAGCGGCCTGGGGCGCGCCCAGCTGGCCGCCGAGACACTGGGCAACGCACACGCGCTGGACAGCGGCCAGGCTACAGCGACGCTGGTGCTCGCGACCTGGCGTCAATTCGAACAGGTACCGCCGGACCCAAACGATCGCGAAGCCGCCTCGAAGGAAACGCCCGATGGCGCGCCCGACGAGCGCATCCGCGACATCTGGGCGCGCGCCGGCGTGCTGGTCAACCAACTGGCCCGACCGGCGCTGTTCCTGAACCTGCCGGTTCAGGCGGACGAGACGCCCGTCGGCACCGCGGGCGAACCCGGCTACCTGTCACTGCGCCGCTTGCTGCGCACGCCGCCACGGTGGGCGGTTGCCGGTCTGATGGTCAGCGTCTGCGAGAACCCCAACCTGCTGGCCATCGCGGCCGACCACCTGGGCGAGCAATGCGCCCCTTTGGTCTGCACCGAGGGAATGCCCGCGGCGGCGCAGCGAACCTTGCTGACACAGTTGGTGCAGGCTGGCGCCTGTCTGAAATACCACGGCGATTTCGACTGGCCCGGCGTGCAAATCGGCAACCATGTCATGCGCACCTGGGACGCGCAACCCTGGCGTTTCGCCGCCCCGGACTACGAAGCCGCGGCGGCGAGCGCGCCGCACGAGAGGCGCGATCTGGCCGACGTCTGCGTCGTGGCGTCGTGGGACGCCGCATTGGCTCCGGCGATGCAGCGCCACGGCTTGACCATCGCCGAAGAGGCCGTGGCAGCATCTCTGCTGGAAGACCTTCGGCAGACGTGATGCACCGGCGCCGCCGGGCCCGTCCCAAGGCGACGGCGCCTCTCGGGGAGCCGACACCGAAAGCAGACCGACGCGATGGCCAGGCGATGAATACAGGCTGGCTGGTGTTGGCCTTCCCGCGCTACGCGATCACCTACTCCCACTCGATCGTGGCGGGTGGCTTGGAGGAGATGTCGTAGGCCACGCGGTTTATTCCGCGCACCTCGTTGATGATGCGGCTCGACACGCGCGCCAGCAGTTCGTGCGGCAGCGGCACCCAGTCGGCGGTCATGAAGTCGGAAGTCTGCACGGCGCGCAGCGCGACCACGTACTCGTAGGTGCGGCCGTCACCCATCACGCCGACCGACTTTACCGGCAGGAACACGGCGAACGCCTGCGCCGTCTTGTCATACCAGGACACGCCATCGGCGTCACCGGTATTGCGCAATTCCTCGATGAATATGGCGTCCGCGCGGCGCAGCAGGTCGGCGAACTCCTTTTTGACCTCCCCCAGGATGCGCACCCCGAGGCCGGGACCGGGAAAGGGATGCCGGTAGACCATTTCGCGCGGCAGGCCGAGGGCCACGCCCAGTTCGCGCACTTCGTCCTTGAAAAGCTCGCGCAGCGGCTCAAGCAGCTTGAGGTGCAGTGAGTCGGGCAGCCCGCCGACGTTGTGATGCGACTTGATCGTGGTCGCCTTGCCGTTCTTGGTGCCGGCCGACTCGATCACGTCGGGGTAGATCGTTCCCTGGGCCAGCCATTTGGCATTCTTTATTTTTGCCGACTCGCGCTGGAAGACCTCGACGAACTCGCGCCCGATGATCTTGCGCTTGGCCTCGGGGTCGGAGACGCCCGCCAGGCATCCCATGAACTCGACCGTGGCGTCGACGTGGATCACCTTGACGCCCAGGTGCCTCGCGAACGTTTCCATGACTTGCGTCGCCTCGTCCTGGCGCAGCAGTCCATGGTCGACGAAGACGCACGTGAGCTGGCTGCCGATGGCCTTGTGGATGAGGGCCGCCGCCACTGACGAATCGACGCCCCCGGAAAGGCCGAGGATTACTTCGTCCTTTCCGACCTCCTTCCTGATCCGGGCCACCGCTTCGGTCACGTAATCCGGCATGTTCCAGTCGCTGCCGCAACCGCAGATGTCGTGCACGAAGCGGTTGAGGATGGCCTTGCCCTGCTTGGTGTGCGTGACCTCGGGATGGAACTGCACGGCGTAAAAGCCGCGCGCCTCGTCCGCCATGCCCGCGATAGGGCAGGATCCGGTCGAGGCCATGAGCTTGAATCCGGGCGGCATCGCGGTGACCTTGTCGCCGTGGCTCATCCAGACCTTGAGCATGCCGTGGCCTTCGGGCGTCTCGAAATCCTGGATGCCGTCGAAGAGGCGCATATGGCCGCGGGCGCGCACTTCGGCATAGCCGAATTCGCGCTTGTCGCTGGGCTCGACCTCGCCCTCGAGCTGGACCGCCATGGTGAACATGCCGTAGCAGATGCCGAGCACCGGCACGCCGAGCTCGTACACCGCCTGCGGAGCGCGCAGGTCGTGCGCCTCGTAGGTGCTGGCATGGCTGCCGGACAGGATCACCCCCTTGGGGCCGAACGCGCGCACGAATTCGTCGGACACGTCGCAAGGATGGATTTCGCAGTACACCTTTGCATCGCGAACGCGGCGCGCGATCAGCTGCGTGACTTGCGAGCCGAAATCGAGGATCAGGATCTTGTCGTGCACGGACTACCTACTCCACACGATAGTTGGGCGCCTCTTTGACGATCTGCACGTCGTGCACGTGCGACTCGCGCATGCCTGCGGAGGTGATCTCGACGAATTCGGCCTTGGTGCGCATCTCGTCGATGCTGGCGCAGCCGCAGTAGCCCATGCTCGCGCGCAATCCGCCAACGAGTTGGTAGATGATGCTCAGCACGCTACCCTTGTAGGGAACGCGCCCTTCGATGCCTTCCGGAACCAGCTTGTCGACGTTGTTGGTCGGGTCCTGGAAATATCGGTCGGCGGCGCCGTCCTTCATCGCCCCCAGCGACCCCATGCCGCGGTAGGACTTGTACGAGCGGCCCTGGTAAAGGATCGTCTCGCCCGGTG
Source organism: Burkholderiales bacterium (assembly GCA_038211455.1). GTDB lineage: Bacteria > Pseudomonadota > Gammaproteobacteria > Burkholderiales > SG8-39 > SZAS-79. Next base: position 15,124 of record JBBQVP010000060.1, read on the forward strand.
CTTCCTCGGTGCCCGCAAACACGCTACCCATCATCACGGCATTCGCGCCGGCGGCAATCGCCTTGGCAACGTCACCAGAGTAGCGCACCCCGCCATCGGCGATGAACGGCACACCGGCATCCTCGAGGGCCTGGCGGACATTGTCGATGGCAGTGATTTGCGGCACGCCGACGCCCGCCACCACACGCGTGGTGCAGATCGACCCCGGGCCGATGCCCACTTTTACGCCGTCGGCGCCCACGTCCACCAGCGCTTTTGCGCCGGTGGTGGTAGCAACGTTGCCACCGATGACCTGCATTTTGGGATGGCGCTTTTTTATCCACTCGACGCGATCCAGCACGCCCTGTGCATGCCCGTGTGCCGTGTCGACGACGATCACGTCCACGCCTGCTTCGACAAGACGGTCGACGCGCTCCTCGGTGCCTTCGCCTACCCCGACCGCGGCGCCTACGCGAAGTTTGCCCTGGTCGTCCTTGCAGGCATTCGGGTGCTCGGTCGACTTGAGGATGTCCTTGACCGTGATGAGGCCGCGCAGCTTGAACGCTTCGTTGACCACCAGCACCCGCTCGAGGCGATGCTTGTGCAGAAGCGCTTTCGCCTCTTCGGGGCTTGCCTTCTCGTTCACGTAGATCAGGCGCTCCTTCGGCGTCATGATCCTGCTGACCGGCGCGTCGAGGTTGGTTTCGAAGCGGTAATCGCGGTTGGTGACCATGCCCACCACTTTGCCCTTGTCGACCACCGGGAAGCCGGAAACCTTGTACTTCTGCGTCAGGGCAAGGAGTTCGCGCACCGTGATATCGGGTGCCACAGTGACCGGATCGCGCAAGACGCCCGACTCGAACCGCTTGACCTTGGCGGCTTCGGCGGCCTGCTGCTCCGGGCTGAGGTTCTTGTGGACGATGCCAATGCCGCCCTCTTGCGCGATGGCGATCGCCAAGCGTGCTTCGGTCACGGTGTCCATGGCCGCGGAGATCAGCGGGATGTTCAGCGCAAGCTTGCGGGTGAGGCGGGTCTGGAGGGAAACGTCGCGCGGCAGGACGCGCGAGTGGGCGGGGAGAAGCAGTACGTCGTCGAAAGTGAGCGCCCGTTGAATCACGCGCATGGAAGCTGCCTTTCTCGCAAATGCGTATTATACGCGGATGTAATCCGTTTTCGCCCCGGCGCGTTAGGCATGAAGCGCGACTTGTGCGGGCTTGGCCCGGCGCACGGGCCGAAGGGCGGCAAGAATACAGACACTGGCTCGCGCGGCGCGGCGGTCAGGTTTCGGCGACGGCAGCACGTCGCAGACAGTCAAAAGGAGAATCGCATGCGAGCTTCCGTTTTCATTTTGCCGATCGTGCTCGCCTTCGCCTGCGGCCTGGCCCAGGCGCAGGCCTACCGCTGGGTCGACAAGGACGGCAAGGTGCGCTACGGGGATTTTCCGCCTGCGGGCGTCAAGGCCACCCCGATGAAGCCCCCCCCCGGGCCTGCATCCCAGCCCTCCGGTGCGGGCGGGGGTGGCGGCGCAGGCGCTGGCGGCAAGGATGCTGTCGCCACCGATGCGAAGAAAGGCCCCCTCACGCCGGCCGAGCAGGAGCAGGCCTACCGCGAGCGCCAGCAGAAGGCCAAGGCAGCACAGGAAAAAACTGCCAAGGAACAGGCAGACGCCGAGCAGACGCGCCAGTCCTGCCAATCCGCCCAGGAAAGCCTGCGTTCCCTCGAGCGCGGCGCACGCATTTCGACGATCAATGCCCAGGGCGAAACGGTGATCCTCAGCGACGAACAAAGGCAGGCGCGCATGGCACAGGCGCGCAAGGCGATGGCGGAGACCTGCAAATAGCCTAGCGCCTCGACCGCCGCCGCGCGGTGGCAACTTTAGCGCGCCGCGCCTCTTTCGGATCGAGCACAAGCGCCCGATACACCTCCACGCGATCGCCTTGTTTCAGGCGGGTGTCGGGTGCAACGCGCGTGCCGAAAACTCCCAGCAACGGACTGGCCTTGTCCACCGCCGGGTCGCCCAGCGCCAGCCCACTCGCGCGGAAAGCATCGACTGCAGTGGCGCCCGCTTCAAGCTCGACCGGCACCACCTGTTGACGCACCGGCGTCGCGTAGACGACGTCAACCGTCAGGCGGGCCATACACGACCTTTGCGCGGCGGGAAAACGCGTCGACCATCGTGTCGGCGATGTGGTCGAAAAGAGGACCAAGCGCCCGCGCCAGCAGCCCGCCGGCCAGCGCATAGGTCATGGAGAATTCGATGCGCGAGGCGTCCGCCCCGAGCGCCTGGAATTTCCACCCCGCGGTAAAGGACTTGAAAGGCCCCTGCACGAGGCGCAGGTCGATCGACTCGCCAGGAAGATTTTCGTTCTCGGTCGTAAATTCCTGGCTGATGCCCTTGATGCCTACTGACAGCTTTGCCGTCGTCGCGCCTTCGCGCCGTGAAATAACTTCGCTCGATCGGCACCACGGCAGGAACTGTGGATACGCCTCGATATCCTCGACAAGGGCATACATTTCCTGCGCGCTATACCCGACGAGGGCGGAACGGACGATGGTTGCCATGCTGCTACAATCGCTGCGCGCCTGCAGCCTGCAAGCGCACCCTCACGCTCCGCTCCCATGTCCATCGTCCAGAACCGCAAGGCGTTTCACGATTATTTCGTCGAGGAGCGCTTCGAGGCCGGGCTGATGCTCGAAGGCTGGGAGGTCAAGTCGATCCGGGCGGGACGCGCGCAGATCACCGAAGCCTACGTTGTCGTGAGGGATGCGGCGTTGTGGATCATCGGCGCGCATATCAGCCCGCTGCCGACGGCGTCCGCCCATGTCAGCCCGAATCCGACCCGCACGCGCAAGCTGCTCATGCACGCTGAGGAAATCAGCAAGTTGATCGGGAAAGTCGAGCAGCGCGGATACACGCTGATCCCGCTCGACCTGCATTACAAGGGCGGTCGCATCAAGCTGGATATCGGCCTGGCCAAGGGAAAGCAGCAGCACGACAAGCGGGCTTCCGAACGGGACAAGCAATGGCAACGGGACAAGCAACGGCTGATCCGTAACCGGTAGACGGCGCGCTTACTGCGCGGCGCTGACGCGAAGATCGGGGGCCGGCAATTGCTCGGCGAGCGCCCGCCAAGCTGACACCACCGTATCCGGGTTCAGCGAAAGGCTTTCGATTCCTTCGTCCATGAGCCATCGCGCGAAATCGGGGTGGTCCGACGGTCCCTGCCCGCAGATGCCGACATACTTGCCTTGCTTGCGGCACGCGCCTATGGCCATGCGCAGCAGCGCCAGGACGGCCGGGTCGCGCTCGTCGAACGAGCCGGCCACGAGCCCGGAGTCGCGGTCCAGCCCCAGCGTGAGCTGGGTCAGGTCGTTGGACCCGATCGAAAACCCGTCGAAGTATTCGAGGAACTGGTCGGCGAGGATCGCGTTCGAGGGCAACTCGCACATCATGATGAGGCGCAGGCCATTCTCGCCACGTTTGAGCCCGTTGGCGGCCAGGAGGTCGATGGTCTGCCGGCACTCTTCGAGCGTCCGCACAAAAGGGACCATGATTTCCATGTTCGTGAGCCCGAGCTCGCCCCTGACCTTGCGCATGGCGGCGCACTCGAGCTCGAAGCACTCACGGAATGCGGGCGCGAGGTAGCGCGAAGCACCGCGGAACCCGAGCATCGGGTTTTCCTCGTCGGGCTCGTAGCGTTCGCCCCCAACCAGCTTCTTGTACTCGTTCGACTTGAAATCCGACAACCGCACGATCACCGGTTGCGGCCAGAACGCCGCCGCGATCGTGGCCACGCCCTCCACCATTTTCTCGCGGAAAAACGCCTTTGGGTCCGCATACCCGCGCGCGGCTTCTTCAACTTTGGCTTTCAGCTCGGCGGGCAGGTCCGGATACTCGACACAGGCGCGGGGATGCACGCCGATGATGTTGTTGATGATGAATTCCAGGCGCGCGAGGCCGACGCCGGCGTTGGGAAGCTGCGCAAACTCGAAGGCGAGCTGTGGGTTGCCGATGTTCATGGCGATTTTCACCGGGATTTTTGGCATCGCGCCGAGCTTGGTCTTGTGGATTTCGACTTCGAGTTTGCCGGCATAAACGAAGCCCGTGTCGCCCTCGGCGCACGAAACAGTGACGTCAGCACCGTCCTTGAGCGTGTCGGTCGCGTCACCGCAGCCGACGACGGCAGGAATGCCGAGTTCGCGGGCGATGATCGCCGCGTGGCAAGTACGGCCGCCACGATTGGTGACGATTGCGCTCGCCAGTTTCATGACCGGCTCCCAATTGGGATCGGTCATGTCGGTGACGAGCACATCACCTTCCTTCACGCTCGCCATCTTCGAGGCGTCGGACACCAGCCGCACCCGGCCGATGCCGATTTTCTGGCCGATCGCGCGTCCATCGGTAAGCACGTCTCCCCGTCGCTTCAGGACATAGCGCTCCTGGTCATCGGGCTGCTTGCGCGATTTGACCGTCTCGGGCCGCGCCTGCAGCACGTAAATCAGCCCGTCGTTCCCGTCCTTGCCCCACTCTATGTCCATCGGACGACCGTAATGTTCCTCGATCACGACGGCGTGCCGCGCAAGTTCCAGCACGTCGGCATCGGTGAGGGAAAAGGCGTGCCGTTCCGCTTTCGGGACATCGACGGTGCGCACCGAGCGCCCCGCGGAGGTCGCGTCGGCGAAGACCATCTTCTGTGCTTTCGAACCGAGGCTGCGGCGGATGATTGCGGGCTTTCCCGCCGCCAGCATCGGCTTATGGACGTAGAACTCGTCAGGGTTGACGGCCCCCTGCACGACCATTTCGCCCAGCCCGTAAGACGAGGTAATGAATACCGCATCGCGGAAACCGGATTCGGTGTCGAGCGTAAACATGACTCCCGCCGCCCCGATGTCGCTGCGCACCATCTGCTGTACGGCAGCCGATAGGGCCACGTCACCGTGGCTGAACCCCTGGTGCACCCGGTATGAGATGGCACGATCGTTGTAAAGCGACGCGAACACTTGGCGGATCGCGCTCAGCACATTATCGGCGCCGCGGATATTTAGGAACGTTTCCTGCTGACCTGCAAATGAGGCGTCCGGAAGGTCTTCCGCAGTTGCGCTGGAGCGCACAGCGAATGACATTTCACTCGAATGAGACGCGGTAAGCTCTTGGTAAAAAGATATTATTTCTGCTTCAATTTTTGCGGGAAAAGGGGTCTGGGCGATCCACTCGCGTATTTCGGCACCGCACCTGGCCAATCCTTCGATGTCGCCGGTATCCAATCCGGTCAGGCGCTTTTCTATTTTCGCGTCGAGGCCCGAGCTCGACAGGAAATCGCGATAGGCCTGGGCAGTGGTCGCAAAACCGCCGGGCACGCGAATTCCGCGCCCCGCCAACCCGCCGATCATCTCCCCCAGCGAAGCATTCTTGCCGCCAACCCGGTCAAGGTCGGACATGCGCAGATCCTTCAGCCAGGCAACCCATTTGCTTGCCGCCATTTCGACCCTCGGTTGCCGTCCACCAGCAAAGCCCCTATTGTATCGGCTCGACTATTGTTGCGCAGCACAAGCGCCCTTCGAGCAGCCCCGATGTCCGCCCGACGCACCGTCTTTTTCGTCTCCGACGGCACTGGAATCACGGTGCAGATGCTGGGACACAGCCTTCTTACCCAGTTCGAAGGACTTAGCTTCAAGGAGGTCACCCTCCCCTTCATCGACAGCCTTGCAAAGGCCGAAGAGGAGTGCATGCCGCGGATCCGTGAGGTCCTTGCGGCCGGCAACGGCGCGCCGATCGTCTTCTCTACCCTGGTCAACCGCGAAGCGCGCGATGTCATCCGCAACTCGGGCGCGCTGGTGTTCGATTTTTTCGAAACATTCATCGACCCCCTGGAAGCGGGCCTTGGTCTCAAGTCGAACCACACCATCGGGCGTTCGCACAGTTCGGCCGACAAACAGGGGTACCAGGCCCGCATTGAAGCGATCAATTTCTCCATGGCCCACGACGATGGCGCATCGCACCGTGACCTGGCCGAATCGGACGTGATCCTGGTCGGCGTGTCTCGAAGCGGCAAGACACCGACGAGCCTGTACCTGGCGATGCAGTTCGGCGTCAAGGCGGCCAACTACCCGCTGATCCCCGAGGACTTCGACCGGCGTTCGCTCCCGGAAGTGCTCAAGAATTACCGCAGCAAACTCTACGGCCTGTCGATCGCCCCCGAACGCCTGCGCGAAATCCGCCAGGAAAGGCGACCCGACAGCGTCTATGCGAACCTGGCCAACTGCAAATTCGAGGTCGAGCAGGCTGAGCTCATGATGCGGCGGGAGAACATCCACTGGATCAACTCGACGACGAAATCGATCGAGGAAATCGCGACCACCGTATTGCGCGACATCAAGATCGAGCGCCACGTTTACTGAGCTGTCGCTCGCGCTCGTAAAAGCAGATGGCGGCAGACGCCGCCACGTTGAGCGATTCGGCCGCCCCCGGTGTCGCTATCGTCGCGCTTTGGGAGGCTGACGCCGCGACCGCGGCCGATGCCCCGGCCGCTTCGCTGCCGAAAATCCAACCCACCCGTCCGCACAGGTCGAGCGAATCGAGTGGCATCCCGCCGTGGGCTGACGCGCAAATCGTTTTTGCACCGAACCGCGCAACAGCATGCGCAAGGTCCGCGACGGCCGACACCTGCACCAGAAAGTGCCCCCCCATCCCGGCGCGCAACGCCTTCGGCGACCAGGGGTCGGCACAGCCACTGCCGATGAAAACATGGGCGATGCCGAATGCCGAGGCGCTGCGGATAATCGTGCCGACATTGCCTGCGTCCTGCAGCCCGTCGAGGAATACGCAGCCGGGGCTGGAAGCAGGATCCGTGGCGCCCCTGCGAATCGAGATCTCGGCGGCGATCCCCGATGGCGTCTCGGCGTCGGAAATGCGCCGGAAAATGCCGTCTGCCAGGACCACGGCGGTCCCGTCACCCTGCGCCACGAGGCGGGCTACCTCGGGACGCGCGATCGCCGTTTCGCTGGCGATAAGCGTTTCTGGACGGCCTCCGGTCTGGAGGAAAGTCCCAACCAGGTGAACGCCTTCGAGCAACGCGAGGCCCTGCTTGCGGCGTTCCCGCGGATCGTCCGCGAGCCTGACCCACGCTTTCACCCGCGCATTGTCGCGCGAGCGGATGACGCTCATCGCGTGGCCATCCGCACCGGCATGAAGGACTGGCGATAGATGTCGCAAACGCCGTGGATTCGAATCGCCGCCAGGTGGGCCGCGGTCGGGTAACCCTTGTGCCGGTCGAGGCCATACTGGGGATAGATTGCATGCAACCTGACCATTTCGGCGTCACGCGCAGTCTTGGCAAGGATCGAAGCCGCCGAAATGCACGGATGCAGGCGATCGCCGCCGACGATGGTGCGAATCGGCACGCCAAGCTGCGGCGGGCGATTGCCGTCCACCCAGGCCTCGTCGGGTGCCATGGGCAACCCGGCCACCGCCCTTTGCATCGCAAGCAGCGAGGCCTGCAGGATGTTGAGCCGGTCGATCTCCTCCACCGTGGCGAATGCGATCGACCATGCAATGGCCTTGCGCTGGATGATGGCGAGCAACTCACTGCGCCGCTCGGCAGACAAGAGTTTGGAGTCCTTAAGGCCAAGGATCCGCTTGCCCGGATCGAGGATTACCGCGGCGGCATACACGGGACCTGCCAGCGGCCCTCGCCCGGCCTCGTCGATGCCGCAGACCCTCACCGCGCCCGCCCTCCGGCGCTGTCGAGCACTTCCAGCACGGCATCTGCGGCCTTGGTTGCATTGTCCTGACGCAGCATTTCATGCATTTCGGCAAATCGTTCGACCTGCTTCTGCTGGCGAGCCCTGTCCCGCATG
>JBBQVP010000061.1:0-22439 GCA_038211455.1 Burkholderiales bacterium
CTGCTCTGCTTTCCTCTGGTTCTCGGTCTCTGTTTTTTTCTTGTCTCCCCTCTCCCCCCCCCCCCCCACTAAACACGGAGATTGGGTAAAAGCTTGCACAGGCATGTCGTTCACTTTTTGCACGGCCGAAGCGATGCAAACCAAGTAGGAACAGGATCAGCGTGAAAATCGAACCGCAGCAGATCGAGGAAGCCGCCCGGGAGCTGTACATCCGGGCGCTGAAGCTCCTCCCCCCCGATATCAAGCAGGGTTTCAGCGGCCTCGCGGCGAAGGAAACCGACGCCACGGCGCAGGGCGTACTCGGCACCATGATCCGCAACATCACGGTTGCGGAGGACACCGACAACCTGCTCTGCCAGGACACCGGCATCCCGATCTACAACGTGCGCATCGGGCGCAATGTCGAACTCGATGGCTTCGGCCTGAAGCAGGCGATCCGCACCGGCTGCGAACGCGCCACGCGCGAGCATCCCCTGCGCTCCTCGGTGGTGCACCCGGTCACGCGCAAAAATGAGCACTCCTCCTGCGGGCGGCACGTGCCGGTGATCAACATCGACTTCTGCTCGGACGAAGAGCTGCTCGAGATTGAAATGATCCCCAAGGGCTCGGGCTCGGAGAACAACTCCTTCCTCAAGATGGCGATTCCCGCCGATGGCATGGATGCGATCAAGACCTTCGTCATCGATTGCGTGCTCGATGCGGGCGGCAAGACCTGCCCGCCGACCATCGTGGGCGTGGGCGTGGGCGGGACCTCCGACCTGTGCGTGCACCTGTCGAAAGTCGCGGCCACCCGCCCGCTGGGCTCGCACTGCAGCGATCGCGAGGGCGCGAAGCTCGAGAAGGCGCTGACCGCGGCGGTCAACCAGCTCGGCGTGGGGCCGCAGGGCCTGGGCGGGGATTCAACTGCATTTGCGGTGCATGTGGAAACGGCGGCCACGCACATCACGATGAACCCGGTGGCGGTGAACATGCAGTGCCATTCGGCGCGGCGCGCGCGGGCGACGTTTCGCCCCGCGGGACTCGAGTACGGTTACTGAGCGGGGTGGTGTGATGAAAAAAATTCTTGCGTGCCTGCTGTTGTCGATCTGCACCGGTGCCATCGGCGCAGAGGTTGCGGGTGTGAAGCTCGCTGACACCGCGAAAATGGGAGCGACCGACCTGGTGCTCAATGGGGCCGGCCTGCGCAACAAGTTCGTGTTCAAGGTCTATGTGCTGGGGCTCTATTTGCCGGCGAAGAAAACCAGCGCTGCCGACGTGCTGTCCTCTCCCGGCCCGAAGCGGATCCAGATCCAGATGCTGCGCGACGTGGATGCGGCCGAGTTCGGCGAGGCGCTGGAGGAAGGCATCAAGGCCAACCACAGCCAGACAGAAGTCGCGGCGCTGGCGTCGCGCCTCGCGGTCCTGAATGCCCTGATGAAGGAAATCAAGGAAGCTAAGACTGGCATGGTGATCCTGCTCGACTGGATCCCCGGCGCCGGCACCCAGGTCACAATCGCCAACCAGCCGCGCGGCAAGCCCATCGAGGGCGAGGATTTCTACCGTGCGCTGCTGCGCATCTGGCTGGGTGACAACCCGGTGCAGGCCGACCTGAAGAAAGGAATGCTGGGGCAGGGCGGCTGAGATGGCGCACCACGAATTCGGCATGCCGATCAGCGACGCCCAGGTGCGCGCCCTGCGCGTAAACGATACGGTGACGCTGAACGGCACGCTCGTCGGGATCCGCGATGCCACCCAGATCCACATGTTCGACCGTGGCCGGAAGCCGCGCTTCGACCTCGCCGGCCACGCGGTCATCCACACCGCGCCGAACGTGAAGAAGGTCGATAAGAGCGCCGAGTTTCCCGCCGGCTATGCGCCGGTGTGCATCGGCACCACCACGAGCGATCGCATGGAGCGCTTCACGCGGCCGCTGATGCAGCAATACGGCGTGCGCATGGTGATCGGCAAGGGGGGGCTGCGCGAAAGTTCGGCCAAGGCGTTCGCTGACCTGGGCGGTGCCTACCTCGCCATCATTGGCGGCGCCGCCGCGCTGGAGACCACTTGGGTCGAGGCGATCGAAGACGTCGACATGGACGACCTCAACCCCGAATCGTTGTGGAAATTTCGCGTCCGGGGTTTCGGCCCGCTGCTGGTGGCGATGGACAGCCACGGCGGCAACCTTTACACGGCGGTTCGCCAGACGGGCCAGGATCGGCGCGCGGCCGCGCTTGCCAGCCTTGGGGTCAAGTCGGCGGCCTGAGCGGCCCGGCGAAAACCTCGTGCCATAAGGAGGTTTCATGCAGCCCGAGAGCAACACCCCGATTCTGGTTGGTTGCGGTGACTTGACCGACCTTGATACCCCCATCGAAAGTGGCCGCTCACCCTACGACTTGATTGCCGCTGCGGGGCGGCTCGCGCTGGAAGATTCAGGCAGCAAGCAGCTGGCCGCTGCCATCGACACGATCGCGATGCTGCGTTCCTACAAGGATACGTCCCACCGCTTCGAGACCCGTTTGGGAGGTTCGACCAACCCGCCGAAAAGCATCGCGAAGCGGCTGGGCCTCTCCGCAAGCCGCCATATCTACACCTGGAACGGCGGCAACATGCCGCAGACCCTGGCCAACCAGTTTGCCGAGGAGATCGCCGCCGGTCGCATGCGCGCGGCGATGATCGTCGGTGGCGAGGCGCTGCGCACCCAGCACGGGGTCGAGCGCGCGGGCCTGCCGGTGTCCTGGCAGGAGGATCCGGGCGGGGAGCCGGAACTGATTGGTGATCCGCGTCGCGGCTGGAACGAGCACGAGGATAGACACAACCTGCGCGCCGCGATCGTGCAGTACCCGCTGTATGAGAATGCGATCCGCGCTGCGCGCGGCAGTTCGTTATCCGAGCACATGCAGTCGATGGGCGCGCTGATGGCGCGGTTCGCGCGTGTCGCGGCAGACAATCCCCGCGCAACCCGGCGCGAAGGCTATACGGCTGAGCGCCTCGCAACGGTGGATGCGGACAACCGCTGGATCGGGTTTCCCTACCCGCGCCTGATGGTGTCGAATGCGTTCATCGACCAGGCGGCCGCGTTCATCATGACCTCGGTGGGCACCGCGCGCGAGCTCGGTGTGCCTGAGTCGAAGTGGGTCTACCTGCACGGCTGCGCCGAGGGGCACGACCACTGGTACACCACCGAGCGCTTCGATCTTGCCTCTTCGCCCGGGATCCGCGCGGTGGCCGGCAAGGCGCTTTCCATGGCCGGCAAGACCGTCGCCGACATGGCGGTGTTCGACCTCTACAGCTGTTTTCCCTCTGCGGTCGAGATCGCCTGCCAGGAACTCGGCATTGCGGAAGACGACCCGCGCGACCTCACCGTCACCGGCGGGCTCGTGTACTACGGCGGCCCGGGCAACAGCTACGTGGTGATGTCGATCTGCGAAATGATGCGTCGTTTGCGTGCCATGCCAGGCAAGTTCGGCCTGGTTACTGCGAACGGCAACTGGGTGACCAAGCACGCGCACGGGGTGTACTCGAGCACGCCGTTTGCGGGGCGCTGGCAGCGGGAGGCGCCCGGTGTTCTGCAGGCCGAACTCGATGCCCTGCCCAAGGCGCCGTTTACCGAAACCGCCAACGGTGCCGCGACGATCGAGACCTACACCGTCATGCACGACCGGAAAGGCCCTTCCTATAGCGTGCTGTTCGGGCGGCTCACCGGTAGCGGCGAGCGCTTCATCGCGAACACCGAGCCCGATGCTGCGATGCTGGCCGACCTGCAGGATCGGGAAAGCCTCGGGCGCCCGGGGACGGCACGGCATGTGGATGGGCGGAATCTTTTTGTTCCGGGGTGAGCCGGGGACTGTTGATCCGGAGTTCCCTGGTTCGACCCCTGGTCGGGGAGTCACAAGATTCAACCAAATAGCCCAACCCACAAGGTTAGGCTTTTCTTTTTTGGGCGGCATAAGGGACTGAAATTCGGAGAGTCCGGAGGTCGGTCTCGCGCGCCAGCCTCATTACTTCAGCACGGCCCTCTTGTGATACGCGAGAAACTTTTCCTGCGCCAGGTTGAAGACGCCGACATTCACTTTTCCTGGTATGCCCCAAGCCTTTAAAAGTCCAAGAGGGCGTCATCCTGCGGCCCGGCGGTGCGTTGAACCGGGATGCCGACCAACCCCGAAAACCTCGTGCCGCTCGTTCGTCTCATCCGGGGCGAGAAAGTCTTGCTGGATGCGGACCTGGCGGAACTCTATGGCGTCGGCACGAAGGCCCTGAATCAGGCGGTGAAGCGCAACGCGGAGCGCTTCCCGGTGGATTTCACGTTCCAGCTCACGGCCGAGGAGTGGGGCAGGTTGAGGTCACAAACTGTGACCTCAAGTCAAACAGGTGAGCGGATGCGGTCACAATCTGTGACCACATCGAGCCACGGCGGGCAGCGGTATCTTCCCTACGTATTCACCGAACAGGGCGTCGCGATGCTCTCCAGCGTGCTGCGCTCGCCGCGTGCCGTGGAGGTCAACATCGCCATCATGCGCACCTTCGTGCAGCTGCGCCGCCTGATGGACTCCAACCGCGACCTCGCGCGCCGCATCGAGGCGCTGGAGCGGCGCTACGACGAGCAGTTCGCCACGGTGTTCGACGCGATCAAGCGCCTGATCGCCGAGGACGAGCACCGCAAGGCCCGACCCCGGCGGCGGATCGGGTTCCTGCCTTAAGCTGTTCCGCCTTACGGATTCCCCAGGTTATCCCGCTTCCTGATCTCCACCGCGTTGTGACGCGCTCGCCGAGAGCCGTACCGACTTGGATTAGCGAAGTTCTGACCGAGCGACGTTCAAATGGACCCGTCGCCGTAGATCTAAAACAAATTTCCGGACACAAATAGGCCCCTTACGCAGCCTTTAGAGTCCGGATCTCGTCATAGCGGCCATGCTGGGCCAGATCCCAGAGATCAATCGTCTGCTGCATGCGAAGCCATATCTCCGGACCGTTGCCCAAGGCCTTCCCGAGCCGCATCGCCATGTCGGGAGTGACGGTTCGCTTTTCGTTCAGGATTTCAGAGACTGTCAGCCGGGAAACGCCGATCCAATCAGCGAATTCCTTCTGCGTCATTCTGAGCGCAGGCAGCACATCTTCACGCAGGATCGCGCCAGGGTGAGTGGGGCGGCGCTTGGGGTCTCGCAGAGACTTGTTCGCCATTAGTGATAATCCTCCAAGTTCACGGCAATCACGTCTTCACCATCGAATGCGAAGGTAATTCGCCAGTTTCCGGAAACGGTCATGGCCCATTGTCCCTTCCGATCTCCCTTGAGCGGGTGAAGATACATGCCCGGAATGTTCAATTGTTCGGGGTTGCTCGCTTGATCCAACGCGTCGAGGATGCGGCCTATACGCCCCGCATGCGGAGCCTGTACGCCCTTTGCATCCCCCTTGCGGAAGAACCGCTCAAGGCTCTTGTGCCGGAAAGTCCTGATCACGTCGCAAAGTGTAATGCTCCGCTTGGTTTAGTGCAATACGTGGCATTACATATGAAAGATGCGGGTTGAGATCCTTCCGGAAAACGAGAGCTGACCGACCTGCCCCCATTTTCCGTAGCGGTTATTGGTAGGAAATCCTCCCGTAATGAACCGCTTGCATTTAAGTATATACGTATATACACTAAATCGATGGACAAGGATCCAGCGAAAGATCGCCGAAACATTGCAGCACGCGGCCTTTCACTGGATCTTGCCGAACAACTCGATTGGGCGACGGCCTTTATTTGGGAAGACAGGCGCAAAGACTACGGCGAGCGGCGTTATTGCGTACTTGGCTTCATCGAAGATCGGCTGCATAGCGTTGTATTCACCCCACGCGATGGCAAGCCTCGAGTGATCAGTCTGCGTAAAGCCAACAAGCGCGAGGTAGTTCGCTATGAAAAAGCCATCAAAAGCTAAAAAGCCCCTGCGAAAGAATCCGGAATGGACAGCAGCGATGATTGCGGAGGCCCGTCCGGCAAAGGATGTGCTGCCTGAATTGTTTGGTGCCCGGACTGCGGCTGCCATGCTCAAACCACGAGGCCGTCCGAAGTCTTTGGAATCAAAAGTGGCAATCAGTCTCCGGTTGCCTCCGGAAACACTGGCGCGTTGGAAGGCCACCGGGCCGGGATGGCAAACGCGTATGGCTGAAGTTCTGGGAGAGTCGGTTTAGGCGACCCTGTACCGATAGCAACTGGAGGTCATTCCATGTCCAACCTGGTTGAAGAATTGTCCGCTCGCGTCAAAATCTTGTCCGCCGAGGATCGAGCGCGCATCAAAGGCGTGGTGAGCCCCGCGAATCCGTGGCCTGGGTAAAGCGCGAGGCGAGTCGCTATGGAAAAGCCATCAAAATCTAAAAAGCCCCTTTGAAAGAATCCGGAATGGACGGCAGCAATGATTGCGAAGGCCCGTCCGGCAAAGGAAGTGCTGCCTGAGTTGTTTGGTGCGCGAACTGCGGTTGCGATGCTCAAACTACGAGGCCGCCCGAAGTCTTCAGATTCAAAAGTGGCAATCAGTCTTCGGTTTTCTCCGGATGGCGCTTGCTCGTGCACTACAGTGTAGTTACACTACTGCATGCGCACTCTTCGCTTCGAATGGGATGTCCGAAAGGCGACAGCGAATCTGAAAAAGCACGGGGTTAGCTTCGACGAAGCAGGTCCGTTTTCTTCGATGAACGGGCCAAACTGATTGATGACCCGGATCACTCCGAAGACGAAGATCGCTTTGTTTTACTTGGAGTGAGTAGCGTCCTTCGATTGCTTCTTGTTTGCCACTGCTATCGGGGTGAAGGCAATGTGATTCGAATCATTTCCGCGCGCAAGGCAATTTCCAAGGAGTCAAAATCTTACTGATCGGGTGCCAATAATGCGCAAAGAATACGATTTCTCCAAAGCACGAAAAAATCCATACGCGTCGCAACTCAAGAAGCAGATCACAATCCGTCTTGACGAAGATTCCATTACATATTTCAAGACAATCTCTGAGGACGTTGGAGTTCCGTACCAAAGCCTTATCAATCTCTATTTGAGAGACTGCGCCTTGTCCCGGCGCAAGCTGAATCTCAATTGGAAGTGAGAGTCTGACCGGCTCCTCGTCAGCCCGACCGACGCACAGTAGAGAGATCCTGCCCCGCCCCCCGTAACCGCAAGCGGAGCCGAACCGCCGATCGCGCTACGCCACCCGGACCGCGCTCAGCCCTTCGACTGGGTCAGCTCCTCAAACCGGTCAGTAGCCGGCGGCGGGGTGCGCGAAAGGGCCGAGATCTCCGCGCGCAGCGCGGGCGTCATATCGATCTTCACCGAATCAAGCGAGGCCTGCAGTTGCTCCACATTGCGCGCGCCGATGATCGGTGCGGTGACAGCAGGATGCGCCCCGACCCACGCAACCGCAGCGCTCACCGGATGCATGCTGCGCGACTTGCAGAACGCGACGAATTTGTCGGCGACCTCGTACACCCAGGGCTCGGCATAGCGGGCCGCGTACATTTTGTTGGATTTGATCCTGCCGCTCGCCTCGCCGGAGTACTTGCCAGACAGCACGCCCGCGCCGGACGGGCTGTAAGGGATGACGCCGATGCCGTTGGCTTCGGCCATCGGCAGCAGTTCGACCTCGACCTGGCGCTTGACCAGGCTGTACATGGGCTGGATGACCTGCAGCCGCGCCCAGTTGTTGCGCTCCTGGAGGTCGACCGCTTTCTGGACCTGCCAGGCGGACCAGTTGCTGATCGCGGGATACAAAACCTTGCCCGCGCGGACCATGTCTTCCAGCGCGCGCACCGACTCGTCGATCGGCGTGCGGGCGTCGAACTGGTGGAGGAACAGCACGTCAATGCGGTCGGTCTGCAGGCGCTTCAGGCTGGCTTCGACTGCGCGCGTGACGTGGCGGCGCGAGGTGCCGCGGTCGTTGATGTCGTCACTCGCGGGGTTGTAGCACTTGGTGGTGATCACCAGGTCCTCGCGGTGGCCCTTCATCAGCCGGCCGAGGATCTCCTCTGACTTGCCCTTGTTGTACTGGTCGGCGCAGTCGTAGAAGTTGATGCCGGCATCGCGGCACGCCTTGTAGATAGCGGTGGACGTGGTCTCGTCGGCGTCGCCGCCGAAGGACATGGTGCCGAGGCACAGTTCGGAAACCTGCACACCGGTACGGCCAAGAGGTTTGAATTTCATGGCGTCATTCTACCGCTAACCCCGGGCGCCAACGTCCCCTTTCAAGTGCCAACACTAGCCCATTGGATTAGTATTGAATATCGCCGGAACGGTTCCAATCACCGTCATCGAGACAGGACATTCAAGAGGACGAAACCATGAGCAAGATTGCCGACAGCATCCGGCGCGGCCTTCAGGAAGCAGTGGCCTACGCCAAGGGCGAGGCAGACAAGCGCGCGTATCGCGTCCATGTGCCCGAGCAAATTGACGTGAAGGCGATCCGGACGAGTCTTGGCATGACGCAGGATGAGTTCGCGGGCCAGTTCGGGTTCAGCGTCAACACCCTGCGCCACTGGGAACAGGGCTCGCGCCGGCCGGAGGGACCGACACGGGCGTATCTCCTGGTCATCGAACGTGCGCCGAAGGCGGTGCAGAAGGCTTTGAGGCAGACAAAACTAACCTACTTGCCAAATATAACCAACTAGGTTAATTTACGCCGTGGAAAAAGCGACTCCCCACTGCAGGCTGCCGGTCGTCAAGTCGCTTGTTGTAGCCGGCAAGGTGCGTTCGACCAGATCAGCGCTGGTAGGCGCGGCGACCTTAGGATTCGATTTTGAAGGAATTGTCGCCGTCATCATGACGCTGACGGCGAAGGATTTTTACAAGAGCATGACTACGCACGCCGATCACAGGATTTGGCAGGACGTGTATCGGCCAGTCACAAGCGCCGGCGAGGTGTACCTCAAATTGACAGTCATCGATGAAGTTCTCGTTGTTTCGTTCAAGGAGCTATGACTATGAAATGTCCCGATTGCGGAGCAGCGAAGCTGGTGCACGACACGCGTGACATGCCTTACACGTACAAGGGCGAGGAAACGACGATTCCGGCGGTTACCGCCGACTACTGTCCGGCATGCGGCGAGGCCGTTCTCGACATGGGCGAGTCTGCGCGCACGAGCGCGTTGATGCTCGAATTCAACAAGCAGGTGAATGCCGCGACCGTTGATCCTGCATTCATCGTCGGCGTGCGAAAGAAACTGCACCTGGACCAGCGCGAAGCGGCGGAAATCTTCGGCGGCGGAGTGAATGCGTTTTCTCGATATGAGAACGGCAAGACCAGGCCGCCATTGGCGCTCGTGAAACTACTCAAGGTTCTGGACCGGCATCCCGATTTGCTGGAAGAAATCAAGGCGACGTAGCGCGCTCACTCCTTCCAGAACATCGGCGTGAATACCACGAAAAGTGTCACGAGTTCCAGCCGCCCCAGCAGCATCGCGAAGGTGCACAGCCAGAGCTGGAAATCGCTCAGCACCGCGTAGGTCGAGGCGGGTCCGACATGACTCAGTCCGGGGCCGATGTTGTTCAGGCACGCGACCGCCGCGGACAGGGCCGTCAGCAGGTCCAGGCCCGACAGCGTGAACAGCACTACCATCGCGAGGATGCTCATGCCGTAGAACGACATGAACGCGAGCACGGCGAACACGACCTGGTTAGGCACGATCTGGCCGCCGACCCGGAACGGGGTGACCGCGTTCGGGTGCACGAGGATCGTGAGTTCGCGCAGCATCTGCTTGGCCATCAGCAGCACCCGGATCATCTTGATCCCGCCCCCACTCGACCCTGAGCAGGTGGCGAACGCGCCCAGCATCAGCATCCACAGCGGCGCGAAGATCGGCCACATGCCGTAGTCGGTGCTGGAAAAGCCCAGGGTGGTCGCGACCGAGAACGTATTGAACATCGCGTGCCGCAGGGCAGTCTGGAAATCGCCGTACACGCCGTGCAGCCAGAGAAAAACGGTCAGGCCCAGCCCGCTCAGGAACAGCGCCGCCACGAACAGGCGCGCTTCCGGCGCGCGCAGGTAGCCCGCCAGGCTGCGGCTGCGCAGCGCCGAAAAGTGCGTTACGTAGCTGATCCCGGCAACGATCATGAAGAGCATCGCCACGAACTCCAGCAGCGGGGAGTCGAAGTAGGCAAAGCTCGCATCGTGGGAGGAAAAGCCGCCCAGCGACATCGTGCTCAGCGCATGGATGACCGCATCCATCCACTCCATGCCGCAGATCCTGAAGGCTAGCGTGCAGGCGACGGTGAACACGATGTAGATCTGCCAGAAGCCCTTGGCCGTTTCCGTGATGCGCGGCGTGAGCTTGGCGTCCTTGAACGGGCCGGGGATTTCGGCGCGATACAACTGGCGCCCGCCGATCCCGAGCATGGGCAGGATCGCGACCGCGAGTACGATGATGCCGAGCCCGCCGATCCAGTGCAGGATCACGCGCCACAGGTTCAGCGAGACCGGCAGGGTGTCCAGGCCGCTGAGCACCGTGGCACCAGTGGCCGTCAGCCCGGAAGTCGCTTCGAAGTAGGCGCTGGTCAGGCTCAGGCCGGGAATCTGCAGGTACAGCGGCAGCATCGCCACGGCGGGCAGGCCGACCCAGATCATGATCACCAGCAGGAAGCCGTCGCGCGAATTGAGTTCGCGGCGAAAGCGCCGTGTGACGAGCCAAAGCGACAACCCGCCTGACACGCAGATCGCGAGCGCCTCGTCGTAGGCGGAGAGCGCGCCGTCCTCCAAATACCAGGAAACCGCAATCGGCACGAGCAGCGACAGGCCGAACATCGCGATGATGCCGCCCATCAGGTGCAGGACGTTGAGTATCCGGTACATGTGTTGCGCGCCGGCTCAGATGAAGCCGACCCCGACCTGGAACAGCTTCTCTACCTTGGGCAGGGTTTTCTTGTCGGTGACGAACACGATCACGTGGTCTTCGGGCTGCAGGACGGTGTCGTGGTGGGCCATCAGCACCTTGTCGCCGCGCACCACCGCGCCGATCGTGGTGCCTGCGGGCAGCTCAATCTCCTCCACGCGCCGGCCGGCGAGGCGCCCGGACATCGAATCGCCGTGCACTACCGCCTCCAGCGCCTCGGCAGCCCCGCGGCGCAGGCTGTGCACGCGGGTGATGTCGCCTTTGCGCACGTAGGCGAGCAGCGTGCCCAGGGTCACGCGGGCAGGCGAGATCGCGATGTCGATGCGCCCGAACTCGAGCAGGTCGACGTAGCTCCTGCGGGCGATCAATGTGGCCACGCGCCGCGCGCCCATGCGTTTGGCCAGCAGGCTGGCCATGATGTTGTTCTCGTCGTGGTTGGTGACCGCGACGAACACGTCGGTGCCGGCGACGTTCTCCGCCTCGAGCAAGCCTTCGTCAGTCACGTCGCCGCGCAGCACCAGTGCCTTTTGCAGGCGGGCGCTGAGTTCTTCGCAGCGCAGCTTGTTGTGGTCGATGATCTTTACGGCGTAGTCGTTTTCGAGCGCCTGCGCGAGGCGCAGCCCGATGTTGCCGCCCCCTGCGATCATCACGCGGCGCACCGGCTTGTCCATGCGGCGCAGTTCGCGCAGCACCTGGCGGATGTCCTTGGTTGCCGCGAGGCAGAACACTTCGTCGCCGGCCTGGACAACTGTGTCGCCGTCGGGCGCGATCGCCCGGTCCTCGCGAAAGATCGCCGCAATGCGCGCTTCCACATTCGGGATATGTCGCGACAGGTCGCGCAGCGGGTGCCCGACCAGCGGGCCGCCCTGAAACGCGCGAACCGCGACCAGGCTCACCTTGCCGTGTGCGAATTCGAGCACCTGCAAGGCTTCGGGGAATTCGATCAGCTTGACGATGTAGTCGGTGATGATCTGCTCGGGGCAGATCGACAGGTCGACCGCGAATCCGTCCGGCCCGAGGATCTTTTCGTTCTCGAGGAATTCGCCCGCGCGCAGCCGCGCGATGCGCGTCGGCACATTGAACAGTTGCGCCGCCAGCCGGCAGGCCACCAGGTTGACCTCGTCGCTTTGCGTGACGGCAACCATCAGGTCGGCGTCTTCGATGCCGGCTTCCAGCAGCACCGAAGGGTGCGCGGCGCTGCCTGCCACGGTGCGCAGGTCCAGCCGGTCCTGGAGCGCGCGCAGGCGCGATGGGTCCATATCGACGACGGTGATGTCGTTCTGCTCGGATACCAGGTTTTCGGCCAGCGAGGTTCCGACGCGGCCTGCGCCGAGGATGACGATTTTCAAAGTGCGACTCCCTGCGCCACGAACCGGACGGTGCGGGGATTGTACTCACGATTCGTGCGACGTCGCCGCCCGGTCGGCCATCGCACTTGCGAAGATGCCGGTAAAATTGCCGGGCACACATTACGCAAGACGAAATCCACATGCGCGAACTCTCCACAGACATCCTGATCCTCGGCTCCGGTGGTGCCGGCCTGTTTGCCGCACTGCATGCGCACCAGGCGAATCCGGCGCTCTCGATTACGGTCGCGGTCAAAGGTCTCCTGGGAAAGTGCGGCTGCACGCGGATGGTCCAGGGCGGCTACAACGTCGCGCTCGCCGCAGGGGATTCGATCGAGCGCCACTTCATGGACACCATCGAAGGCGGCAAGTGGCTGCCCGACCAGGACCTGGCCTGGAAACTCGTGACGCTCGCCATCGAGCGGATCCACGAACTGGAAAACGAGCTGGGGTGTTTCTTCGACCGCAACCCGGACGGCACGGTGCACCAGAAGGCATTTGCCGGGCAGACCTTCGATCGCACGGTGCACAAGGGCGACCTCACCGGCATCGAGATCATCAACCGGCTGGCCGAGCAGGTCTGGGCGAGGGACATCGCGCGGCTGGAAGAGCACCGTGCCGTGGAACTGGTGAAGACCGCCTCGGGGGATGCGCTGGCCGGTGTGCTGATGATCGACATGCGCACGGGCGAATACGTATTCGTGAAGGCGAAGGCGGTGCTGCTGGCCACCGGCGGCGGGCCCACCATGTCCAAGTACCACACGCCCTCGGGGGACAAGAGCTGCGACGGCCTGGGCATGGCGCTGCGCGCCGGGTTGTCGCTCCGGGACATGGAGATGGTGCAGTTCCATCCCACGGGCCTGCTGGCGGGCACGCATACGCGCATGACCGGCACGGTGATCGAGGAGGGATTGCGCGGGGCGGGCGGTTACCTGCTGGATGGCAACCGCGAGCGCTTCATGCATAAGTACGACCCCAAGCTCGAGCGCGCGACGCGCGACATCGTTTCCCGTTCGATGTTCGCGGAGATGCGCGCCGGGCGCACGACCCCGAATGGCGGGCTCTATATTTCCATGGCGCACCTTGGCCCCGAGAACGTGCGCAGGCAGTTCAAGGGCATGGTGGAGCGGTGTGCGGATTCGGGTTTCGACCTGGCCGGCGGCCTGGTCGAAGTCGTGCCCACCGCGCACTACATGATGGGCGGGGTCGAGTTTGGTCTTGACTGCACCACCGCACTGCCGGGCTTGTTCACGGCGGGCGAGGATTCGGGCGGTGTGCACGGCGCCAACCGGCTGGGCGGAAACGGCGTGGCGAATTCCACCGTGTTCGGCGGGGTGGCGGGGGAAACCATGGCCGCGTGGCTGAAGTCCGAAGGTGGGTTCAGGGACCCTGACAAGGCGGCGATCGATGCGGCGGTCGGGCGCTGCGAGCGCCCGTTGCGATCGAAAAGCGGGGCCCACGGGTCGCTCGAGCCGTTGCGCGAAGGCCTGTTCGACCTGATGTGGGACAAGGTCGGCATCAGCCGCGAGGCAGGGCCGATGAGGCAGGCGCAGTCCGAACTCGATCGCATCGAAGCGGAGCTCGACGCATACACCCTCGCAGACCACCAGCGCGGTTTCAACCTTTCGTGGCACGACTGGATGAACCTGAAGAGCCTCGTCGAGGCGAGCCGCGTGATCACCGCGGCTGCGCTTGCGCGCGAGGATTCGCGCGGCGCGCATTTCCGCGCGGACTTCCCGGAGGCCGGGCCGCTCGAGACGTCGGCCTATACCAGCGTCTGCATGGGCGCATCCGGCGCGCTTGAGATTGCGATGAAGCCGGTGGCATTCACGCGCGTGAAACCGGGCCAGACGCTGCTTCGCGACACGGCCTGACTTGCTGACATTTTATGGTCTAAGGCCCAGGCAGCAAGCGGCTTCCACGGCAAGATGCTGACATTGCAGGTTTCCGGTGGCGGGCCGGTTTGCGTGGCATGCGCTTGCCGCCTATGATGGCCTGACGACTACAGCGAGGGGGGGGAAGGAGGATGGACAAAACCGCTGCGCTGCAACTGCCGCGTCGCGCCATCGCCCTGGTCCTTGCGGGCGGACGCGGCATGCGCCTCAACGACCTGACCGCGCGTCGCGCCAAGCCCGCGGTCTACTTCGGCGGCAAATTCCGGATCGTCGATTTTGCGCTGTCCAACTGCGTCAACTCGGGCGTGCGGCGCATCGGTGTCATCACGCAGTACGAGTCGCGCAGCCTGCTGCGGCACGTGCAGAAAGGCTGGGCGTACCTTCGCTGGGAGATGAACGAGTTCGTTGAGCTGCTGCCGGCGCAGCAGCAGCAGGGAGAGGAATCCTGGTACAGCGGCACGGCCGACGCGGTCTACCAGAACATCGATTTCCTGCGCCACCACAACTCGGAATTTGTCATCGTGCTGGCGGGTGATCACGTCTACAAGATGGACTACGCCCGACTGCTCCAGTTCCATGTCGATAAGGGGGCGCAGTGCACGGTGGGCTGCATCGAAGTGCCACGCATGGATGCGACGGGGTTCGGCGTGATGGCCATCGATCGCTCCCACCGGATCCGCGATTTCGTCGAGAAGCCCGCGGATCCGCCGCCCATGCCGGGAAAGCCGGACCGCGCGCTCGCGAGCATGGGGATCTACGTGTTCAACACGGGCTTCCTGATCGAGCAGCTGCAGAAAGACATGGTTGACGAGGCCTCCGGCCACGACTTCGGCCGGGACGTCATCCCGGAAGCGGTGCGCATGGGCGTGGCCTGCGCGCACCCGTTTTCGCTGTCCTGCGTCGGTCCTGATCCGGAGTCGCCGTACTGGCGAGACGTAGGCACGGTCGATGCGTACTGGTCGGCCAACATCGACCTGACCATGCTGACGCCGGCGCTCGACATGTACGACAGCACCTGGCCGATCTGGACCTACCAGGAACAGCTGCCGCCGGCAAAATTCGTCTTCGACCAGCACGACCGCCGCGGCATGGCGGTCGAATCGATCGTCTCCGGTGGCTGCGTGATTTCCGGTTCGCGCGTGGCGCGCTCGGTCCTGTTCTCGAAATGCCGGGTCAATTCCTACTGCACAGTCGAGGGCGCGGTGCTCCTTCCGGACGTTTCGGTCGGCCGGCATGCACGGCTCAGGAATGTCGTGGTCGACCGCGGTTGCCGGATACCCGAGGGCCTGGTGATCGGCGAGGACCCTGCGCTGGATGCGGCGCGTTTTTTCCGCACCGAGCAGGGCGTGACACTCGTCACCCAGGACAAGCTGGATCGCCTGGCCGGATCGCGTGCCTGAGGCGCGTGGCCTCCTCGGCCGCGCCTGATGCGCGTCCTCTACGTCAGCACCGAGGTCTATCCGGCGCTGAAGACAGGAGGGCTGGCCGACGTCAACGCCGCCCTGCCGCCGGCCCTGATCGGCCTGGGGGCCGACGTGCGCCTGCTGCTGCCGGCATTTCCCGCGCTATGCGACGCAGTCGTGGAGCGCGAGCGCATGGTCAACCTGGGCCCTGCGTTCGGCCTGGATGAGGTCTGGATCAGCCGCGCCCGGTTGTCCGGTGTTCCTGCCTACCTGATCGAGGCGCCGCAGTTCTTTTCCCGTCCGGGCACGCCCTATGGCGATGCCGCGGGGCGCGATTGGCCCGACAACCACCTGCGCTTTGCCTTGCTCGGCTGGGTGGCATCGCGTTTTGCCGATGGCAGCGTGGACGGCTGGCGCCCGGACATCGTTCACGGCCACGACTGGCATGCAGGTCTTGCCCCCGCGTACCTTGCGGCGCGTGGCGGCGACGGGCCGGGCAGCGTGTTCACGCTGCACAACCTGGCTTTCCAGGGGCACTTTCCGGCATCGGTGTTTCCGGCGCTTGGCCTGCCGCCTGATTTCTTCGCGATGCAGGGCGTCGAGTTTCACGGCAGGGTGAATTTCATCAAGGCGGGGCTGCAGTTCGCCGACCGGATCACCACGGTCAGCCCGACCTACGCGATGGAAATACAGACCCCGGAATTCGGCTTCGGCATGGATGGCCTGCTGCGCTCGCGCTCCGGCGTGCTCAGCGGAATCCTGAACGGCGTGGATCGCGCGACATGGGACCCCGCGCGGGACGCTCACCTCCCCGCCACATTCGACGCCGACGATCCTTCGGGCAAGGCGAAGTGCAAGGCGGCCCTGCGCAAGGAACTCGGGCTCGGTAAGTCTGCCGGCCCCCTGCTGGGCGTGGTGAGCCGACTCACCGAGCAGAAAGGGCTGGACCTGCTGCTCGCGGCGCTGCCTGCCCTGCTCGCAGGCGGCGCCCAGCTCGCGCTGCTCGGCACAGGAGACGCGGCTATCTCGGACGCGTTTGCCGCAGCGGCCGCGCGCCATCCGCGCCAACTGGCGGTGCACCTGGGCTACGACGAAGGGCTTGCGCACCGGATCATTGCCGGTGCGGATGTGATTGCCCTGCCTTCGCGCTTTGAGCCGTGCGGGCTGACCCAGATGTACGGCCTCGCCTACGGCACGCTGCCGCTGGTGCGGCGCGTTGGCGGTCTCGCCGATACCGTCCGGGATGCTGACCCGGATGCGGTTTCCGCGGGCACCGCGACCGGGTTCGTATTCGCGGAAGCGAGCGCGGATGCCCTGCGCGCTGCGCTCGAACGAATGTTTACCGTATGGAAGGCGCCGACGCAGTGGGCGCGCCTGCGCACCGCGGCGATGCGCCAGGACTTCGGCTGGACGCCCTCGGCCGGGCGCTATCTGGAGCTGTATCGGCAATTGCGTCCCGCCGCAGGTCGTCGCGGGAAAGCGCCCGCGTAGGTACACTTCGCGGCACGCATTTTGCATGTTGTGAATCTCGCGCTGGATCGCATCGGAAAATAATGGACGCCAAGGTCAGGAATTTTGATTCGGACGAAATGGGCCCGGGGGTTGATGCGCTGCGCCGCTCCATCGCCAGCCACCTGCGCTACTCGGTCAGCAAGGACTCGACCGAGGCTTCGCGGCGCGACTGGGTGATCGCGCTGTCATTGGCGGTTCGCGACCGGCTGGTCGAGCGCTGGATGGACACCGTTCACCGGCAGTACAAGCAGAACGCCAAGCGCGCCTACTACCTGTCGATGGAATTCCTTCCGGGCAGGATGCTGTCCAACGCGCTGCTTGCGCTCGGCCTGTACGACGAATGCCACGACGCGTTGCGCGAACTGGGCCTTGACCTGGACGAACTTGCGGCGCTGGAGCACGACCCGGCTCTCGGCAACGGCGGCCTCGGCAGGCTCGCGGCCTGTTTCCTGGATTCGATGGCAACCCTTGGCATTCCCGGCATGGGTTACGGCATCCGCTACGAGTACGGCCTGTTCGCGCAGCGCCTGCATGAAGGGCGCCAGGTCGAGTTCCCGGATCACTGGCTGGTCGATGGCAATCCCTGGGAGTTCATGCGTCCGGAGATCAAGTACACGATCCAGTTCGGTGGTCGCGTCGAGCACGACGGGAAAGCGGCGCGCTGGGTCGAAACCGACGACGTGCTGGCGATCGCCTACGACACGCTGGTGCCCGGATTCGACACGCCGGCTGTGAATACCCTGCGCCTCTGGTCGGCGTCGGCAACCGACGCGATCGACCTGTCGCTGTTCAACCAGGGCAACTACACGGCGGCGGTCGAGGCGAAAAACTCCTCGGAGAACGTCTCGCGCGTGCTCTACCCGGACGACAGCAACGTGCACGGCCGCGAGTTGCGGCTGCGGCAGGGGTATTTCTTCGCCAGCGCCTCGCTGCAGGACCTGCTGCGGCGCTACCTCAAGGACCACAAGAGCCTCGAGCAGCTGGCCGACAAGGTATCGGTCCACCTGAACGATACCCACCCCGCGTTTTCGGTGCCGGAACTGATGCGGCTGCTGGTCGACGTTCACGGCATGGCCTGGGAGAGTGCATGGCGGCTGTGCACGCGCGTCTTTTCCTACACCAACCACACGCTGATGGCCGAGGCGCTGGAAACCTGGCCGGTCGAGATGCTCGAGCGGATCCTGCCGCGTCACATGCAGATCATCTTCGAGATCAACGAGCGCTTCCTTGACCAGGTGCGTGGCCTGTACCCGGACGATGTGGGGCTCCTCGGCCGCGTGTCGCTGATCGACGAGGGTCACGGGCGGCGCGTGCGCATGGCCAACCTGTCGGTGCTGGCGAGCCACAAGGTGAACGGGGTGTCCAAACTTCACACGCAGCTGCTGCGCGAGACGATCTTCGCAGATTTCGACCGGCTCTTCCCGGGGAGGATCGTCGATGTCACCAACGGCATCACGCCGCGGCGCTGGCTGGGCCTGGCGAATCCGGGGCTGTCCAAACTGATCGACCGCAATATCGGCGCGCGCTGGCGCACCCGCCTGGAATTGCTTGAAGGGCTTGCGCCGCTCGCCTCAGACAAGGCGTTCGGGGCGGCGTTGCGCGATGCCAAGACCACCAGCAAGCGTCATCTTGCCGACCACGTGATGCACGCCAGCGGGATCGCGATCAGCCCGGAGTCGCTGTTCGACGTGCAGATCAAGCGCTTCCACGAATACAAGCGCCAGTTGCTCAACGTGCTGCACCTGGTCACGCGCTACAACCGCATCCTTGCCAACCCCGGCGCGGACTGGGTGCCGCGCAGCGTGATCTTCGCCGGGAAGTCGGCCTCCGGTTACTACATGGCCAAGCTGGTGATCAAGCTGATCAACGACGTCGCCCGGGTGATCAACGAAGACCCGCGCACCGAAGGCCGCCTCAAGGCGGTGTTCGTGCCCAACTACGGGGTTTCGGTGGCCCAGCTGATCATCCCGGCGGCGGACCTTTCGCAGCAAATCTCGCTGGCCGGCACGGAAGCGTCCGGCACCGGCAACATGAAGCTGGCGCTGAACGGCGCGCTGACCATCGGCACCGAGGATGGCGCGAACATCGAGATTCGCGATGCCGTCGGCGCCGAAAACATGTTCCTGTTCGGCCTGCGTGCCGGCGACGTGAAACGACTGCGCGCCGACGGCTATCAGCCGCGCAGTTTCTACGAGTCGAACGCCGAGCTGAAAGAGGTGCTCGACCAGATTGCCGCTGGGCGTTTCTCCCCCGATGAACCGGGGCGCTTCCTGCCCATTGTGGATTCGCTGCTACAGCATGGCGACCACTACATGCTGCTCGCCGATTACGCCGAATACGTTGCCGCCCAGGAACGGGTGGATGTGCTGTACACGGACCGCGCGGCCTGGACGCGGACCGCGATCCTCAACATCGCCGCCATGGGCCCGTTTTCAAGCGACCGCGCGATCCGCGAGTACGCCGAAGGCATCTGGCGCGTACAGCCGATTTCGTTCTGAGCGCCCCGCGCATGGCGCCCGGTCGGCCGGATCCCCTGGGTGCGACCTGGGACGGGAGTGGCGTCAATTTCGCGCTTTTCACCGCCCACGCCGAGCGCGTCGAGCTTTGCCTGTTCGAGCCGGGCGCCGCGCGCGAATCCGAACGACTGCCGCTTCCGCGCTGCACCGACCAGGTCTGGCACGGCTACCTGCCTGGCGCGCGGCCGGGCCTCCTCTACGCCTATCGCGTGCATGGACCGTATGCGCCCGGGCTGGGCCACCGCTTCAACCCGAACAAGCTGCTGCTCGATCCTTATGCGCGCGCCTATGCCGGCGCGTTTCGCTGGGACGATGCGCACTGCGGTTACCAGGTCGGCCATCCGGAGGCCGACCTGTCGTTCGATCCGCGCGACAACGCCCACGCGATGTCCCGCTGCCGCGTGATCGATCCCGCCTACGACTGGGGGGAGGACACCGCGCCGCGCACGGCGCTGGCTGACAGCGTGATCTGCGAAGCCCACGTCCGGGGCTTCAGCATGCGCAACCCTGGCGTGCCCGAGGCATTGCGCGGCACCTACGCCGGTATCGCGCATCCGGCCTCGACCGCCCACCTGCGCCATCTCGGCGTGACGGCGCTCGAGCTGCTGCCGGTGCACGAGTTCGTCGACGAACTCGCGCTGGTGCGCGGCGGCCTTGCCAATTTCTGGGGTTACAACAGCGTGGGATATTTTGCTCCGGCGGCGCGCTATGCCTACGGCCCGGATCCGGTCGCCGAATTCCGCGGCATGGTGCGCGGCCTGCACGCGGCGGGCATCGAGGTGATCCTCGACGTGGTCTACAACCACACCTGCGAGACCGACGAACTCGGGCCGACGCTCTCCTGGCGCGGGATCGACAACGCGAGTTATTACCGGGCGCGGGGCGCCGACCGGCGCATGTACGACAACGTGACGGGCACCGGCAACACGCTCAACACCGCGCACCCGCGCGTGCTGCAGATGGTGATGGACTCGCTGCGCTGGTGGGCGGTGGAAATGCGTGTCGACGGGTTTCGTTTCGACTTGGCGAGCGCGCTTGCGCGCGAGCGCGGGGGATTCAACCCGGACAGCGCGCTTCTATCCGCGATGCGCCAGGACCCTGTGCTCGCGCGGGTCAAGCTGATCGCCGAGCCCTGGGACATGGCCGGCAGCGAGACCGGGCGTTTCCCGCCCCGATTCGCCGAATGGAACGACCGTTATCGGGATGCCGTGCGCGGCTTCTGGCTGGGCCACGGCACGACCCGTGGCGAGCTCGCGCAGCGCATGACCGGCTCGAGCGACTTGTTCAGGCACGACGGCCGCGCGCCGCAGGCGAGCATCAACTTCGTCACTGCGCACGACGGGTTCACGCTCGCCGACCTCGTCGCCTACGCGAGAAAGCACAACCAGGCGAACGGCCAGGAAAATCGCGACGGCACCGACGAGAACCGTAGCGCCAACGGCGGGGTCGAAGGGCCGAGCGACGATGCGGCGGTGCTGGAACGGCGCGCCCGGCTGCAGCGCGCGCTGCTCGCCACCTTGTTCGTCTCGCAGGGCGTGCCGATGCTGACCGCGGGCGACGAGCTCGGCCGCACGCAAGCCGGCAACAACAACGCCTATTGCCAGGACAACGAATTGAGCTGGATCGCCTGGGAAGCCGCGGATCGTGGCTTGATCGATTTCACCCGCAAGCTGGTCGCATTGCGGCGCGAACACCCTGCGCTGCGCCGCGCGCGCTGGTTCGATGGCGCACTCACGCCCGTGGGAGAGCGCGACATCACCTGGCTGTCGGCCGATGGCCTCGAAATGACCCCGGCGCGATGGGAAGACGGCGTGGACCGCTGTTTCGGTTTTCAGCTCGGCAGGCAGGACGCCTCCGAGGCTGCGCTGCTGGTGCTGATCAATGGCGGGGAGGAGGATGTCGAATTCAAGCTGCCGGCCGCGCCGCGCGAACCCTGGCGACAGATTTTCGAAACCTCTCTGCCCGCGCCGCTTCCGCAAGCCGGGGTCGCGCGCCCGGCGGTCGCCGCACACGCGCTGGTGGTTCTTGCCTCCCGGGCTGCGCCGTGAACTAGCGCTTTGGCAGCAGGCAGAAACCCTGCGACTGCACGCCTAGGGCGGGATTGAATTTGCTGCGGAAATTCTCAAGCGCGACCGCCGCGGTGAGTTCGACGATCTGCACTTCGCTGAAATGCTGCACCAGCCGCCCGAACAAAGCGTCGTCCACCTTCTGGCCGGTATGGGTCATGCGTTCGGCGTACTCCAGTGCCACGCGCTCGAAATCGCTGAACGCGCTGCTCGCGTGCCAGTCGGAAAGATCCGCGAGCTTTGCGTCACCGCCATCGATTTCCGTCACACGGACGGAATTGATGTCGACTCAGAACGGGCAGCCGTTGATCGCCGCGACGCGCAGGGACACGAGCTCCGCGAGCCCCTTGGGCAGGGTCCCCGACGCGGCGATCGAAGCACTCAGCATCTTCGCCGCCCGCAAGATAGGCGGGCAGTGCGCCATCACCTTGGTCGGGTTGAGCAGGTCGCCGAACGCGGCACGCTCCTTGGCGAACAACTCCTCCAGGGTCGCATCGCCCCGGGCGTCCGTGATTTCTTTCACTCTGGGCATTTTTGCTCCTCTACGCAGGGATAATTCTGGAAGAATTATTTAAAGAAATCGAATACAGGAGCGGGTTCCATGGCAGTTTCTGTATCGATATCGATACAGATAGACCGCCCGCAACCGTTCCCATTTACGGCATCAGAGTCAAGGCCAGAGCGGCAGGCCTGAGAGTCCTGCCGTCTCCGGCTGACCGGTCATCAGGTTTGCGTTCTGCATCGCCTGTCCCGCGGCGCCCTTGCCCAGATTGTCGATTGCGGCGACCGCGACGATAAGGCCGGCATCGGGATTCACCGCGTAGGAAATGAAGATCAGGTTCGAGCCGCTGGCCCACTTCGTGTGCGGGCCGCGGCCCTTTTC
>JBBQVP010000062.1:0-21673 GCA_038211455.1 Burkholderiales bacterium
CGGATCAAGGTGCCGGTGATCGTGGATGCGGGCGTGGGCACGGCCTCGGACGCCGCGATCGCGATGGAACTGGGCTGCGACGGCGTGCTCATGAACACCGCGATCGCCGCGGCGCGGGACCCGATCATGATGGCCCGCGCGATGGGGAAGGGCGTGGAAGCCGGGCGCGAGGCATTTCTTGCCGGTCGCATGCCTAAGAAGACCTATACCGCCGCGCCATCCTCCCCGACCGAGGGAATGATCACCTCGACTGCGCAGCCCAAAGCTGCGTGACTCGGAGAAGAGGGGCTGCGCCCCTCCTCAGACCTCCCCGGCCCGTTCAATGACAGAACCGGAACGCAGGTCGGTCAGGAGCTTCGTCCTGCGCCAGGGGCGCGTATCGAACGCCCAGCAGCGCGCCTGGGACACGCTGTTCCCGAAATACGGGATCCCGTTTGCCGAGCAGGTGCTCGACGCAAAGGCGCTGTTCGGCCGAAGCGCGCCGCTGATTCTCGAGATCGGCTCCGGCATGGGCGAGACCAGCGTCGCGATCGCCCTGGCACAGCCGGAAAACGATTACATCGCGATCGAAGTCCACCTGCCCGGCATCGGCAGCCTGCTGAAAGCGATCGACGAAGAAGGCCTCACGAACCTGCGCGTCATCCGCCACGACGCGGTCGACGTGCTGGAAAAGATGGTCCCCGACGCTTCCCTCGCAGGGCTTCACATCTTCTTTCCCGATCCCTGGCCGAAGAAGCGGCACAACAAGCGCCGCCTGATCCAGCCGCCGCTGGTCGCGCTCGCGGCAGGCAAGCTCGCGCCCGGCGGCTACCTGCATCTCGCAACCGATTGGCAGGCGTACGCGGAACACATGCTCGAGGTGCTGCGCGGCGAGCCGTCGCTGGCGAACACGGCGGAAGCCTACGCGCCGCGACCCGCGTACCGACCCGAAACCAAGTTCGAATCGCGCGGGCTCAGGCTCGGGCACGGGGTCTGGGATCTTGTTTTCCACCGCCGCCAGTCTTGAATGTATCGGTATCGATACTCAAACTACCCTGATCACCGCTCCCAGGCTAGATACTAAAGGATAATTCTTCACAAATCAGCGCAGGAATAGTTCGAGCAGCTCGTTCAGGAAGCGCTGCCCTTTCTGGCTCGGCCGCAGCGTCTGCCAGTCGCGCTCGAGCAGGCCCAGCGCCTCGCCTTTCGCAAGGGCGGCCTCGATCACACCGATCTCCAGGCCCGTGCGCTCGCGGAACAGCGCAACCGGGACGCCTTCGGTCAGGCGCAGCGCATTGAGCATGAACTCGAACGGCAGGTCGGCGCGCGTCACCGTCCGGTGCTCGACGATCGAGCGGCCCGCCGGCGCCATGGCCATGTACTCGCGCGGTTGCTTCGCGCGCGCATGGCGCTCGATCCGGTCGGGGAAACTGATCTTGCCGTGCGCGCCGGCACCCAGGCCGAGGTAGTCGCCGAACTGCCAGTAGTTGACGTTGTGGCGCGAACGGCGACCCGGTCGCGCAAATGCCGAAGTCTCGTAGTGCTCGAATCCGGCCTGCGCGAGCAGTTGCTCCGCAGCCTCCTGCATCCCGGCAGCCGCGTCATGCGCAGGCAACTGCGGCGGATGGCTGTAGAACACGGTGTTGGGCTCGAGCGTCAGCTGATAGGCCGACAGGTGGGTCGTGCCGTGCCGGATGCCCTCCTCGATGTCAGCGCGCGATTCTTCTGCGGTCTGCGCGGGCAAGCCGTACATCAGGTCGAGGTTGATGTTATCGAACTCCGCCTGTGCGATGCCAATCGCGCGGCGTGCCTCGTCTGCGCCGTGGATACGGCCCAGCGCCTTGAGGTGCGCGTCGTTGAAACTCTGCACACCGATCGACAGGCGGTTGATCCCGGCTGAGCGGAAATCGTGGAACTTCTGGGACTCGAAGGTTCCGGGGTTTGCCTCGAGCGTGATCTCGGCATCTGCGGTGACCGGGATCCGCGAGCGGATGTCAGACAACAACCGGTCGATTGACCGTGCAGAAAACAGGCTGGGCGTTCCGCCGCCGAAGAAGATGCTCGAGACCCTGCGTCCCCAGACCCAAGGCAGCGCATGCTCCAAGTCTGCCACCAGCGCTGCGCAGTAGTCGTCTTCGGGCAGGTCGCCCGTTTTTTCGTGCGAGTTGAAGTCGCAGTACGGGCATTTGCGCACGCACCAGGGCATGTGCACGTACAAGGACAGCGGCGGCAGCGCTTCGAGCCGGATCGCCCCGGGCGGCGCCAGGCTGACCGACACGTCCGCCATCAGCCTTCTTCCTGCAAGCGCGCGATCAACTGGCGCAGTGCGCGGCCGCGGTGACTCAGGCGATTCTTCTCTTCAGGGTCGAGTTCGGCCGCGGTCTTGCCAAGACTGGGCAGCAGGAAATACGGGTCATAGCCAAAGCCGTTCGTGCCGCGCGCGGCGGCGCTGATCTCACCCCGCCAGCTACCCTCGGCCACCAGCGGCTGCGGGTCGCGCGGGTGGCGTACCAGGACCATCACGCAGACGTAGTGCGCGCCCTTCGCCGGTTGTTGCGCGAGGGCGGCGAGGAGCTTCGCGTTGTTGCGCGCGTCGCGTTCCTCGCGCGCGCCGTCTGCGCCGGCGTAACAGGCCGAGTTCACGCCCGGCTCGCCGCCGAGCGCATCCACGCAGATGCCGGAATCGTCCGCCAGTGCCGGCAGCCCGGCCGCTGCGCTTGCGTGGCGCGCCTTGGCCAGCGCGTTCTCGAGGAACGTGAAGTGGGGCTCCTCCGCATCGGCGATCCCGAGTTCGCCTTGCGAGACCACCTGTATTTCCAGCGGCGCAAGCAGTG
The DNA here is from genome assembly GCA_038211455.1 of Burkholderiales bacterium. Taxonomy (GTDB): domain Bacteria; phylum Pseudomonadota; class Gammaproteobacteria; order Burkholderiales; family SG8-39; genus SZAS-79. The sequence continues at coordinate 2,814 of JBBQVP010000062.1, forward strand.
CGCGGATCTCGGCCAGCTTGCCGGGATTGCCGCTGGCAACGACCAGCTTTTTCATCACACGCGCTTACTGCGCCAGCGCCTTCTTCTGCTGCGCGACGAGCCTGCGGATACCCTTGTCGGCAAGCGCAAGCAGCGCATCGAGTTCCTCGCGGGTGAACGCCGCCCCTTCGGCCGTGCCCTGCACTTCGACGAATCCGCCCTTGCCGGTCATCACCACGTTCATGTCGGTGTCGCAGTTGGAGTCTTCGGCATAGTCGAGGTCCAGCACCGGCACGCCTTCGTACATGCCCACCGACACGGCCGCGACGAAATCCCTGACCGGCAGCGCCTCGATCTTGCCGCGCGCCTTCAGCCAGCCGAGCGCGTCGTGCACCGCGACGAATGCGCCGGTGATCGCGGCCGTGCGCGTGCCGCCATCGGCCTGCAGCACGTCGCAGTCGATCTGGATGGTGCGCTCGCCGAGCCGCGCGAGGTCCACCACGGCGCGCATCGAGCGCCCGATCAGGCGCTGGATCTCCTGTGTGCGGCCCGACTGCTTGCCGCGCGCCGCCTCGCGGTCGCCGCGCGTGTTGGTCGCGCGCGGCAGCATCCCGTATTCGGCGGTGAGCCAGCCCTGGCCGCGACCGCGCAGGAAGCCGGGCACTTTTTCCTCCACGCTGGCGGTGCACAGTACGCGTGTGTCGCCAAAGCTGACCAGCACCGAGCCCTCCGCGTGTTTTGTGTAGCTGCGCTCGATCGTGACGCTGCGCAACTGGTCTGGCTTGCGTTTGCTCGGTCTCATCGTTTTCCCGGGTTGTACCGCTTGAGCGCCGTCTTGATATCGGCAATCGCACGGTCTATGTCTTCGTCCGACATCGGTGGCAGGTTGGCGAAATCCGGGTCGGTAGCGCTGAAATCCTGCACGTCCGTCGGCAGGTCGTAGGACGGAACCGTGACCGGGGAAGCTGCGCTCGATGCCGCAAGGGCCTCCTCGTTCCAGCGGACCGCGACCACCGAGAGATTATCGCACCCGTGTCCGGCGCGCATCTCGGCGAGTGACATCAGCTCCGGCACCGCCTGCCTCAGGTCCTTCCCCGCCAGCGTGCCGAGCAACTGGCGCTGGTTCAGCGGCCCCCAGAAGCCGTCGGAACACAGCAGCACGATGTCGTCCCGTGAAAGCCGGGCGCACGCAGTGGGTCCGACGCGCGGCGCGCGCCCGCCGCCCAGGCATTGCAGCAACATGTTGCGCTCGGGGTGCGAACTTACCGCCTCCTCCCGGATGCGCCCCAGGTCGACGAGCTGCTGCACCCGGGTATGGTCGCGGGTGCGCTCGACGATGCGGCTGCGGCGTATCAGGTAGAGGCGCGAATCGCCGACGTGGGTCCACCAGGCGTGCCCGTCCTGGATGATGCACGCGACAAGCGTGGTGCGCGGTGAATCCGTGAGATCGAGTTTGCTCGCGTGCGCGTCGATCGAGTCGTGGATGCGGCCGACCGCGTCGTAAAGAAACCGGTCGGGATCGGCGATGCGCGGCTGTGCCTGCTCCTGGAAAGCCGTGGCGAGATGGTCGACGGCGATCTGCGCGGCGACCTCGCCCATGATGTGGCCGCCCATGCCGTCGGCCACGATCAGCAGCAGCGAATCGCGCGTATACCAGTGCCCGATACGGTCCTGGTTATAGGGCCGCGCCCCGACGCGGCTGTCCTGGAAAATCGAGAACTTCATTTGTATAGCCAATCCCCCGAAATGCTGCCCACCGCCTGTCCTGCCTACCCTCCCTTCCCTTCCTCCCTTTGCGCCGATTTGCCTTCGGCCTGTGCGCCTGCAACCGCCTCCGCAACTTCTTCCCTGCGGCGATCAACGTCCTCGCTTGCAGGCGAGTCGCCGCGCCGTGCGAAGCGCGAGAACATCTCCTTCAACTGGTCCATCAACGGCCCTTCCCCCTTGTGGTCGGGGTCTTTCTGGCCGAGCAGCGCCTTTTGCAGCGCCAGCACGCTCTGCGGCCGCTCCATGTGGTCCAGGCGCATGCACCAGTCGATGGTGTCGAGCAGCTGGTTGGTGTACTTCCCGCTCCATGCTTTGCGCGCGGGCTCGACCTTGTCCTGCACGAGACGTTTGTCGGCCGGCTGCGGCGCCTCGGTGGAAAGGCAGGCGTACATGGCGGCGCCCACCGAATACATGTCGCTCCAGGGCCCAAGGTTCTCGCGCTTTGCGTAGTGCTCGGGCGAGGCGAAGCCCGGCGTGTACATCGGCGGGAGTTTCGTGCCCTCGGCGGTCAGCGTCTGGCGCGCGGCGCCGAAGTCGATCAGCAGGGGCTCGCCGTCGTTCCTCACGTAGATGTTGCCCGGCTTGATGTCCAGGTGCAGGAGTTTCCTCGCGTGCACTTCGCGCAGGCCGTTGAGCAGCTGGCTGAACGTGCGCCTGATCCACGATTCGGACAGCGACCCACGCCGCGCCTGGATGTGCTCCTGCAGCGTCCTGCCGCGCTCGTAGCGCATCACCATATAGACCGTTTCGTTGGCACGGAAGAAATTCAGCACCCGCACGACGTTCGGGTGCGACAGCGTCGCGAGCGCGCGGCCCTCCTCGAAAAAGCATTTCAAGCCGTAGCGGAAGATCGCAAGGTTCGCTTCAGGCACCGCCGGGACGACGCCGCCCTGGGTGCGCAGGGCCAGCGATGCCGGGAGGTACTCCTTGATCGCGACGGGAATCTCGTTCTCGTCGTGGGCCAGGTAGACGAACGAAAAACCGCCCGATGAAAGCACCTTGAGGATGCGGTAATTCTCGAGCTGATGGCCTTCCGGTAGCGGCTGGTTGACTTGTTGCGTGGACATGTTTTGAAGTGAGCGCCGGAGCGGTGGGCGCGGGGGAAAACACGCCACGCTGTTATGATACGCGCCTGATTTGACAGTACTGCGCACTAATACACAGTTGCGCACTTTTTCCGCTCTCCGGGCCACCCGATGATCAACAGCATGACCGGATACGCCGTCGCGTCGGCCGATTTCAGCGGCGGGACGCTGAATGTCGAGCTGCGCACGGTCAACTCGCGCTACCTCGACATCCAGTTCCGCATCGCGGACGAGCTTCGCGTGCTGGAAGCGGGCCTGCGCGAGGCGATCGGCGCGCGCGTCTCGCGCGGCAAGGTCGACTGCCGGGTGTCGTTTTCCACGGCCGCTGCTGCGCCGCGCGCGCACACGCTGAATGCCGAGGCGCTCGCGACCCTCAATCAACTGGCCATGCAAGTGCGGATCTCGTTCCCCGAGTCGCTGCCCCTGCGCGCGATCGACGTGCTGCGCTGGCCCGGCGTGCTCGCCGAAGGCACGGTATCTGCGGACGCAATGCGCGAAGCTGCGCTCGAACTCGCCGCGCGCGCGATCGGCGAGCTGAATATGTCGCGCGCCCGCGAGGGCGCGAAGCTGGCCGGTGTGATCACCGAACGCCTCACGACAATGCGCGAGCGGATCGCGGCGGTCGCACCGCGGGTGCCGCAGGCGATCGCCGCCTACCAGGAAAAAATCGCGCAGCGCCTGCGCGATGCGCTGGGCTCGGCGGACGACGAGCGCATCCGGCAGGAAATTGCCGTATTTGGCATGAAGATCGACGTCGACGAGGAACTGCAGCGCCTCACGACCCACCTCGACGAGGTCGCGCGCGTGCTGAAGAAGGGCGGGACGGCGGGCAAGCGGCTCGACTTCCTGATGCAGGAGCTGAACCGCGAGGCGAACACGCTGGGCTCGAAGGCCGCATCGCAGGCCATCTCGGAGTGCGCGCTCGAACTCAAGCTGCTGATCGAGCAGATGCGCGAACAGGTCCAGAACATAGAGTAGGACCCCGATGCCAGGCCTCCTGATCGTCATCACGGCGCCCTCGGGCGCGGGCAAGTCCTCGCTGATCGCGGCCGCGCTGAAGGCCGACCCGGCGCTGCGCTTGTCCGTGTCCTATACCACCCGCGCGCCGCGTCCCGGCGAACAGGACGCTCGCGAATACCATTTCGTCGATGAGGCGGCGTTCCTCGGCATGCTCGCGCGCGGCGAGTTCCTCGAGTCAGCCCAGGTGCATGGTCATCGCTATGGGACGGCTGAGGCGGTCATCAACGCCGAGCTCGCCGCGGGCCACGACCTGATCCTGGAAATCGACTGGCAGGGCGCCCAGCAGGTGCGCCGCCTGTACCCTGATTGCATAGGGATTTTCATCCTTCCACCCTCGATCGAAGAGCTCGAACGGCGGATGCAGAAGCGTGGCCAGGACAGCGCCGAGGTGATCCGGCGCCGGATGGGCGTGGCACACGACGAGATCAGCCACGCGCCCGAGTTCGATTATGCTATTATTAACAAGGACTTCGATGAGGCCTCCCGAGACCTCGTCGCAATCATACGCGCCGCACGGCTGGGCACTGCCCGCCAGCTTGCGCAGCATCCGGAAATCTTCAGATTAAAGGCTTAGCCATGGCACGCATTACCGTTGATGATTGTCTCAAACGCATCCCCAACCGCTTCCAGCTGACGCTCGCCGCGACCTATCGCGCACGCCAGGTAAGCACCGGCGCCTCGCCGCTGGTCGAGCCGAACAAGGACAAGCCCACGGTGATCGCGCTGCGCGAGATCGCCACGGGCAAGGTCGGGCTCGAGGTGCTGAAGAAAAACCCCGCTTCGCCGATGCCGATCGCGACCCCCTGACCGAAGCGCCGTCCGGGGCCGGGCAGGCACGAGGGGGCCGCCCGAAGCCCGGATGCGCGTAACGACAGCACAGCAACCCGCACGCACACACCGCAGCCGCAGCCCCTCACAGGCCGACACCCATGGCTGCCGTCACTGCGCTGAACGAGGGGCTGTTCAACTACCTTAAGCCTGCCGACGTCGCCAAGATCGGCGAAGCCTACCGCTTCAGCGAAGCCGCACACGCCGGCCAGACCCGCCAGTCGGGCGAGCCGTACATCTCTCACCCGCTCGCCGTTACCGAGATCCTCGCTGGCTGGCACATGGACGGGCAGGCCTTGATGGCGGCGCTGCTGCATGACGTGATGGAGGACACCTCCGTCACCAAGGACGAGATCTCCGACACGTTCGGCAAGCCGGTGGCCGATCTCGTCGACGGGCTCTCGAAGCTCGACAAGATCGAGTTCCAGTCGGCCGAGGACGCGCAGGCCGAGAACTTCCGTAAGATGCTGCTCGCGATGGCGCGCGACGTGCGCGTGATCCTGATCAAGCTCGCCGACCGGCTGCACAACATGCGCACCCTCGGCGCGGTGCCGCCCGCCAAGCGCAGGCGCGTCGCGCGCGAAACCCGGGAGATCTATGCGCCGATCGCCAATCGCCTCGGGCTGAACAACCTCTACCAGGAACTTGAGGAGCTCTCGTTCTCTCACATCTTCCCGCTGCGCCACCGCGTGCTCGGCAAGGCCACGCGCGCCGCGCGCGGCAACCGGCGCGAGGTCATCGGCAAGACGCAGGACGCGATCAAGGCGCGGCTGGCCGAGGCGGCCATCGAGGCCACCGTCACGGGCCGCGAAAAGCACATCTACAGCACCTACCGCAAGATGCTCGAGAAGCACCTGACCTTTTCGGAGGTCCACGACATCTACGGCTTTCGCGTGATCGTGAAGGATGTCGGCGGGTGTTACCTCGCGCTCGGTGCACTGCACGGCCTGTACAAGCCGGTGCCGGGCAAGTTCAAGGACTACATCGCGATCCCCAAGGCCAACGGCTACCAGTCGCTGCACACCACGCTGATCGGACCGTTCGGCACGCCGGTGGAACTGCAGATCCGCACCGGGCAGATGGACCGGATCGCCGAAACCGGCGTGGCCTCGCACTGGATGTACAAGGACGACGCCTCCACGCTTTCCGACCTGCAGAAGAAAACCCACCAGTGGCTGCAGTCGCTGCTCGAGATCCAGAACCAGTCGGGCGACTCGGCCGAATTCCTCGAGCACATCAAGGTGGATCTGTTTCCCGACGAGGTCTACGTCTTCACGCCCAAGGGGCGGATCCTGTCGCTGCCGCGCGGCGCCACCGCGGTCGACATGGCCTACGCCGTGCACACCGACATCGGCAACCGCTGCGTTGCGGCCAAGGTGAACGGTGAGCTCGTGCCGCTGCGCACCGAACTCAGGAACGGCGACCGCGTCGAGATCGTCACCGCCAGCCACGCCAAGCCGAGCCCCGGCTGGCTGCAGTACGTGCGCACCGGCAAGGCGCGCTCCAACATCCGCCACTTCCTGAAGACCATGCAGTACGACGAGTCGGCCGCGCTGGGCGAGCGGCTGCTCGACCAGGCGCTGCGCGCGCTGGACGTCTCGCTCGCCCAGATCGACGAGGCAAACTGGGAGCGCGCGGTGCGCGACAGTGGCGCCACCTCAAGGCAGGAAGTGCTCGCCGACATCGGCCTGGGCAAGCGACTGCCCGCAGTCACGGCGCGGCGTCTCCTGCGCCACAGTGAAACCAGCAAGGACGACGGCAAGCCGACCCCGAAACCGCCCGGCAGCGTCGTCATCCGCGGCACCGAAGGCATGGCCGTGCAACTGTCCAAGTGCTGCCGGCCGATCCCCGGGGATGCGATCACCGGCTCGATCAAGAAAGACCAGGGCCTCGTGGTGCACAGCGCCGAATGTCGCCAGATCGCGCGCTCGAGGAAGAACGAGCCGGACATGTGGATCGACGTCGACTGGGACCCGGCGGCAAACAAGCTCTTCCAGTCGGCGATCACCGTCACCGTCACCAACCAGCGCGGCGTGCTCGCCAAGGTGGCCTCCGAAATCGCCGACGCAGGCTCCAACATCGACTCGATCACCATGGACGAGGACCGCTCGCTCTACACGCCGATGCTGTTCGTGCTGGAAGTCGCCAACCGCGGTCATCTCGCGCGGGTCATGCGCTCGCTGCGCCGCCTGCCCGAAGTGGTGAAGCTCGCGCGGATGCGGGAATAGCCCGGCCGGGACCTGCGGGCGAAGTGCGTCCGGCCAGACAATTCTGAAGGATTGTTTCAGTAAACTCCAAACCTGAAGCCGCTTTTCCGGTAGTTTATGTATCGTTATCGATACACTATCTAGCTGGATAAAGGCCGTACTCGACAACGGAACCGCATGAACTACCGCTCGCGCAACCATCACACCGCCCACCAGGACGCCGCGCCGGAGGACGATATCCCGGACATGCCGCTGGTCCACCGCGACGAACCGGTCCTCGCAGCCACTGCCGGAGAATTCGCGCGGCTGATCGCGACGCTGCGCGCCGACGGATGCTTTGCCTACGACAGCGAGTTCATCACCGAGCGCTCCTACCATCCGCGGTTCTGCCTGGTGCAGGTCGCCTCATCCAGCACCCTGGCGCTGATCGACCCGCTCGCGGGGTTCGACATCACGCCCTTCTGGGAACTGCTGGCCGACCCCGGCGTGACCAAGATCGTCCACGCCGGGGAAAGTGACATCGAGCCCGTGGGCCGGAATCTGGGCCGGCCGGCCGCGAACGTGTTCGATACCCAGATCGCCGCCGGTTTTGTCGGCCTGCCCTACCCCATGTCATTGAAGAATCTCGTGCTCGAACTGACGGGCGTCAATCTCGGCCGTGACCTCGGGTTCAGCGACTGGGCGCAGCGCCCGCTCTCGCCGATCCAGGTGCGCTATGCGATTGATGACGTGCGCTACCTGCTTGCAGCGCATCGCGAACTGGTCGCGAGGCTGGAGGCCCTCGGCCGTATGAAAGACGCCGAGGAAGAATGTCGCGCCGCTTGTGTGCTTACCCGCTTCGGCTTCAAACCCGAGACGCACTACCTGCGCGTGCGCGGCGGGAACCTGCTTTCCCCGCACGGAAAGGCCGTGCTGCGCGAGCTCACCCTCTGGCGCGACGGCGCCGCCCGCCTGCACGACAAGCCGCCGCGCACCCTGCTGAAGGACGACGTGATGATCGAGCTTGCGCGCAAGCCGCCGGCCTCCAACGCCGAAGCAGGAAGAGTCCGCGGCATGCCCAAAGCCGTCGCAGACGCGTTCGCCGCGGAGATCGTCGCAGCCGGCGCGCGGGCCAGTGCCCTTGCGAAATCCGATTGGCCCGCAGCGGAACCCGAGCTCGATCCTGTAGACAAGGCGCGTGCGGACACGCTGCTCGAAGTGATGCAGAGCCTGTGCGCGGAAACGAAACTGGATCCTGCGCTGGTGGCGAGCCGCAAGGAACTGGTGAAGCTCTACCGCCACGTCGCCCTGGGCGCGGGCGAGGCGCCTGCGTTGCTGCAGGGCTGGCGCGGGGAGGCCGTGGGTCAGACGTTGGCGTCATTCCTCAAGGAGAACAGGGACCTTGAGAAAGCTTGGAAGAGCGGCTTACTGCAACTCAACGGCAGGCCGTTGCGCCCGCCTGGCGCATAGACCCATCACGCAACTCGCACTGACCGTCGCGCTGATCGTCGCCGGCCTGGCTGGCCGCACGGCGCTGGACAAACTGCTCGCCCTGCACGGCGGCGCGGAGCTGGTTGTCCTGTGGGCGCAGGTGTCCACCGTCCTCGAAATCGTCGGCGGCGTGATCTCCGCCGGTGTCGGCACCGGCCTGGTGGTTCTGGTCGCGCGATCAAAGCGCGAGGACACGCGACTCGAGCTGCTCGATCAGGCACTGCGCATCGCCCTCCCACTCGCGCTGCCGGTCGCTCTTGCACTCGCGCTCGCCGGATGGCTGCTCAACGATTTCCTGTCGGGCGGCAAGGTGCCGCCCTGGGTCTTTTCCGCCGCCGCAGCGGCCGGATGGATCGGCGTCATTCCCATGCTCGTCAGCAACTACTGGCTCGGCCAGCGCCGCTACGGCGCAATGCTTGCCATGCTCACCGGACAGTCGATCGCGACGCTGCTGGTGGGGATGCTGCTCTTCGCGCCGTACGGCTTTCCTGCCGAATCAGTTCTTGGCTGGATTGTTATTGTGCAGGCCTTGCCCGCTGGCGTATTGCTGTTCATCCCGCGCGCAAGCGGCAAGCGGCCCACGCGCCGCCCGCACCCGCTGCGCCGCTACATCCTTCCCGGGCTTTCGGTCGGCATCCTGGGCCCGCTTTCCATCCTGCTGGCACGAGGCACGATTGCCGACGCGCTCTCCTGGCACGATGCCGGCGTCCTGCAGGCACTGTTCCGGCTGGCGGACTGGGTGTGCGTGATTGCGGCGGGGTTCCTCTCGCTGCGCTACCTGCCGCGATTCGCAGCAGCGCGCGGCGCAGAAGCGCTCGCAAGTGAAATGCGTTCGGCAGCGAAGATCGTGCTCCTGCCCTCTGCCGCCGCGCTCTGCGTGCTGCTTGCACTGCACCGCCCGCTGCTCGAAGCGCTGTACGACCGCGAAACGCAGGCCTCGACCATGACGGTCGCCCTGTTATTCGCCGGGAGCCTGGTGCGCATCGCCGCATGGATCCCGCTGTTTGCGCTCTACGCGCGCCGGCGCACAAGGGAGATAGCGATCGGCGAATTGCTCTCGCTGCCCCTGTTCGCCGCACTGGCCTACGCGGCCCGAAGCGTACTGACACTGGAACTGGCCGGTGCACTGTGGCTCGTCGCCTATTGCGCGTACTGCGCTTACAACATGCTTGCGCTTCGTAAGCACCAGGATTCTAAAACCGTCGGCAGTCGAACCTGATCATGCGCCCGAGTAGAGCCGAGCCGGACGGCGGACCGTGGTCAGGTGTGCTTTACTTATGTATATACAATTGTGTAGTATGCGCCAATGGATGTAGATGTCGGAGGATTCGATTGGGACGCAGGCAACCGCGCAAAGTGCGAAAAGCATGGAGTCTCGGTCGCGGAGGTTGAAGGGGTTTTCAGCAGCCCGTTGCTACTCATTCCCGACGCGTCGCACTCACAGAGCGAGGAGCGACTTCGGGCGATCGGCAAGACGCCAAGCGGGCGACCCGTCTTCCTGGTCTTCACCATCCGGGTGCGTGCTGGCAAGCGGCTTATTCGGCCAGTCAGCGCGCGTTACATGCACAGGAAGGAAGTAAAACACTATGAAAAAGAAAATCCCGACGTTTAAGACCGACAAGGAAGCCGAGCAATTTGTCGATACGGCTGATCTGTCGAAATACGATATTTCGGGCTTGAGGCCGGTGAAGTTCGAGTTTGAGAAAAAGAACGCGCAACTGAACATGCGAGTACCGAAGGCACTGCTTGAGGCCGTGAAGAAGCGCTCTGCAGCGCGCGGAATCCCCTACACGCGATTCATTCGCGAAGCCGTGGAGTCAGCCCTCTCGCAGGGTGGCGAATCGAAGTGAGCACCGGATTGACGGAAAACGCCGTGCGGAAGTGATCCCGCTCGCTGCGTTTTCGCTACGGCAGAAAAGACAAAGGGGCTAGCACGAAGCTAACCCCTTGAGAATTTTGGTAGGCCGTGGCGGGATCGAACCGCCGACCAACGGATTAAAAGTCCGCTGCTCTACCAGCTGAGCTAACGACCCAAAATGGACCGGCGATTTTACTGGGGTGACCCAGTCGAGTCAAATTAACCTGCACTTTTTTCGCGTTCGGTAGCGATCACCGCGAAATCAGCGATAACGCGTCGTATCCGGAACGCCTGCCGAGAGGAATCCCTGCTTGCGTATGCGACAGGCGTCGCACACACCGCACGCGCGTCCGTCAGACTCAGGCTGGTAGCACGTCACAGTGCCCGCGGGATCCACACCGAGTTCCAGCGCGAGTTTGACGATCGCCGCCTTCGAAAGATCCACCAGCGGGCCGCGCACTTCGATCCTGCGGCCTTCGACGCCGGCCTTGGTCGCAAGGTTGGCCATGGCCTCGAACGCGCGCAGGTACTCGGGTCGGCAATCGGGATACCCGGAGTAATCAACCGCATTCGCTCCGACGAAGATGTGCCCCGCACCAAGCACTTCAGCCCAGCCCAGCGCGAGCGAGAGCAGGATGGTGTTGCGCGCGGGCACGTAGGTGACGGGGATCCCGGCTTGCACTCCGTCGACCGGTACCGCGATCGTGGCATCGGTCAGCGCAGACCCACCGAACGCAGAAAGGTCGAGCTTGATCACCTTGTGCTCGCTGGCGCCCTGCGCAGCTGCAATCACCCGCGCCGCATCCAGCTCCGCCGCATGCCGCTGGCCGTAATCGACCGACAGGCAGTGGCAGGCGTAGCCTTCGCGCCGCGCCCACGCGAGCGTGGTGGCCGAGTCGAGGCCGCCGGAGAGGAGGACAACCGCCTTCATGTCAGAGCGAGCGGCTGTCTGCGCCGAACTTCAGCGCTTTCCGAGCCGCTGCTTGGCCGTTGCCGCCGCGGTGCTGGCGGGGTACTTCTCGAGAAGATCTTCGAGGGTTTTTTTCGCGCCGCGCTTGTCACCCATCGCATCCTGCGAGTTGGCGATATTCAACATCGCATCGGGCGCCTTCGCATCCGCCGGCCATCCGGCGATGACCTTCTGCTGCGCGTCGATCGCGTTCTTGTAGTCGCGCTGCGCGGCGTAGGCCATCCCGACCCAGTACTGGGCGTTCGGCGCGAGGCGGTTTTTCGAGTTCGCGGCCAGCATTGCCTGTAGCGCGGCGACCGCCTGCGGATATTTGCCGAGCTTGAACTGGTTGAGCGCCGCCTCGTAGGCCTTGGTCTCCTCGGGCGTCGGGGGCGTGTCGGCCGCCGCAGCATCCGCCGCGGCCGCTTCCTTGACCACTTCGAGCTTCCTCAGCCGCGTATCAATATCGAGGTACAGGTCCTTCTGGCGCTTTTCTGACGTGTCCGCCTGGTTGAGCAGGACCTCGATCTGCCCGCGCAGGCGCGCAATGTCGCCCTTCAGCGCATCGAGCTGCCCGGCGAGGTCGACCAGCGCGCGCCGGTCGCGCAACTCGGCTTCGATCTTCGCGAGCCGCTCGTCGACCGCCTGCTGACTGGCAACCACCTGGCGCTTCAGCGCCTCGGTGCGCGCGCGCGCCTCGTCATCGTCGAACAGCGCCGCATGCGCGCTGGAGGCGACAATGAGCAGGACCAGCCCAATCAGGGCGGGCCGACCGGCCAGGACAGGCCGTGGCCTGCGTCCCGCCGGGTGAATCGCCAACCGCATCAATACTCACCCGAATACAGAATGTCGTCGCGCCGGTTCTCCGAATACGCCTCGTCGGTTGCACCCTGCGCCTTGGGCTTTTCCTCGCCCAGGCTCACCGACTCGACCTGCTCTTCCTTGGCCCCTAGCAGGATCAGCATCTTTTTCACTGCATCGGCGCGCTTCTGGCCGAGGGCCAGGTTGTACTCGCGACCGCCGCGCTCGTCGGTATTTCCCTGGATCAGCATCTTTGCCGCGGGGTGTGAGCGCAGGTACTGCGCGTGCGCTTCGACTATCGGCTTGAATTCATCCCTGACCGAAAAACTGTCCAGCTCGAAATACACCGAGCGCTTGGACAGGATGTTGTTCGGGTCCTTGAGGACGCTGTATCCCGCCGGGGGCTTCTGCCCCGTCAGGTCCACGCGCGCCACCTGCCCCTGCTGCACCGGGTTGCTCTGGGCGCCGGTGCCGGCGACCGGCCCTGGCTTACGGTCCTCGACCGCGGCGCCCGCCTGTTCTTCCGGGGGCGAGCCTGCGCATGCCGAGAGCAGCGCCGCCGCAAGCAAACTCATCCAGATGGTGCGCATTGCCAACCTCCTATGGTAATTCGGTATTCGGAATCATTCCTTGATGTACGGGCCCCATGCCGGCTCGCGCACGTCACCGCTGGTGATCGTCAGGCGCTGCTTCACGCGCCCGTCAGCGGACACCGCCGACAGCACGCCGCGCCCGCCGATCACGGTGGCGAGAAGTATCGTGCGCCCGTTGGGCGAAAAGCTTGGTGATTCATCCTTGTCGCTGTCGGTGAGGACCTGCACCTGCTTGGTCGAGAGGTCCTGCAACGCGACCTGGAACTTGCCGCTGTTGCGCGCGATATACGCCAGGTTCTTGCCGTCGGGTGAAATGCGCGGCGAGACGTTGTAGGTGCCCTCGAATGTCACCCTGCGCGCATCCCCGCCCGCGGCCGGCATGCGGTAGATCTGCGGGCTGCCGCCGCGATCCGAGGTGAAATAGATGAATTGGCCGTCGGGCGAGAACACGGGCTCGGTGTCGATGCCCGACGAACTCATGAGGCGCCGCGCGCCGCTGCCGTCCGGGTTGAGCAGGAAGAGCTGCGAGCCGCCTTCGCGCGAAAGCGCCACCGCCAGCTTCGTGCCGTCCGGGGACCAGGCCGGCGCGCTGTTGGAACCCTTGAAGTTCGCCGCGACCTGGCGCTGCCCGGTGAGGAGAGAATGCACGTAGACCACCGGCTTTTTCTGTTCGAACGAAACGTACGCAAGCCGCTTGCCGTCCGGTGACCAGGTCGGCGAAATGATCGGCTCCAGAGAAGCCAGCGCGGTTTCCTGCCCCGCGCCATCGGCGTCGGCGATCTGCAGCTCGTAGCGCGTGCCGCGCTTCACCACATAGGCGATACGCGTGCTGAACACGCCTTTCTCGCCGGTGAGTTTCTCGTACACGTAATCCGCGATCCGGTGCGCGGTCGCCCGCACCTGGTTGCGGTTGAGCGTGTAGGCGATCCCGCCCAGTGGCGTCTGCTTCACCACATCGAACACGCGGAAGCGCACCTCGAAGCGCCCGTCGGGGAGCAGCGCGACGCTGCCAAGCACCAGCGCATCCGCCAACCGCGAGCGCCACTCCGGGTAACTCACCGGGCTGGCCTCGGTCGGTCCCGGGATCAGCGGGGGCGTCTCCAGCGAGCGAAAGAGACCACTGCGCTCAAGGTCCGCGCGCACGATCGCCGCAATCCCCGCGGTGCCGGGCGAGGCCAGCGCGCCCTCGCCTGCGAAAGGCACGATAGCAATCGGCAGGCGGTTGGCACCGCCTCCAGTGATCTCGATGGAAAGTTGCGCGAACGCGCCCGGCGAAAAGGCCGCCGCGAGGAATCCGAGAAAAATGAACCAACGCTTCAGCAAACTGGGCACCCCGACGCTTCGTAGAGCCCGATTATAACGGGCCGGGCAGCCGCTCAATCCAGCGGCTTGAACTTCAGAGTCAGTCCGCGCGAGAATAGTTCACCCTTTTCTGGTTTGGGCAGTGGGGAGGACTTGAGGATCGCGCGCTCGACGGCCGTATCGTAACCGCGGTGTCCGCTGGATTTCTTCAGGCTGACTGTGAGCACTTCGCCGGTCGGCAGCTGCACCACGTCAAAGATCGCCTCGGGATCGCCCTTGATGTCCTGGGGCAGGATGATGTTGCCCTTGATCTTCGCCTTGATCTTATCGGTGTAGGCGGCCAGCGCGCCGCGGTTCATAGCTGCCTGCTCGCGGGCGAGCTGGTTCTTGATCAGCTCGAGCTCCTGCTCGCGCTTGAGCTCGGATTGCGCGTGCGCGATGTCTTCGCTGAGCTTCTTGTGCACTTCCAGGTCACGGGGCTTGGGCGCGGGTTTGACTGGCTCGGGTTTGGGCTTGGGTTTCGCAACCGGCTCGGGCTTCGGCTTGGGTTCCGGCTTGGGCTTGGCCTTGAGCTTTTCGGGCACCGCGATCTCGGGCTTGGGCGGCTCCACCTTGGGTTCCGGCTTGGGCGGAGGCTCGACCCTCGGCTCGGGTCTGGGCTCAGGCTTCGGCTCAGGCCTGGGCTCGGGTTTGACTTCAGGCGGCGCCGCCACCGGCGGCGACCAGAGCTCCACCGTGACCGGCTCGGGCGGGCGCGATTGCCATCGCACGCCAATGAACAGCACGCCGAACAGCAGCAGGTGGACGAACCCCGCGAGCAGCAGCGGGCCGAGGAGACCCGGCTCTTCACGCGCGAAATGCATCGGCAGCGTGGCGTTCATGGCCCGCTCAGTGCGCCGGTTTCACCGACAGGCCGACACGCTTCACCGCCTGCTTCTGCAGCTCGTCCATGACTTCGAGCACCGCTTCGTAGCGCACGTTCTTGTCCGCCGAAATCACGACCGGCTGCTCGGGCCGGCCCGCCTGCTTGGTCTTGATGATCTGCGCGAGCTCGCCCTTGCCGATGCGCTTCTCATCCTGCACCGCGCCCTTCGCGTCGCGATCGCGCACGACGATCGATGCGTCTTCCTTGATGATCACCTCGAGCGGCGTAGCCGGCGCCTGCGCCGACTTGCCCACGCTCGGCAGGTCGACCACGCCAGGGGTGACCAGCGGCGCGGTGACCATGAAGATGACCAGCAGCACGAGCATCACGTCGATGTACGGCACGACGTTGATCTCGTTCATCAGCCGGCGGGAGCGGCGCAGCCTCATCAGTGGGCCGGCTGGCGCTGCAGGATGTTGGAGAACTCTTCCATGAAGCTCTCGAAGCGGATCGCAAGCCGGTCGATGTCATGCGAATAGCGGTTGTAGGCCACGACCGCGGGGATCGCCGCGAACAGGCCGATCGCGGTCGCGATCAACGCCTCCGCAATCCCCGGCGCGACCTGCGCGAGCGTCGCCTGCTGCACGTTCGCGAGGCCACGGAACGAATGCATGATCCCCCACACGGTGCCGAACAAGCCGACGTAGGGGCTGACCGAGCCCGCCGATGCAAGAAACGAGAGGTGGCTCTCGAGCACATCCATCTCGCGCTGGTAGGTGGCGCGCATGGCGCGCTGCGCGCCGCCGACCATGACGCTGGAATCGGTGCCGCGCTGCCCGCGCAGCTTGGAGAACTCGCGAAAGCCCGCCTCGAAGATGCGCTCCAGGCTGCCGATCGAGTGGCGGTTGTTGACCGCACCCTGGTAGAGAAGGTTGAGGTCGTTTCCGCCCCAGAACTCGCGCTCGAAAGTATCGGTCTGGTTGCGCGCGCGGCGGATGGCGAACATCTTGCGGAAGATGAACAGCCAGCTCATGAAGGACACGCCCAGCAGCAGCGCCATCACGAACTTCACCACCAGGCTCGCCTGTACGATCAGCGTCCAGATTTCCAGGTCCTGGGTCACGTTCATGTTTTCCCGCCCATGTTGTTCTCTTTTATCCGGTTGATTCCAGCAGGGCCCTCAGCGCCGATGGCAAGCGCACCGGCCGCAGAGTGTCGCGCCCGACCATCGCCAGCCTGACCTCGCCTTCGACAAGCAGCGCGCCGTCGCGTTCCACGCGCTGCACGAACGCCACGCTGGCGCGCCCGCTTGCGCCGACCCGCGCGCTCACCTCAAGAAGGTCGTTCAGCACCGCGGGGCGATGGTAGCGCACCGTGATCGCATGCACCATGAAGAGCACGCGATCCACCTCGGCGCAGCGGGCGAGGTCGAAACCGCGCGCGTTGAGCCACTCGGTGCGCGCACGCTCCATGAATGAGAGGTACTGCGCATGGAACACCACGCCACCGGCGTCGGTGTCCTGGTAGTAGACGCGCACGGGGATCCTGAAAACCGGGTCAGCGGGGAGGTCTGAGGAGGGGCGCAGCCCCTCTTCTCGTCTAGCCGCCACGCATCGCCTTCATCAGCCGCTGGGCCTCGCCGGCCAGCGCTTCGGCGCGCTTCATGCCGCCGGGATCCGTCCCCTTCAGCCCGGCGGCGTAGGCCGCGAACATGTCGCGGCGCACGCCGACGAATTCGGTGACCAGCTTCAACTGGCGCGCGACCGGCGCCGCCTCGCCCGGATTCAGCGCCGCGAAGCGCGCGTGCGCCGCGCTCCAGCCGGGCAGCAGTTCGCGTTCGATGCGCGCCCCGAGTTCGCGGTCGTCGATCTGGCCGGCCTTGCGCGCATCCACCAGCGCGTTGGCCTGCTTCGCCAGCGCTTCCTCTTCGATGGCGAACGCCTTGAGCGCTTCGGTCGCGGCCTTTTGCGCCGTGTAGGAATAGGCGGGTGGCGGGAGGAAATGAAACAGCGCGCCGAGCGACACCGCCGCCGCAGCCAGGGCACCCGCCACGCGCGCGGGCGACAGCGCGAGGCGCGGCGCGAGCGGCCGCGACAGCAGCAGGCCGGCGAAAAAGCCGCCGAAAAGGCCGCCGGCGTGCGCTGCATTGTCGATCCCCGCGACCGCCACCCCGAACGCGACCGAATAGACAATGAAGGCGAGCGTGCTGGCGGTGATGCTCTTCAGCACGCTTTGCGGCACCGAGCCGGGCTGGCGGAGCACAAAGGCTGCCAGCGCACCGTAGACCCCAAAGATCGCGCCCGAGGCACCTGCGCTCACCACTTTGTCTGCGTTCCAGTACAGGCTCGCAAAACTGCCGGTGAGACCCGCGAACAGGTAGATCGCAAGGAACGTCACGTTTCCGTACAGGCGCTCGACCAGCCCCCCGGCACCCCACAGGGCCCACATGTTCATCGCAATGTGGATCAGCCCGAAATGCAGGAACGTGCTGGCGAGCAGCCGCCACCATTCGCCTTCTTTCGTGAGCGGGCCGAAATTCGCGCCCCAGCGCAGGTGCACCGCCGAGTCTGCCTGCATCAGCCCCGCGCCATCGGCGAGCATGGCGAGGAACACGACCACGTTCACCGCGATCAGCGCGTGCACGGCCCACTGGCGCGGCGTGGCGCCGTACAGGCTTGCGCCGAACCGGTTGCGGTCGGCGGCGACCTGGCGCGCCGCTTCGTTCCCGGCCGGATTCCCGTCTGTGCTCAGTCTGGGTCCTTTCGTTCCGGCGCAGTGCCGCCGCCGTTCCCGTTTCGATTTCCATTTCCATTCCACAGGTCGCCGCTGCCGCCCAGCGCCGCGGGTGCGACAAGGCCGAAATGACGATACGCCAGCATTGTGGCCATGCGGCCGCGCGGCGTGCGCTGCAGGTAGCCCTGCTGGATCAGGTACGGCTCGAGCACATCCTCGATGGTGTCGCGTTCCTCGCCAATCGCAGCCGCCAGGTTCTCCACGCCGACAGGCCCGCCGGAGAAGCGTTCGATCACCGCCAGCAGGAGCTTCCTGTCCATCACGTCGAACCCGAGCGGGTCGACGTCGAGCATCGCAAGCGCCGCATCCGCCACCGCCTTGCTCACCACGCCGTCGGCCTTCACCTGCGCGTAGTCGCGCACCCGGCGCAGCAGGCGGTTGGCCACGCGCGGCGTGCCGCGCGAGCGGCGCGCGATCTCCTGCGCACCGTCATCCGCAAGCACGACCTCGAGCAACTGCGCCGAGCGGCGCACGATCGAGGCGAGTTCCGCCTCGTTATAGAACTCCAGCCGCGCCACGATCCCGAACCGGTCGCGCAGGGGATTGGTGAGCATGCCCGCGCGCGTCGTGGCGCCGACCAGCGTGAACGGCGGCAGGTCGAGCTTGATCGAACGCGCTGCGGGTCCCTCGCCGATCATGATGTCGATCTGGTAGTCCTCGAGGGCCGGGTAGAGGATCTCCTCGACCACCGGCGAGAGGCGGTGGATCTCGTCGATGAACAGCACGTCCCTGGGCTCGAGGTTGGTGAGCAGCGCGGCGAGATCGCCGGGCCGCTCAAGCACCGGCCCCGAGGTCTGGCGCAGGTTGACGCCCATTTCGCGCGAGATGATGTGCGCCAGCGTGGTCTTGCCCAGGCCCGGCGGGCCGAACAGCAGCACGTGGTCGAGCGCTTCGTTGCGGCGGCGCGCAGCCTCGATGAAGATCTCGAGTTGTTCCCGGATCTTCTTCTGGCCGACGTAATCCGACAGCTTCTGCGGGCGCAGGGCGCGCTCGACCTGCTCCTCCTGCACGGAGACGGGAGCCGCGGAAATCAGCCGGTCGGTTTCGATCGCCACGTCAGGATTTTGCCAGAGCTTTCAGCGCCGCCCGGATGCCTTCGGAGACCGGCAGGTCGGTGGGCAGGGCGCGCGTCGCAAGCCGGGCCTCCTTATCGCTGTAACCGAGGGCAAGAAGCGCGTTGAGCACATCCGAGGCGGCGCTCGCCGGCGCATCGCCTGCGCCCACGCCCGGCAGCACGTCGGCAAGTTTTCCCTTGAGTTCGAGCAGCAGGCGCTCGGCCGTCTTCTTGCCGATCCCGGGCACCTTGGTGAGGCGCCCGGTGTCCTGCGTGGCGACCGCATGCG
>JBBQVP010000063.1:0-21010 GCA_038211455.1 Burkholderiales bacterium
CCAACAGCAACCGCTTCCAGCTGGCGAACAAGATGAACGGCGTGTTCATCGGGCCACTGCTGCGGGATGTCGCCAAGAAAGACCTGCTCGAGGGGCGTGGCAACCTGAATCTGGACGTGGAGACCACGGGGGCCAGCGTGACCGCCCTAAAGAAAGCCATGGCAGGAAGTGCGAAAATTGAACTCAAGGATGGCGCAATCAAGGGCATCAACCTCGCCGAAAGCCTGCGCAACTTCAAGTCCACGCTCGGTTCCAAATCGGCGCAACGCGGGAATGACAGTGGCAAGAAGACTGATTTCTCTGAAATGAGCGCCAGTTTCGTCATCAAGGGCGGCGTGGCCCGGAACGATGATTTCAAGGCGGCTTCGCCGTTCTTGCGCCTGGCCGGGGCGGGCAACGTCGATATCGGGAATTCGAAGATCGATTACCTGGCGAAGGCCACTCTGGCGGCGACGACGAAAGGGCAGGGTGGACCTGCGGACGCGGTCGGCCTCACGGTGCCGGTCAAGCTCTACGGGCCGCTTGAAAAGCCGGACTGGAGCATCGATTTCTCCGGCGTACTCGGCTCCGTCGGGGGCATTGTCGGTGGAGGCGCGGGCAAGCTCACGGAGCAGCTGAAGTCCGCAACCGGTACGGCTGGCGGCGGGGTAAAGGACAAGCTCAAGGGGCTGTTCGGAAGATAGTCCTTCGTTCGCGGTCGACGCTCCCCCCGGCGCAGGAACCACCAGTACCCTAGCTGGGGGCTACTTTATCGGCAGTGCTTCCTCGACAAGCGAGGCCAAGTACCCGGCACCCAACGGGATTACGTCGTCGTTGAAGTCGTAATTCGGGTTGTGCAGGAAGCAACTCATTGGCCCCCCGCCCTGCCCGAGCCAGACATACGCACCCGGCCGGGCGAGCAGCATGTAGGAAAAGTCTTCCCCGCCCATCGTGGGATCGACATCCGTGATGACGTTTCCGGGACCGAAAACCTTCTCTCCCACCTTCGCCGCAAAGGCCGCTTCGCGCTCGGTATTCACCGTTGCGGGGTAGTTGCGGTGGTACTGAATTTCCGCAGAGCCCCCCAGCGCCGCCGCGACCCCGGCAACGATTTCGTGCAGCCGCTTCTCAGCGAGGTCCCGCGTTTCCGGCCGGAACGTGCGAATCGTGCCGCAAAGCGTGACCGCATCGGCGATCACGTTGAAAGTCCCCACCTGGCTGGTCTGCATCGAGGTAATGCTGATGACCAAGGCGTCGACCGGGTTCACGTTGCGGCTCGCCACGGTCTGCAGCGCAGTGATGATGTGCGCCGACAGGACGACCGGATCCACACCCAGGTGCGGCATCGCCGCGTGGCCTC
The DNA here is from genome assembly GCA_038211455.1 of Burkholderiales bacterium. Taxonomy (GTDB): domain Bacteria; phylum Pseudomonadota; class Gammaproteobacteria; order Burkholderiales; family SG8-39; genus SZAS-79. The sequence continues at coordinate 1,340 of JBBQVP010000063.1, forward strand.
CTTTGCCACGAACGGTGATCTGGATTTCGTCGGTCGCCGCCATCATCGGACCCGGGCGAACCGCAATTTTTCCGGGGGGCAGGCTTGGCCAGTTGTGAAGGGCGTAGATCTCATCGGCCGGGAAGCGATCGAACAAGCCTTCTTCCACCATGACCCTGCCGCCCCCGCCGCCTTCTTCGGCCGGTTGGAAGATAAGGTAGGCAGTGCCGTTGAAATTGCGCGTTTCGGCCAGGTACCGCGCTGTACCGAGCAGCATGGTGGTATGGCCGTCGTGACCGCAGGCGTGCATGCAACCCGGGTTGACCGACTTGTAGGGCATGTTGCCCAGTTCGTGCATGGGAAGGCAATCCATGTCGGCACGCAGGCCGACCGCGCGGCCGCTTGTGGATTGCCGGCCTTTAACGACGCCGACGAGTCCGGTCTTCGCGATGCCGCGATGCACCTCGATCCCCCAACTTGTCAGGCGCGCGGCCACCAGGTCCGAGGTGCGCTGCTCCGTGAACCCCAGTTCCGGATGGGCATGTATATCCTGGCGAATGCCGGTCAGTTCGCTGTGATATGCGCGGATGCGCTCCACGGGACTATCGAGTTTGAGCGGGGCATTCATCGGGGTCTCCTGAATTTCGCGACCAACGCGGGTGTTGTGGCGCAAGTAGCTACCGGATCATGGTGCCGAAATAGGCGGGCCCAGTCAAACCTGCCCGTAGAATCCCGTAATGCACCAAATGGACTCCGTTGATCCTGGATTCGCCCGAAAGCTAACGGACTGGCATCGACTCCACGGGCGTCACGATCTGCCCTGGCAGCGAACCCGGGATCCGTACCGGATCTGGGTGTCTGAGATCATGCTCCAGCAAACCCAGGTTGGCGCTGTGGTCGGGTATTTTCAGCGTTTCCTCGACAGATTCCCGGACCTGAAGTCGCTCGCGCTGGCGAGCGAGGACGACGTGCTGCGCCTCTGGAGCGGACTCGGGTATTACGCGCGGGCGCGCAATTTGCACAAGGCCGCGCGCACGATTGTCGTGGACCACAACGGCCGCTTTCCACGCAGCGCGGAGGCAATCGCCGGTCTTCCGGGGATCGGGCGTTCAACGGCCGCAGCGATCGCCGCATTCGCGTTCGGGGAATCTGCCGCGATCCTGGACGGAAACGTGAAGCGCGTACTTGCACGCCGATTCGGGGTTGGCGGTTTCCCCGGGGTCGCAGCCGTTGAGAAAAAGCTATGGGAGATCGCCACGTGCCTCCTGCCGCCCACTGATGGCGAGGTACGCATCGAGTCCTATACGCAGGCCTTGATGGACCTGGGCGCGACGGTATGCACTCGAGGACAGCCATCCTGCGGGAAATGCCCCCTTTCAGCTGAATGTGTGGCACGCGGAACTGGAAGGATTTCCGAGTTTCCAGCGCCGCGGCCGAAGAAAGCGACTCCCGTGCGCGAAGCAACCTGGCTGGTACTCCGTCACCGGAAGAGAGTTCTTCTGGAGCGCAGGCCTTCGAGCGGGCTCTGGGGTGGTCTGTGGGTCTTCCCGGAATATGCCGGCAAGAGCCTCGAGTATCACTGCCGTGCCCAGTACTCCTGCGAACTTGCGCGCCATCATGTGCTGCCGGGTTTTTCTCACGCGTTCACCCATTTCCGCCTGGAAATCCGCCCGGTGCTTTGCGAAGTCGAGATTCGCGGCACGGCTGCCGAATCACCCGGGCGAGTATGGCTGGAGACAGGCGAGGCAATCGACTCGGCCGTTCCGGTTCCGGTCAGAAAGCTGCTGCTCCAGATCTGATAGCGCTCTCCGCGCTCAAATGCGGGGGGGGATGCGGTTTCCGGCGACCCGGTTAGCCGTCGGGGCGCCTGGCATGCAGCAGGAACCTGTGCAGAATTTCGATGCGCTGCAAGGCATCGTCAAGTTCCAGAAGGTCCTGTTTCGCGGCCATGGGGATGGGCAGGATCTCCGCAAGTCGCGCACCGACCCACGCACTCGACCCAAAGCGAAGTGGCGGGGCAAAGATGCCTTCGCCATGCTCTGAGATCACTGATCGGAGCAGTTCCACGCAGGCTGAGAACGTGGGTGGAATTGCGGCATCGGCGTCAGGAGCCAGAAGTTGCACGCTCGCGCGCGTGAGTCCCGCTTCAGTGATCCGCGTTTCCCGGATCCGGAAACGTTGTTCCCCGCGCGTGGATACGGCAAGTACACCGAGCTGCTTCATGTCCCAGTCCGCGATCCGCGCGGTGCAGCCGATCGCGGCCGGCGTTGCCGGTTCCCCAACCTCGCGTCCGCTGCGAATCAGGCATACGCCAAAAGGCTCGTCATGCTTCAGGCAGCGCTTCGCCATGTCCATGTAGCGCTGCTCGAAGATTCGCAAAGGCAGGAGGCCGCCAGGGAAGAGCACCGTGTTGAGCGGGAAGATTGGGATGTCGGGAATTTCACTGCCGCCCGGGGAAGCGGGCTGGTCCGCCGCCTTCATCTGTCGCTGCCGATTTTTGCCAGTCCCCTGTGACGGACCAGGACAGGCCAGCTCTTGCGAAACTCGGCGGCCAACTTCTCTGCAAGATAGACCGACCGATGCTGTCCTCCTGTGCAGCCGATCGCGACCGTAACGTGGTAGCGATTGTCGCGGACCATGTCCGGGAGCCAGCGCTCCAGGAAACCGCGCACGTCCTCAAGCAGTCTTCCCACGGGTTCCTGCTTTTCCAGGAAATCGACCACAGGCGCATCTCGCCCGGTCAGGGCTCGCAGACCGGTTTCGTAGTAGGGATTGGGCAGCATGCGCGCATCTATCACCCAGTTCGCATCGAGCGGGATTCCGTCTTTGAACCCGAACGATTCGAACAGCAGCATCATCGATCCGGAATGCAGATCGAGAAGGTCCTTGATCCAGTGGCGCAATGCCTTGGGCTGCAGGTCGCTGGTGTCGATCCGGTGTCCGAGTTCGGCGATGTCGCCCAGCATCTGGCGTTCGCGCTGGATCGCTTCGGCTACCGTAAGGCCTTGGCCGGCCAGGGGATGTCTGCGCCGGGTCTCCGAAAAACGCCTGAGCAGGGCTTCCGGGCTTGCCTCCAGGTAGAGAAGGCGGGAGTCGATCCCACGGCTGCGCAGATCGGCCAGCGTTTCGGGAAGGGCGGAGAGCGCTGCACTTCGCGCATCCACGCTGACTGCAACCTGGTCCTGTCCCGCGTCGGCCAGAAATCGAACGACTTCGGACAGTAGCGGCGCCGGCAGGTTGTCGACGCAGTAATAGCCGGCGTCCTCGAGCACGGTCAGGGCAATGCTCTTGCCGGATCCCGAGAGGCCGCTTACCAGGACAAGTTGCATGGGCATGCAGAAAGCTTTTAACGAAACCGACAATCTTGAGCGTTCGGCACCGGCTGGTTCAGTCTTCGCTGCTGCCGTCGTATTCGATGGCCTGTCGCTGCCGGGTGATGAATTCGGCCGTACTGTCGATGCCGCGCAAGTGCAGGATGTAGTTTCGTACCGCCGCCTCGAGAAGCACCGCCAGGTTGCGGCCCGCCGCCACGGGAACAACGACTTTTCGCACCGTAATGCCGAGGATGTCCTCTGATTGTTCCGCCAGGGGAAGGCGTTCGATTTCGGCGCCGCCTGCGGTTGGCTTGGCAAGGTGCACGATGATTTTCAAGCGCATTTTCGGTCGGACGGCCGTTTCGCCAAAGATCGTGCGTACGTTCAGTAGGCCAAGGCCGCGGACTTCAATGAAATCCTTGAGCACCGGTGGACAACGCCCCTCGAGAATTTTCGGCGCGACGCGCGAAATCTCCACGACGTCATCAGCGACCAGGCCGTGGCCACGGCTGATGAGTTCAAGGCCGAGTTCGCTCTTTCCCACGCCGGATTCGCCCGTCACCAGAACTCCCACGCCGAGTACGTCCATGAAAACGCCGTGTCTCGTCGTCTTCTCGGCCAGCGCCTTGGCCAAGTAGCGCGACAATGTCTCGATTACACGAGGTGCTGCCAGCGGGGTGGCAAACAACGGCGTGTGCGACTCGCGCGCACCGGCGAGGATCTCGACGGGGGCGGTGACACCGTCGGCGACGACCACAGCGGTCAGCGCGCCGGTAAAGAGCTTGCTAACGAACTCGGTCCGTGCAGCAGGCGCAAAGGCGTCGAACATCGAAGCCTCGTAGCTACCGAGAACCTGAATACTGTTCGGGTGGGTGAGATTCAGGTGGCCGATCAAGGCCGCCGAAGCAGCGGCTTCGCGGCGTACGGAAGTGCTGCCGTCCTGGCCTGCGATCCAGGCCAGTTGCAGTGCCTCCCGGTTGTCATCATGCAACCGCGTGACGTTGACCTGCAGCATCCGGTTGCCATGAAGAAACGATATTGTGGAGGGCTGCCGCATCCGTAGCCGAAGACATCGCATCACGCAATGCGCGGTCACTGAACATCTGCGCCAGTTCGGAAAGGATCTGGAGGTGCCTTTCGGTCGCCTGCTCCGGTACGAGCAGGGCGAAAACGAGCGTGACGGGCTTTCCATCCGGGGCGTCGAATGGTACTGGCGCCGAAAGCCGGACGAACGCACCCAGAGCGTCCTTGAGTCCCTTTATCCGGCCGTGGGGTATCGCGACACCCTGGCCCAGGCCAGTGGAGCCAAGGCGCTCGCGAGCAAACAGGCTTTCGAAGACGACGCTTCTCGCAATCGCATGGTTGTTTTCGAACAAAAGGGCCAGATGCTCGAATAGCCGCTTCTTGCTGGACACCTCGATGTCGGAAGATACGTTTGACGGCGGCAGTAGATTGGCAACCAGATTCATTGACGGGAGCGGATACAGTTGAATTTACGTGGGTCAGGGTTCGGTGCCCTGCTCCTGATGCTTGAGCGCATCATGCGGTTTGGCGAAGGCCTTGTCCTTGTACTTGAGCACCTGCCTGTCGAGCTTGTCGACGAGCAGGTCGATAGCGGCGTAAAGATCTGAGTTGGTGCACTCCACATGGATGTCCTTTCCGCGGACATGCAGTGTAACTTCCGCTTTTCGCAAAAGCTTCTCTACTGAGAGTATGACGTGGGCGTCAATCACGTGATCGAAATGCCGTGTCACGCGTTCAAGCTTACCGCTGACGTAGGTGCGCATTGCGGGCGTGACATCGAGGTGATGGCCGCTGACGTTCAAGTTCATAGGCGCCTCCGGGCTATTTGGGCAAGAGGAAACTAAAGGGATTTTCTGAGATTGACCGCTGGAATCTGCATTGATTCCCGGTATTTTGCGATGGTTCGTCTTGCCACAACGATACCCTGTTGGCCGAGAATTTGCGAGATGCGAGAGTCGGAAAGTGGAGTTTTCGTATCTTCAGCGGCGACCAGCTGCTTTATCAGGGCGCGAATCGCCGTGGCAGAGCACGCGCCCCCGGTTTCGGTCGCGACATGGCTGCCGAAGAAGTACTTCAGTTCGTAGGTGCCGCGCGGCGTCGCCATGTACTTCTGCGTTGTAACCCGCGATATCGTGCTTTCGTGCAGCCCCAGTGTTTCAGCGATCTCGCGCAGCACCATCGGCCGCATTGCCACCTCTCCGTGCTCGAAGAAGTGCCTTTGTCTGTCAATGATCGCCTGTGATACCCGAAGGATGGTGTCAAAACGCTGCTGCACGTTCTTGATGAGCCATCGGGCTTCCTGCAATTGGCCCGACATCGAATTCGCACCGTTCCGATTTCCGGACAGCAGGGACGCGTACAGCTGATTCACGCGCAGCCTGGGCATCGCGTCCGGATTGAGGCTCGCCTGCCATACACCCTTGATCCTGCGCACGATCACGTCGGGTACGACATATCTGGTCTCGACATTCGAAAATGCCGCGCCTGGGTGCGGATCCAGCCTGAGAATCAGCTGCTGCGCTGAGCGCAGTTCGTCATCGCTTGCCCCGGTCAGCTGCCGCAGGCGCGAGTAATCGCGCTGTGCCAGGGCTTCAAGGTGATGCTCGACGATCACTGATGCGAGGGCGGCAATGCGGCTCTCAAGGCCCGCTTCGGGGTGCATCGCGCGCAATTGAAGGAGGAGGCATTCGCTTGGCGAGCGTGCGCCGATCCCGGCAGGTTCCATGTTCTGGAGATGGCGCAGAGCAATTCCAAGATCTTCAATATCGGCATCCGCCTCCGGCGGCAGCATCTCGGCGATCTCATCCAGCGGCTGAGTCATATAGCCGTCGTCGTCAAGTGCGTCGATCAGCATTCCTAACAGGGCACGGTCACGCCGTTCCAGGTTGGTAAGCGACAACTGGCTGTAGAGATGGTCGCGCAGCGAGCGCGTTTCGGGCGCTACGAACGCCCGGTCTCCTTCCTCGTCGTTATCGCCGGAACTGCGCGGTGTCGCTGAAAAATCGGGCTGCCAGTCCGCGTCTCCGCGATCACTGCCGGCTTCCGGTGCATCGCTGCTCTGCGCTGGCGGCAGATCCGTCGATCCCTGTGGGACATCGGCGGCTGCAAATGCGGCGGGCAGCGTCAAACCGTCTTCAGCGTCCTCGCGTTCAAGAACCGGGTTCTCCATGAGCATGCGCTCGATTTCCTGGTTCAGCTCGACAGTCGACAGTTGCAGCAGCCGGATCGACTGCTGCAACTGGGGCGTCAGCGTAAGATGCTGCGAGAGCCGGAACTGGAGGGTCGGCTTCATTGAGGCGCGTGATGAGACTCGGTAATGAGGCGCAGGGGATGTGGCGATGCTAGCGCGTGCGGTTCCGAGCGGGGCGCCGGATCGAGCCCGGCTTACATACGGAAATTTTCACCCAGATATACACGGCGTACGCTGTCATTATAGACAATTTCGTCGGGATGCCCGGACGCGAGTACGGCACCATCGTTCATGATGTATGCGCGGTCGCAGATGCCGAGAGTTTCGCGTACGTTGTGGTCAGTGATCAGCACGCCTATGGAACGCTCCTTCAGGAACCGGATGATCCGCTGTATGTCCAGTACCGCGATCGGATCGACGCCGGCGAATGGCTCGTCAAGGAGAATGAAGGCCGGGCGCGTGCCCAGGGCGCGGGCGATTTCCAGCCGGCGCCGCTCGCCACCGGAGAGGGCCTGGGCCGGATGCAGGCGAAGGTGCGCGATATTCAGATCCGTGAGCAGTTCCAGAAGCCTGGGCTCGATTTCCTCGCCAGGCAGCCCCTGCAGTTCCAGGACAGCCCGCACGTTTTCCTCGACCGACAATTTTCGGAAGACCGAATTCTCTTGGGGCAGATAGGAAATTCCGAGCCTGGCGCGGCGATGAATGGGGAGATGCGTAAGCTCCTGGCCATCGAAATGAATGCGTCCCGCGTCTGCCGCCACTAGACCGACGATCATATAGAAGCAGGTCGTCTTTCCCGCTCCGTTCGGGCCGAGCAGGCCGACTACCTCGCCGCTTGAAACGGTCAGTGATACATCCTGCACGACGGTACGCGACTTGTAGCGCTTGCGGAGACTCTCCGCCGAGAGGATGCTCATCCGCCTGGTTTCTTCGGCGTAACCGTCGGGACCGGTTGATCCGGCTTTGCCTTGGGCTGTATGACTGCGCGCACACGGCCTTGTGGGTTCGCGTTAGTGACTGCGCTCTTGCCGGCTGTCACCGTGAAGAATTCGGAGCGAGTGTCGATGGAAATCGCGTCTCCGCGAACTTCATCCTGGTCGCGCGTCACCATGGCTTTCTCGTACAGGTTGATTTTCTCGTTCCGGTCGTCCATTTCGATTCGCAGTGCTTCTCCTTCCACCCACTCATCCTTGCCGTCCCTCTTCTGGCGGAATCGCGCAGGATTTCCGATTGCATTTGAAATCTGGAATCCGTCAGGATCCTCGCGTACGGTCAATCTGTCTGCCAGGATGCGTATTGTCCCCTTGGTGAGCACCACGTTCCCCTCGAAGATGCTGATTCGCCGCGCATCATCGGAACTCATTTGGTTGGCCTCGATGTTCGTTGGCTTGTCCTTGTCGGCCTTCTCCGCGTTCACTGCGGGTACAGAGAGCACGACGCTTGCCAGCAGTACGCAGGCAGTGCGGATAAAACGCCCGTAGGCGAATGGCTTTGCCATCACTTCTGTTTCCTTTGCTCGAACGTGCCACGTACCTGGGCGTGCAAATGGAGAGTTCCCAAGTTGTTGTCATACTCCATTCCGCGACCGGTCAGGTGGCGGTTTGGCTCGCGAATTGCCACTGCCCGGTCGGTAATCGCCAACGATTGCGACCGGACGAGATGCAGGAAGCTCGTAGTAAGCCGCATTTCGGGCTGCTTTTCAGTGGCCTGCCGCACGAGCAGCACGTTGTCGTATAGGAATGTGTCCTCTCCGTCCTGGCTCAGGGCGCCCCGGTCGGCCGTCAATTCCATCGGCGCTTCACCTGGCTTGGATTTGAGCAGCCGGGGTGCAGCCAGCTCGGTCGAATCGTCGTCTGGATAGTGCGTCATTTTTCGCGCCGACAACGTGTTCTCGACCCTGCCAGCTGAATCGTGGCGGACAATTCTGAATCTTTCGACAATGTAGTCGGGGTCGTGTCGTTTGAGGGATGGATGAACTTCGTCCAGTTGAACCGTACGCTCAAGCCAGAGAGTGAGAAGCGCAAGGGAAAGCATCAGCAAGAGTGGAAACAGGCGTGTATTGCTGAGATGCATTTCGCTTCAGGCAAGATAGGGTGCTAGAGCAGCGTCAAGCGTGCCCTGGGCCTGCATCAAAAGCTCGCAGACTTCGCGGGCGGCTCCCGAGCCTGCTGGCCGCGTTGCAACAAAGTGGGTATGCCTACGCATGATCTCGGGGGCCTCAAGTGTGGTTGCGGAAAAACCGCACCGTTTGAGTACCGGGAGATCCACAACGTCGTCACCCATATAGCCGCAATTCGCGGGGCTCAACGCGAGTTCAGAAGCCAGTGTTTCGAAGGCCGCGAGCTTGTCCTCCACGCCCTGCAAGACGCGGGCTATGCCCAGATTCTTCGCGCGATGCGTCACGACGCCGGATCTGCGACCCGTGAGAATCGCGGTTGCCACGCCACTGGCGATCAGCATCTTTATGCCGTGGCCATCGAGCGCGCTGAATGCCTTCAGCTCGTCACCTGATTCAGTGTAGTAGAGACGACCGTCGGTAAGAACTCCGTCTACGTCAAATATCATGAGCCGTACCTGGCGCGCCTGTACATGTATCTGAGCGGTTTCCATCTATACAACTTTGGCCCTGAACAGGTCGTGCATGTCGAGTGCGCCAGACAGAATGCCGTCGTCCCCGACGATCAGGAGCTGATTGATCTTGTGCCGTTCCATCAGCTCCACCGCCTCTACCGCAAGAGCCTGAGCGCGTATTGTTCGGGGTGAGGGGGTCATCACATTCGCGACCGTCGCCGTCTTCAGGTCGGATACCCTTTCGACCGTACGCCGCAGGTCACCATCGGTGAAAATTCCCGCAATCCTGCCATCGGCATTGACCACGGCGGTCATTCCCATCCGCTTGCGAGTAATTTCGAGGATCGCCTCCGGCAGGCTCGCACCAACCGGTACGGCCGGAACGTCCGAGCCCTTGCGCATCACATCCGATACGCGAGTCAGCAGCTTTCTGCCCAGTGCGCCGCCCGGATGCGATCGTGCAAAGTCCGCCGCGGAGAAACCTCGGGCGTCCAGCAACGCGACCGCAAGCGCGTCTCCCATGGCGAGCGCTGCGGTAGTGCTTGCCGTCGGCGAAAGATTCAACGGGCAGGCTTCCTGCTCAACGCCGGCGTCGAGATGTACGTCGGCATCACGGGCCAGCGTCGAATTCGCCTGCCCGGTCATTGCAATAAGCTTCGCTCCTTGGCGCTTCACCATGGGCACGATCGCGAGCAACTCGGCACTTTCACCGGAATGTGAGATTGCTATGAAGACATCCTCCGGCCTCACCATGCCGAGATCGCCGTGACTGGCTTCGGCGGCGTGGACGAAGAACGCAGGGGTACCTGTGCTCGCCATCGTGGATGCAATTTTACGGGCGATGTGGCCGGATTTCCCGATTCCGCTGACCACCACTCTGCCGCGACACTCCAGAACGAGTCTGACTGCCGCGACGAAGCTTTCGTCTATGCGGCGGGCAAGAGCGCCAACGGCATCTGCTTCGATTTCGAGCACACGCCGGCCAAGTTCAAGGATTTTTCCGCCAGATTCCAGGAAAGTCTCTTGGGCTGCGCTTATCATAGCCTCGCAGTGTAGCCCACGGCATAGCCCACGGTACAGCCCAAGGACCTTTCTGACACTATGGAATCGGCAGGCATTTCCCTCCAGCCGGTACTCGTCTTGCTGGCCTGCGCGGTCTTCGCCGTGGTGGGATTTCGGTTCCTGCAGTTGCCGCCGATGCTGGGCTACCTTGTCACAGGCGTAGTGGTCGGACCGCATGCCCTCGGACTGATTGCTGACTCGAGCGAGGCGCGCCACCTGGCCGAGTTCGGTATCGTTTTTCTGATGTTTTCGATCGGCCTGGAGTTCAGCCTTCCCAAGCTGCTGGCGATGCGCCGGGTTGTGTTCGGGCTTGGGCTCGCGCAGGTGTTGGCTACCATGTTCATCTGCATCGTGCTCGGGCTGGCGACGGGTGTGGCCTGGCAGGCCAGCCTCGTATTTGCAGGGGCGATTGCGATGTCCTCCACCGCAATCGTCTCGAAGCTCCTGACCGAGCGCCTTGAGCTCGATACTCCGCACGGTCGCGAGATCATCGGCGTGCTGCTGTTTCAGGACCTTGCGGTGATTCCCCTCCTTATCGTCATACCCGCCCTCGGCCAGCCGCCGGGCGCTATCGGCGTCGCAGTGGGCATTTCCATGCTTAAAGCGGTGATTGTGCTTGGCGCGCTGATACTCATTGGCCCACGCGTCATGCGCTTCTGGTTCAACGTCGTGGCGAAGCGCCGCTCGAACGAGCTGTTCGTCCTGAATGTCCTTCTGATCACCCTCGGACTTGCCTACGTGACCTCGCTGGCGGGACTGTCACTGGCCCTGGGCGCGTTCCTCGCGGGGATGCTGATTTCCGAAACAGAGTACCGTTATCAGGTCGAGGAGGACATCAAGCCGTTTCGCGACATCCTGCTGGGCCTGTTTTTCGTCACCGTAGGGATGATGCTTGACCTCGGGGTGGTAACCGAGCGCTGGTGGGCGGTAGGGGTTGCGGTCGTACTCATCATTGTGGTGAAGGTCGGATTGATTACGCTTCTCGCGCGCGCTTTCGGCAGTGCACAGGGCACCGCGCTGCGAACCGGCTTGGCGCTTGCGCAAGCGGGGGAGTTTGGTTTCGTCCTGCTTTCGACCGCCGGTGGCGTCAGCTCCGTATCGGTGGAAATGTTGCAGGTCCTGCTCGCTGCAATGATCCTTTCAATGCTTGCGAGCCCGTTCATCATTGCAGCAAGCGACAGGATCGTAATGCGTTTCTCCGCGGCGGAGTGGATGATGCGCTCGCTCGAACTGCACCGGATCGCGGCCCAGTCGATCGAGTCCGAGCGGCATGTCGTCATTCTCGGCTATGGACGCAACGGGCAGAGGCTGGCGCGCATGCTCACTGCCGAAGGAGTGCGCTACGTCGCACTGGACCTTGATCCGGAACGCGTCCGCGAGGCGGCGCTTGCCGGCGATACGGTAGTCTTTGCCGATTGCTCCAGACGGGAAGCGCTGGTTGCGGCCGGGCTTTCCCGCGCCGCGGCGGTCGTGATTACTTTTGCTGACACGGATGCCGCGGTGCGTGTGCTTGCCAACATACATTCGCTCAACTCCGCCGTGCCAGTCATCGTCCGGGCGCGAGAGGAGGGCGAAATCGACAAGCTTCAAGCGGCGGGCGCTTCCGAAGTGGTTCCCGAAGCGCTCGAGTCCGGATTGATGCTCGCATCTCATACGCTCGTTCTGATCGGCATACCCTTGTCGAGAGTCATGCGCCGGCTGCGGACTGTGCGCGATGAGCACTACGGCCTGCTGCGCGGGCTGTTTCACGGATCCGACGACGCGGGAGATGCGGGGGATTCGACACAGCCCAGAATTCACTCGGTAACGGTGACGGTGTCGGCATATGCCGCTGGTAAACTATTTACCGATTTGGGACTTGATGCGCTCGGTGTCAAGGTACAGGCGGTGCGGCGCCCGGGCGAAGGCAAGCTTTTTCCTCACGGCGAGCTGGTTGTAGAGCCGAATGACATTGTCGTCATGCTTGGGACCCCGGACCGCCTGGCCGCCGCCGAAATCCGCTTGCTGCAGGGTTGATATCCGGTCAGTTGCGCAACACGGCAGATTGCGCTGGACCGCGTCGAACGTGGGGCGCCGCTGCGAGGGCGCGTTCAAGCACTTCGCGCGCGGCAGGAGGTGCGTCGGCCAATACGAGAGCCATCTTTCTTCGCTGGGACCGGGAGCTCAGCATTCCCTGCGATAGAAGCGCGACAGCTGCATCGTTGTAGCCGGCTACCGCAAGGTAAATACTCTGCCGGCCAACGACCTCCGCCGATGGCCAGATTCGCAGGACCCTCTTTCCCATCGCGATTTTTTCGGCGATATTTTCGCCGTCCAGCGGCAGCGAGAGAAACAGCATCAGCTCTATGCGTGGGGAGAGTAGGCCACCGCGTAACTCGCGTAGGGTCGTGCGATCAGCGACGGCTTGAGAATGCGGAGCGAGGGAGCGGCCCGCAGATGCGGCAATAGCCAGGTCAAAGCGCGTGTAGTCGTACGCCGTGCCCGCCAAACCAAGGAGGCCTGCAATGGAAGCGGCTACGAGAGCTGTCCGCGCCGGGCGCCCCCAAATGGCGACTCCCGGGGATGCGCCAATACCCATCAGCAAAGCTGTGATCGCGAGAAAATGTGCGTACCAGAGGGGGAATTCGAGTAGCGCATGAATGAATTCGACGCCCACGCAGGCAGCGACCCACCACATCGCAGGGCTGTTCCCATGCTGGAATGTTCTTCTGGCGTCTCCTGTCCAGAGGAAAAGTCCGATCGCGACCGGAATGGCGCCTACAAGTCCGGTCTCTGAAAGCAGTTGCAGCACGAAGTTGTGCGGCGAAGTCCAGACCAGATCTGCGGCCAGCTCGACTGGCAATCCATGCGCGAACCCCGCCCCGGAAAACTCACCTGGACCGACCCCCGTCCACGGAGCGGTTGCGAACAATTCCCAGGCAAGTTGCCAGACGATCAGTCTGAGGCCGGTCGAGGCGTCGACACTGGTGGAGGACCAGTCCGAGAGTGACGCGCGTTCTATGAAAAACCCCAAAGCTTTCAGCACCTCGGGCACCAGCCATTGCAGTTGTGAGCCGACGATCGCTAGGGAAATCGTCGCAATGCAGATCCTGCGACCGAAGGTGCCCTCGTATCGATGCATCGCCACCCATCCCAAAAAGAGGAAACCGCCGAGGTAAACGAGATACGAGCGGGATATCGCCAATGCCGCCGCGGGAAGCAGGAGCCCCCCGGCGACGACTGCAAGCGAAGACCGTATCCTCCCTCGCGCCCACAGGTAGGCGAGGGACGCCTCTCCGAGGGCCACATAGTTGGCGTAGAGATTGGCCTGCCCGACGTTGCCTATCGCCCGCTTCCCACTCAGGTAGGAGACGAAGGCATCAATCGCCTGCGGGATGCCCGTGACCTGCAGCACACCGGCGATTGCGTTTGCCAGGGCCCCGGTAAGAAGGAACGCAGCGAGTAGATCGCAGACCTTTTCACGTCCGAAATGCGTCGCCAGATCGTGGCCGAGAACGATCAGGAACGCCGCGAACAGCACGTAGGCGGCCCATAGAAAAGGAAGTTGCGGATACGCTGCGCTTTCCCAGAATCCGCGCGTGACGAGAACAAGTGCGAACGACGTAAGCCATACGCTGAGCACAGGGACTTTTTGCGTTCCGGACTGGCGCACCACCATGGCGAGCAAAAGAGCCGTCAGGCCGAATGCGAATGCGAGCCATTCGTCGTAGAAGGTGCGGATCGGGGAAAAATGGCGCGGCTGGAGGAAGGGGACTACGCACATCGTACCGGCCAGAATCAGGCTGGCGCCCTTCAAGTCAACGGACGCGGTCGGACTTTCACGCATGCTTTCTGGGTCGCAGCCGATCGTGCCTGAAAATAAAAAGGGCCAGCCCGAAGGCTGACCCTTTTCTCGCGCCTTGCGGCGTGATCAGAACTGACGGCAGAGCGTATAGAAGTTCGTGCCGGTTTCCGCGTAGCTCGCTGCGGCGTTGCCCGCCGCGGCGTTAATGGTGATGCTGCCGGTACCCAGGACGCCGCGCACGAATCCAGTCGACAGGATGCTGTCGTCCATTTGCACGTCCAGGGCGATCGCGACCTTGTCCGGCAGATTCGTCGAACACATGATCAGGGCGGTAAAGCCGCTCGCGCCGCCGGTGAGTGTCGCAACCGGGTTCGTCGGAGTTGCGCCGGTCGTGCCCGAACCGTCCCCGGTCTGCACGCCGAGCAAGCCGGCAAATGCATTGTTCGGGTTGCCTACGCCGGAGCCCGAAACAAATCCGGAGCGGCGCAGGTGGTCCCACCAAAGGGCTGATTCGTCGGTTACTGCAGCCGGCACGTACAGGCCGGTCATGATCCGGTTGCCGTCGCCAGCTGTCGCGCCAGTCCAGCGGCCCGCTTGCGGGTCGTCGCCCGGCGTGGCCCGGTATCGGTCCTGATAGCCGAAATAGGCGGCAGAAACGCCCGAAAAGTCGGTGATGGCGTTCTTGATCTTCGCCTGAATGATCATTTCCTGCCCTTTCAGAATGCCACCAAGCAGCAATCCGATAATGACCAGTACGATCGCAATTTCTACGAGCGTGAAGCCTTTCTGGCTGGTTTTCATTTTTAGCACCTCTCTATACGCGAATTGACAGTTATCAACAGCAACTTGCGTGCCAGGTCTGGAAGGGGGGGGGAGGCACGAATTCGTCAGAAATCGTCAAAAAAGTGACGGAATTCCGTCACGACTGTCATGTTCTCAACGAAAGTGGGGCGCTTGCGGCTGTTTTCCCGTGCGCTGTTCGAGGGATTTGAGGCGGCCTTCCAGAAATTTCAATTCGCCGGGGTCGTTGACCTGACCTTTGGCAAGGAGTCCACCCAGCATGATCCGGGCGGCATCAAATTCATTCATGTCCTCCAGGATGAACACGCTCATCTGCTTTGCCCACAGGGGTACATCCCGGGCGGTTGTGAGACGATCGATCGCACCGGCATATTTCAGCGCAAGGGGGAGATCCTTCAGCCTGTGCTTCGCCACCAGGGAAGCTTGGGCCAGCCAAGGCCATCGGCGGTTCGGGTCGACAAGGAACTGCTCATAGATGAATTCGAGCATCTTGCGCTGACGTCTCGGGTCGGACACTTCTGCGTAAACCCTTGCTGCTGCAAAAAGGGGGTACGCGCTGCGCTCATCAAGCTCCTGGATCGAGCGGAGCCACCCGATCAGTCGGCCGTAATCAAGCTTGCGGTACGGGAGCGCGTTCGTGCCGTGATAGTCGAATGCCTGGACGTAGAGCATCGCAAGGCGCGCCAGCGTGGCGGGTTCGCCGAGCGCGAAGACGCGGAGTACTTCCGTACGGGGCGGAGCCGGGAGATCTTCGGCAACCGGCATCCCCGGTCGAGTCGCGGTTTTCCATCCGATCTGAATCGCTAGGCTCAACCCGAGCAGCATCACGATCCACACTGGCACTGCAGACAACGGGCGCTCCCCAGATTTCACAGGTTGCGGCGATGAAAATCAAACAGGCCCGCAGCAGTGACCAGCGCGGCGTAGACGAACAGCAACCCCGCCATGGCGAAGAACTCGCCCAGGGATGGGGGACCATACAAAAGCCATACCGTCTGCGTCGCCTTGTCCAGCGATGGCAGGAGCAGCGCAACGCTATCTATTCCCCAGCCAGCGATTCGCTGCAGGAGGTTGTCCTCACTGAGCGGGCTCGCCGAGATTGCCTGAATGGAGGCTACCACCCGACCAAGGAAGTAGGTGCCCGCAGCCGCTGCCAAAGCAGGCACGATCTGGCCGAGAGTTACAACGAAAAAAAAGCTCACTGCCGCGACTAGAAAGACCTCGAGGAGGAGCGACGCAAACCAGGCCGCTACTGATAAAGGCGGGCTCCAGGCCAGCATGACCGAAGAGAATGCGGCCGCAAGCACGCTACCGGTAGCAACATATCCGCAGAGCTTCCCGAGGTAGAAGGTCGTGCGCGAAATCGGCAGGGACAGGAGAAGTTCGACGCCCTTGTCACTTGCTTCGCGGACCATGCTGGTGATGACGAACGTCGCAGTAAGAAATACGACGCTGATGCGGAAAAACGCCGCCAGAATGCCCGCCTGCAGTGCCGAGCTTTCGGTCAAGGCGAGCTGGGAAAGGAACCCAGCCAGGCCCACGCCGGTCGCAAGCGCCCCCACTGCCAGCAAGGGCAGGCCGGTACGGCGCGCTTCGAGCAGCACGAAACGGGCGAGCGTCAGTCCGGGGTGCATTTCATCAAATCAAGGCGTTCTCTAAGCGGTGCTCTCCGCGCCCTGTGAAGCGCCAACTGTCGTTTGTCGAGCGGTGTCGTTCGGATACCATCAGCTATTCCGCTGCAGCAATTGGGAGGCGGCCCCGTACCCTAATCTTGGTTGGCTGAGGATGCAAGCAGACACCGTTTCCGCCCCGTTCTTTTCGCGGCTTGCCAATACTGCGCTCAAGTTCTCGCAGCGTTACGGACGCTTCGTCGTCATCGCAATGCTTGTCCTGCTGCACTTCGCTGCATTCCGCGGCGTGGCCGACAGCTGGGCGCGTTCGCTGTTGCTTGCCCACCTTGGTCTGTTGCTTATCTGGCAGCCCTTTTTGCGCGGCCAATACCAGGTATCTGTAACCCAGCTGGGATTCATCGCGTTTGGCGCAACGGCCGTCATGCTCTGGCTGAGCGCGTGGCTGCTGGTCTTCTGGGTGTGCGTGCTGGCGGGCCTGGTCGGTGGCAAGGTTTTCCTCCACCAGGCGCGATGGCAGCGTCGCTTCTACCTGGTCGTACTGTTTTATCTGCTTGCGCTGCTTGCGCTGATCATCCTTCCGGAGATTGCGCCGCAGAGCGATGTGGCTCCTGAGCTGCGCACCTTTGCAGCTTACGGTCTACCGATCCTGTTTCTGGTGATGGCGCTATTGCCAACAGAGCCCGACCCACCTGAAACACCCCAGGTCATCGATTTTTTCTACAGCATTTTTCTCATGCTGGTGCTCGGGATGGTCATCCTCGGAAGTTTTACTTTCATGACGCTGGGAAAAACGAACTACCTGGAGGCGCTCACATACACAATCTTCCTGATTGCAGGTACCGTTTTTATCATCGGACTGGCATGGAACCCGCACACTGGCTTTGCTGGCCTGAACGTTTTCTTTTCCCGTTACCTCTTTTCGATCGGCTTGCCCGTCGAAAAGTGGCTGTACTTCCTGGCGGAGCTCTCGCGCGCCGAGTCGCGCCCCGACCGCTTTCTCACGGAAAGCATCGCGAGTCTCGCACGATTGCCCTGGGTAACGGGTGCCGAGTGGCGCACCTCGGGCGACCGCGGAGAGCACGGGCAGAAGACACCCTTTCGAGTCGAGTTCGATAACGACGAACTGTCTCTCGTGATCTTCTCCCAGCATCGGAACAGTCCCGCACTGCACTGGCACCTGCATCTTCTTGGTCAGCTGCTTGCCGAGTTTTACCTGGCCAAGCAGCGTGAGCAGAAATTGCGCCAGCAAAGCTACCTCCAGGCTGTACACGAAACGGGCGCACGGATGACGCACGATGTCAAAAATCTGCTGCAGTCCCTGAACGTACTGGTTTCGGTCGCGGCAAAGGAGGCTGGGCGAGACTATTCTCCGGAATTGCAATCGCTGATAAGCAGGCAATTGCCTGCAATAGCGCAGAGGCTGTCTTCCACGCTGGATAAGCTTCAACGGCCGCTGTCTGAAGAGGAACAGTTAATTTCCGTCGAACTCTGGTGGGAGGGACTGAAGCGCCGCTACCCTGACCATGGAGTCGAGTTCGTAGGTAGGGGACCTTGGCCTGATGCGACGCTGCCAAGATCGTTCGCGGACAGTATTGCTGACAATCTGATTCATAACGCGGTGGCCAAGCGAGCGATGGACTCCAGCGTGCGTGTCAGGGCGAGCCTGGATTGCGGGGATTCGTTCAATTTTCGCGTGTGCGATACGGGTCGGGCGATTCCTGTAGAAACTGAGAGAGAGCTGTTTCGAGCGCCGGTGCACTCCAACTCCGGACTCGGGATCGGGCTCTACAACGCGGCGCGCCATGCGGAAGCGAACAGTTTTTCCCTCACGCTGTGGAGCAACCGCGATGGTGAAGTCTGTTTCTCCCTGTCGCGGGCGATCGACACGCTGGCCCCGGCCGGTTAAGGGTCTTAGGGCAGGGCGCCGCCGACGATCATTCGGTTATAGAGAAGGTAGGGCGAAAGCCACTGCACAATGTCATCGAATTCGCCGCCGGCTGCTGTCGAGGGCGTGGGCGTGTGACTGATGAAAACCCGGTCCCCGGTTGCGTTCACGTTCGCCAGTTCGTGCGCCCCGGTACCGCCGCTCGGCGTATTTTTGCCTGTCGAGAAGATCACGGCTACGGCGTTGTTTGTTAGCTGGTTTGCGGCCGGACAGTCGGCGGCTGCGCCAGAGCCCGTGAGGCCGGTGGTTGTGTCGCACACCCGTAAGTCGGGTGCGAGTGTGGTCAGGCTGGTTGCGTTGTATACCGCGCGGATGCCATCAGTAGAAGTGAATGGTCGCGTGCCGGCGTTTCCTGACACAGTGAACGCCACGCTGAAGTCCGTGACCGCGTAGCGAATCGGGTTTCCCCACGCGTCGACAAATAGTTGGCTGCTGTTCACGGGCAGCAGCCCGAGCGTCACTGCAGGTATGAAACCGGTCCACGGAAAGCTGCAGACCCCGCCGCCTGGAGTAAACGCGGTGCCGATCACCTCGACGCCAAGGCTTGTCGCGCTGGCGGGACAGGGCAATCGTCTGTTGCTCGTGGCGAATCCCAGAAGGGCGTCGCGCGCCATGTCGAGCCTTCGTTGTGTCTCGTTTGAGTTCTGCTGGTCGATCTGGGCAGAAAGTGGCAACAACATGCCGGCAAGCAGAAGACCAATAATGGCCAGAACCACGGCCATTTCGACGAGCGAAAAGCCGGCGACCCCCTTATGTCCGGGAGTCCGCATCGTCAGTTGGTATCCACAACAACGACGCGGTCGTTAAATGTGCGTGACGGCTTGAGAATCTCAAACGTCGTGTCCACCGGCGAAACGTTCTCGGATTCGAGGTAATTTGACAGCGTTCCGGACGGCTGGGTCTGTGAACCGATCGATCCCCCCGCAAGTATCAGAAGAGCTCTCTTGTCGTTGTTTGGCGACGTTCCGAGATTCTTTATCGTCAGGCAGTTCGGGGAGGTGCAGCTTCGCGCACCGGACGCTGCAAACGCGGGTGCAATCGCATAGTAAGTCAGCTTGTGCCACTCATTTCGCGTAAACCAGCCGTATTCGGAATCCAAACTATTGATGATCGGGTGATCCCCGAAGACACGGATCGGTATGTCGAAAGCGCGCCGCTTACAGATTCCAAAAGAAGCCCCCGCGCACGTAAAAAAGACCGTAGTTCCGCTATCGTCGACCTGGCCGGTGAGGGTAAGCGTGGCAGAGCCATCCGAGTTGATGGTCGCCGACGCCGCGCTGCCGGCGAAATCGCTACTGGTCGCTGCATCGAAATCCAATTGCCGAAGTGCCATGGCCACCTTGCTGGCGGTGGCGACCAGGCTGACTTTT
>JBBQVP010000064.1:0-20792 GCA_038211455.1 Burkholderiales bacterium
CGCCTCCCGCATCGCGTCGAGTTCTTCCTTGCTCACCCAGCACGGGTAAGCGTGCCCGGAGGCCACAAGCGCATCGGCGGCCAGTTTGTAGCGATCCAGACGCTGCATCTGGTAGAACGGGCCCTCGTCCCAGTCCAGGCCCAGCCATTTCATGCTGTCGAGGATCGCGTCGACCGACGTCTGCGTGGAGCGCTCCAGGTCGGTGTCCTCCACGCGCAGCACGAACACTCCATTGCACTGGCGCGCGAACGCCCACGAATACAGTGCGGTGCGTGCGCCTCCGACATGCAGGAAGCCGGTCGGGCTCGGGGCGAAGCGGGTGCGTACGGTGGCGGTCACGGTTGACGTTCGGGACTTGAGGGCGCGTATTGTACTTTGGGTGCTGTGGGTGCTGTGCGCTCCGGCGCAGCCTGCTACGATCCAAAGCCGGAGCGCCAGCCGCCATCCCCTAATCCGCCCGCGCATGCCATGACCGCCAACGACACGTATCAACCCGACGCAATGGCGGGCTACACACTGCCCGTCTATCCGTATCGAACGCCGCCGGAACTGGCCGGCGGCGCTGCGGGTGTTTACCCGGTGATCGTCGCCGGCGGCGGCCTCGGCGGCCTCACCGCAGCGCTTGAACTCGGCAGCCGCGGCATACGCACCCTCGTGCTCGACGATGACAACACCGTGGGGGCAGCCGGGCTGTCGTCACGCGGCATCTGTTACGCCAAGCGCACGCTGGAGATCTTCGATCGCTTCGGCATCGCCGAACGCATCCGCGCGAAGGGCATCACCTGGAATGAAGGCGACGTATACCGCGGCGAGCAGCGGTTGTACCGTTTCAACCTGCAGCCGGAGGCGGGACAAAAGTATCCGGCATTCGTGAACCTGCAGCAGTTCTACGTCGAACAGTACCTCGTCGAGAAGATCGCCGAAGTGCCGGCGATCGACCTGCGCTGGAAAAACCGCGTGCTGGACGTGCGCCAGGGCGTGGACCACGTCGAAGTCGAGGTCGGCACCCCGGACGGAAGCTACGTTGCGCGTTGCGAATACCTGATCGGCGCCGACGGCGCGCACAGCATCGTGCGCGAAAAAACCGGCGCGAAGGACGCCGAATCGGCGCTCTTCGAGGATACGTGGTGCATCGCGGACGTTCGCATGGCGCCTTCCATGCAAGCGGTGCGCAAAGCCTACCTAGACAATCCGCTCAACGAGGGAGGCGCCATCTGGTACCACCAGATGGCGGACGGCGTCTGGCGCACCGACTGGCAGATTGGCCATTACCCGGACCCCGAAGCCGAGACGCGCCCCGAGCGAGCCACCCAGAGGCTGAGAAAGCTGCTGGGGCCCGAGGTGCCATTCGAACTGGTCTGGGTCGGCCCTTGGCGGTTTCGCAAGCGCGTCCTTGAGAAAATGAAGTACGGCCGTGTGCTGTTCCTCGGCGACGCCGCAGCACAACACTCCCCGTTCGGTGCCCGCGGCGGCAACCGGGCCGTGCAGGATGCGAATAACCTGGCCTGGAAACTCGCACTGGTGCTGGAGGGCGCGGCCAACCAGGATCTGCTTGACACCTATGATCGCGAACGCCTCCAGGCCGCGCGTGAAGCAGTCGAGATTTCTTCGCGCAGCGCAATCTTCATCGGCCCGGAAACCGCGGGGCAGCGGCTGGTGCGCGATGCCATCCTGGACCTCGCCGAGCGCGCGCCAGCGGCACGCGCGCTCGTCAACGTCGGGCGCCTTTCGGTCGCCTGCCTGTACACAGACACACGGCCCGGATGCGAACGCGGACAGTTCGATTCTGACGAGGCGCGCCCCGGAGCCGCAGCGCCCGACGGCATCGTGGTGGAAGGCGGAAAAGAGCGCTATTTCGTTGACCGGCTGCAAGGCCGGTTCACAGTCGCCTGGTTCGGCGCGACCGGCCCGGATCTGGCCACCTGCGTGACCTGCGTGCCAGTAGTCACACTGAACCTTGTGCGCGCATCTGCGCCCGCCCTGTTCGGGCACTATGGCGTGCAGGACACCGCGACCTACGTGTTTCGTCCCGATGGGCACGTGCTCGCGCGCTGCACGGGGATCGATGCCGGGTTTGCGGCGGCCGCCATTGAATCGGCGCTGGGCAAGCCAGGCGAACCGGACTACGGCAATCGTGTGACGCCGGATCCGGCTCCCGCCGGGCCGGCAACCGGGAGCCAGGCGATGAACCAGTTGGAAGCCGATCGCCTCTACGATGCCCTCGCCGCACTGATCGACGGGACGCCTGAGGCCGAACGCAACCGCATGCTCGCACGACTCGTTGTCCAGCTGGCCGCTCAGCTTGGCGATTACGCGGGCGCAATGCGCGCCGTCTCACTCGCGGGCACGGCCGGCACGCCCCCGTCCCGCGTTGACCCGACTGCGGGGCGTCGTTAGAATGCGCGCCTCCCGCGGCAGAACGATATGGTTCATCCAGCCGGTCCGGCGGGCACCGCATTCGGGCGATTAACTCAGCGGTAGAGTGCCACCTTCACACGGTGGAAGTCAGTGGTTCGAACCCACTATCGCCCACCATCAGACGCAGGCGCGGGATCGCACATCCGATGTTCCCGCGCGCGCCGGAATTGAACAAAGGGATAATTGGGCCGCGCTGCAGCCCTGATTTGATGCAGAAAATATCCGGTCTTTGGGCTATCCTGCCGCCATGCTTCGCGCTTTTTGCACCGCAATAGGATTCTGGGCCATCGCGCTTGCCGCCGGCCCGGCAAGTTCGGAAGTCATCGAAGGCAAGGTCATTGAAATCGCCGACGGCGCAACGCTGACCGTGCTGTCTCGGCAAGGCGCCTCCTTGCATCGCGTCCGCCTGGCAGGAATCTCTGCGCCGGCGGTCGACAGCGTGCTCGGGAGCCGCGCCCGCGAAAGCCTGCGGCGCATTGTCCGGGGAAAGACTGTGCGCATCGATGCGAATGCGCTAAACAGTTCCGGGCTGGTCATCGGCACGATAGAGATCGTGCATTCCACAGCGGATTGCCCTACTCACGCGAATTGCAAGTTGCCATCCGATCCAGGCGCGAGCCAGCTTACTGCGGGATACGCGGTGATTGACGAAGAAACCATCCTGTTCCGGTCCGAGGAAAGGCAGCGGCGCTATCTCGCCGCTCAGGAAGACGCGAAATCGCACAAGCGCGGCGTTTGGCAGGCGCCCCGGCCAGTGGTTCGCGCGACCACAGACTACGAGGAAAACGCCGGCGTTTACCCACTGCGACCGCCCGAACCCCTGACCGGCAGGCGCTGAGCGACGCGCCGGCGAACTCTGCTACTGACCGCGACCGGCTAGCAGGCAGGCAGCGACGGTGGCCCAGGTCAGGATATCTGCGACAAGGGTGCTGGCAACAGGAACGAGTTCGGTCATGGCGGATCCTAGGCAGGGAATAGAGCAGCTGGTCAGGTAAAGATTCTATGTACTGTGTATTTATACAGTATACCGTCACCACCCGCAACTGCTAGCCTCGGCCCATGCTCTCCCTCGATGACATCCGCGCTGCTGCCGCGCGCATTGCCGGTGCCGTGGTACGCACCCCCCTGCTCCACAGCCGGACCCTCTCTACGCTGACGGGCGCGGAAGTCTTCATCAAATTCGAGAACCTGCAGTTCACCGCCTCGTTCAAGGAACGCGGTGCACTGAACAAGTTGCTAACCCTGACTCCGGCCGAGCGGGCGCGCGGCGTAATCGCGATGAGCGCCGGCAACCATGCTCAGGGCGTGGCCTACCATGCTGCCCGGCTGGGAATACGCCCGGTCATCGTGATGCCGCGCGGCACGCCCAACTCCAAGGTGCGCGGCACCGAAGTGCTGGGGGCCGACGTCCGGCTTGAGGGCGACACCCTCGCCGAAGCGGCAAGCCACGCACGCGCGCTGGCGCAGGCGGAGCAGCTCGTGTTCGTGCATCCCTACGACGACCCGGCGGTGATCTGCGGCCAGGGCACGGTCGCGCTGGAGATACTCGAAGACCGCCCGGACATCGACTGCCTGGTTGTGCCGGTGGGCGGCGGCGGGCTGGTCGCCGGCATGGCGACAGTGGCGTACGCGCTCAACCCCGGGATCGCGGTTTACGGAGTGGAATCGAAGAACTGGTCGGCGATGTATCAGCGGCTGAACAATCCGGGGGACCGACCCGTCGAGGTTGGTGGTGACACAATCGCCGAGGGCCTTGCCGTTCGCGACGTTGGGGAAATACCGCTGGCCATCGTGCGACAGCACGTCCGCGAAATACTGCTTGTCGAGGAAGACGCGATCGAAAGTGCCATCGTCACGCTTGTCGAACTGGAGAAAACCGTGGCCGAGGGCGCTGGCGCGGCCGGCCTTGCCGCGCTGATGTCGCACCGGGCAACATTCGCCGGCATGAAGGTTGCGATACCGCTCTGTGGCGGCAATATCGACACCCGCGTGCTGGCCGCGGTGCTGATGCGGGGGCTCGTGCGCGACGGGCGCCTCGTGCGCCTGCACGTGCTGCTTCCGGACATCGCGGGCAGCCTCGCGAAAGTGACGGCCCTGATCGGCGAAGCCGGCGGCAACATCATCGAGGTCCAGCACCAGCGCATGTTTGGCGTCGCCTCCGTGAGGACGCCCGAGGTGGAGTTCGTCGTCGAGACACGCGACAAGGCGCACACCGCCGCACTGGTCGCCCGACTGGAGACCGCCGGCGTGCGGACGACACTGCTCCGCTGACGCCCGGCCTGCCGGTCAGGTGCGCTTGAGCATGCGCAAGGGGTTGTAGGTGATCACGGTCGTGCCGTGCTGGTTGACCACCTTGTTCGCGGTACGCACCAAGCCGCGATCGCCCTTGGAGGTGAGTCGCGCCTCGGTGACTTCGACTTCCACATGAATCGTATCGCCGACCTGCGTCGGCGCCTTGATGTCCAGCGTGGCGTTAAGGAACGCAAGGCCGGTGTCCTGCATGGTCGGCAGGAGCAGGCCTTCGGCGAAGGCATAGACCATCGCACCGGGCACGGGCTTGCCTTTGAGCGCGCGTCCGCTGTCCTCCTCGACCGTGAACAGCTCCTCGGTCAGCCAGGTCAGGTTGACGAAGGCGTTCAAGTCGCTCTCGGCAATCGTGCGCTTGTGCGTGCGGAAACGCTGGCCGACCTTGAGGTCCTCAAAACAGAAACCGCGTCCTACGACAGGCAGGTCATTACTCATGGTGGTTCCTTTGCAATTGAAAAACCTGGTTCAGCGCCCGCCGGCCACGTCGAGAAACGAGCCGGTGCTGTAGGAAGCGGCTTCCGAGCACAGCCACAGGATGGCGCGCGCGACTTCCTCGGGACGACCACCGCGTTTCATCGGAATCGCCTCCTTGACACGGTCCACGCGCCCGGGCTCGCCGCCGGAGGCGTGGATCTCGGTGTAGATCACGCCGGGGCGCACGCAGTTCACGCGTATGCCTTCGTCTGCGACTTCCTTCGACAGGCCCAGCGTCATGGTGTCCACGGCCCCCTTGGAAGCCGCGTAGTCCACGTACTCGCCCGGGGCACCGAGCCGTCCCGCGATCGAGGAGACGTTGACGATCACGCCGCCGCTTCCCCCGCGCCTGGTCGACATGCGACGCACCGCCTCGCGCGCGCAGAGGAAGCTGCCGATGACATTGGTACCGAGCACGCGCGCCAGGCGCGCGGCGTCGATGTCCTCGAGCCGGGTCTGCTTTTCGAGGATCCCGGCGTTGTTGACGAGCGCGGTCACCCTGCCGAATTCCCGGTCAACCGTCTCGAACAGGCGTATGACGTCCGCTTCGATGGCAACGTCTGCAGCCACCGCGATCGCGCGACCACCTGCGGTCTCCACCTCGCGCACCAGCGCCGCGGACGATTCCGCGTCGCGCCGGTAGTTGACGCACACCGCATAACCCGCCTGCGCTGCGAGCCGCACGGTTGCCGCGCCAATGCCGCGCCCGCCACCGGTGACGATCATGACCGGCCGGCTCACGAGGCTTTCATCCACACGGCGATTTTCTCCACGACCTCGGCCTCGATCCCGTTGTAGCCGTGGTGCGCCCAGGCACCGCACTCGTTGCCTTTGCTGGCGCCGCCATCGAACGCGAGCACCGCCTTGCGCGGCGCCGCGGACAGCTTGCCGAGCAACTCCGGCGTGAACTGGAAATCGCACAGCCAGCAGCCGTCGTTCCTGTGATGCACCACCAGTGCCGGCACCCCGACCCGGTCAAGATCCATTGCAGTTACCGGCCGGCCGCGCGGATCGCGCAGGATCGAAGAGGTCAGGACGATGCCGTCGGGCCCGCCCGCCGCACGCGACAACTGCGTCGCGACAAAGGCAGCCGACTCGGTTCCGCGGCTCGTGCCAACCAGCCATACGGGCGCACCGAACTCCTTCCTCAGCCAGCCAATGACCGCCGCCAGATCCTGCACGTGCTCGCTGCTGGTGCGAAAGCCATCGAGCGCCATGCCGGTCTGCCGGTCCGAGGGCGCATCGAGCACCGCCACCGCAAGGCCTTGCGCGGCGAACAGTTCCCGGCTGCGCACCAGGAAATTGCCGCCCAGGCCGCCGATGCGGCCCTCAGGAGACAGCGCCAGCCGCCCGTTGCCGCCCGCCAGCAGCACGGCGACAGCCTGCGGCTTGTCCGGGACGAGCAGAATGAACCGCTCCGTGACGCCAGCACGCGTGGGAACCTCGACCACGCGCGGATCGCCTTGGGCGCCGGCCACGCCGGCCGAGACCAGCGCGAAAATTGCCAACATTGCCTTGGAAATACCTAGCAGGGATGCGGCATGGAGGGCGATAGACATTATGTTTTTACTATAACCCGGCGGTCTCAGTACGACTTCGGCAACCCCAGAACGCGCTCCGCAATGAAGCACAGCACCAGCTGCGGGCTGACGGGGGCGATGCGGCCGACCAGCGATTCGCGAAGATACCTCTCAACGTGGTATTCCTTGGCATAACCGAAGCCACCGTGGGTCATCACGGCCTGCTGGCAGGCGTCGAACCCCGCCTCACCGGACAGATACTTGGCGGCGTTCGCTTCCGCCCCGCTGGGCTTGCCCGTGTCGTACAACCAGGCCGCCTTGTACACCATGAGGTTGGCGGCCTCGAGCGCCATCCAGTTCGCCGCGAGCGGGTGCTGGATCCCCTGGTTCTGGCCGATCGGACGGTCGAACACCACGCGCTCCTTCGCGTACTGCGTCGCGCGCGCGAGCGCGCAGCGCCCCAGGCCGACCGACTCCGCGGCGATCAGGATACGTTCCGGGTTCATGCCATGCAGGATGTACTGGAACCCCTTGCCCTCCTCGCCGATCCGGTCGGCAACCGGAATCGGCATGCCGTCGAAGAACACCTGGTTGGAGTCCACGCACTTGCGCCCGAGTTTTTCGATCTCGCGCACTTCGACGTGCGCGCGATCGAAATCGGTATAGAACAGCGTCAGTCCATCGGCGGGTTTTTTGCACTCCTCGATCGGCGTGGTGCGCGCGAGCAGCAGGATCTTCTCCGCCACCTGCGCGGTGGAGATCCAGACCTTTTGCCCGGAGACGATGTACCTGTCGCCCTTCCTCTCCGCCTTGGTCTTGATCCGTGTGGTGTTGAGGCCGGTATTGGGTTCCGTGACGGCAAAGCAGGAGCGTTCCTTACCCGCGATCAGGTTGGGCAGCATCCGCTTCTTTTGCTCGTCTGTGCCGAACACCACCACCGGGTTCAGGCCGAAGATATTCATGTGCACCGCCGATGCGCCCGAAAACCCCGCGCCCGAGCGCGCGATCGTCTGCATCATCACAGCCGCCTCGGTGATTCCCAGGCCCGCACCGCCGTGTTCCTCGGGCATCGCGATTCCCAGCCAGCCGTCGCGTGCAAGGGCCTGGTGCAACTCGGTGGGAAAGCCGCCTTCCTTGTCCTTCTTCAGCCAGTAGTCGTCGCCGAACTGCGCGCAGATCTTCTCGATTGCCTCGCGGATGGCGTCCTGCTCGGACGTGAATGCAAAATCCATCGGATCCCCTCGTGTGAGAGGAAAGTGTAGCCGACTACGCGATTGAATCGGTGTCGCCGGCGCACTGTTTCACGGTTTGGCGGTTCCGTGGTTTCACGCACCTGCCCCTCAGCGCACCAGCAGCGTCGCCAGCCCGAGCAGCATGCCCATGCTGACGATATCGGTCGCCGTGGTGAGGAAGATGCTTGAGGCGGTGGCCGGGTCGGCGCCGGTTTTTTTCAGCATCAGCGGCACGACCGCACCTGACACCCCGCTGATAGTGCACGCGCCGATCATCGCGAGGAACACCACCACCGCCAGCGGGAGCGCATCCGGCGACTTCTGCCCCAGCGCGGTGAAATACATTGCGGCGCCGGCAACCACGCCGATGGGCGCTCCATTCATCGCGCCAAGCATGCCCTCCTTCACGATCAGCGCGCGCCCGTCGCCGGGCTTGATCTCGCCCAGGGTCAGGCCTCGCAGGGTCACCGCGAGCGCCTGGCAGCCGGTGTTGCCCGACTGGCCGGCGAGCACCGGCAGGAACGCCGCAAGGATCACCAGCCGGTCGATGGTGCCCTGGAACATCGCCACGACGCCGCCGGCAAGGAACGCGGTCAGGAGATTCAGCTGCAGCCACGGATGGCGGAACCTGAAGCTGCGCAGCATCGGCGTGGAGATCCGCTCCTCCTTTTCCACGCCCACCATGCTGCCGGCCTGCGCGGTGATCTCGAAAGCTTCAGCCTCGAACAGGGTCTGGCCACGCACCAGTCCAAGCAGGCGCCGGTCGCGGTCGACCACGGGATATACGGGGTAGTGGCGGCTCAGCGTGAGCTTCATGGCCTCCGACACCGGCGTGCGCGGACGGAACGCGAACGGGTCGCGCAACATCACGTCTTCGAGCCTCGCCGCAGGCTCGGCGAAGAGCAGGTCGCGCATCGTGACCAGCCCCAGCAGACGCCCTTTCGGATCGGTGATGTAGCCGTAGGTGATGAACGCGACCTTGACCAGCGCACGCAGCGCCTGGACCGCCTCGCCCACGGTGGTCGCGGGACGGAACTGCGCGTATGCCGGCTCCATCAGCCGGCCGATCGCGCCGGTTTCGTACTTCTGGTTGCGCTCCCACTGGCTCGCAGACTCCGGGGTCGCGCAGGCGAGGATCGCCCGGCGCTCCGACTCGCCGAGCGCGGCGAGAATATCCTGGGTAAACGCAGGGTTGAGCTCCGAGAGGGCTTCGAAGGCCGTCTGCGGCGGGGAGGATTGGAGCAGCCCGGCGGCGCCCGCGGGCGGCTGCGCCTTGAGCTCGGCGACCAGCGCGCGGCGCAGGTCGGTGGTGGTCGGGGACATCGTGCGCTCCGCGTATGAGGGTGGCGCAGGATACCCTTGCAAACGCAGTTGTGGCGCGGCGTGCGTTACCCGCGCCCGGGGAAAGCGCTCTAGTGCGCCTGCGACTCCACGCGGAACCGAAGGGGCTCGCCCTCATCCTCGGCGGCGTGACCGAAACGGATCTCGCCCTGCCCGGAGAGCAGGATCTGGCTGCGGCGGACCTGGCTCTCGCTGCTGCGCCCGAACATGACGAAGGAACCGTTCAGGCTGGTGTCGGTGTAGAAAAATCCGCCGTTGCGATAGACGATCACCCCGTGGTTGCGCGACGCCTGCGACGAGGAGGTGACGATATCGCATGAAGGGTCGCGGCCAATCGACATGTGGCGCATCTGCGCGCTCACCGTCCAGGTGCGCGCACCCAGCCGCAGCACAAGGTGGCTGTCTGCGCTCTGGCTGGCACGCAGCGTCGCCTCGCTCACAGTCGTGTCGTCGCCGTCGCCACTGCGCCATGCAACCTCCTCGACCGCCATCGCCTCACGCCGTCCGCCCACATCCAGCCCGCCCAGCGGCCGCATCAAGCGGCGCACCAGCGGCGAGATCGCGCTCGCGCTCGCGCTTGTCGTGAGGATCTGGCCTGCCTTGGCATACCCCGTGAGCCGGCTCGCGATGCTCACCGCATCGCCGAAGATGTTGCCGGCGCGCTCGACAAACGGACCCGCATGGAAGCCCACGTGCATTGCCAGAGTCACACCACCTTCCGGTTCGCAGTCATCGACCGCGAGCATCAGGTCGCAGGCCGCCCGCCCGGCTGCGTCTGCTCCCGGCATCACGGCGAGAACTTCGTCGCCGATCAGCTTCACGATCCGTCCGCCGCGCGCGTTGACGGCCTCGATCGCAAGCGCCAGCAGCCGGTCGATCACGACCCGAGCCGCGGCATCGCCGAGCCGCTCATGCAGCAGCATGCTCTTGCATACATCCGCAAACAGCACGGCGGCACCGATACCATCGGACTCGCGGTTGGTCGGCACCGTCACGTCGGGCTGCGCGCCCGTCAGGGCGATGGTGACCTTGTCCTTGGTTGTGGCGATCATGGCATCCTCTTCGCCGCAGCCACGCCTGCGAAGGAGGCGTCCGGTCCGGCAAGAGACGTTTTGCGTCTCGGTTTGAGTCTGCTGTGGCGCACGACGCCTTTCAAACACAATTTGACACTTTAGGTGACGGATTCGGCAAAAGCCTGTAGATAGGCGGCGGAGAAATGCGGAATTGTTCCGCTTTTCCGCCAACTTGCGACGCCTTCTCATGTCCACTGAACCTATGCCTACGCATCCTGACCCCGAATTTATTTCCGCCTGCATCTTCTGCAAACCCGGCCGTGAGATCCTCTGCGAGAACGCGCATGCGCTTGCGTTTGCTGATGCGTACCCCGTGTCGCCCGGCCACACCCTCGTGGTGCCGAGGCGGCATGTGACAACCGTGTTCGAGCTTACCGAGCTCGAATACGCGGACTGCTTCCTGCTCGCGATGAAAGCAAGCGAACTGCTGATGGAAAGGCTCTCGCCCGACGGCTTCAACATCGGCGTGAACTGCGGCGCTGCCGGCGGCCAGTCGGTGTGGCATGCGCACATCCACGTGATCCCGCGCTACGCCGGCGATACGCCGCACCCAAAGGGCGGCGTGCGGAACGTGATTCCGCGCAAGAAAGATTACTGAGCCGGACGCCTAATCGCGACGCGCCTGCGTCAGCCTTGAATAGGCGAGCGCAGCGATCGCGATATCCTCGAGCGCGAATCCCAGCGACTCGAACAGCGTGATCTGCGCAGCGTCGCGGCGACCCGGCGATGCGCCCGCGAGAATCGCGCCCAGTTCGCTGAGCCGCTCCCACACCGGCACGCCCTGTGCCGCCGCCGCAATCAGGTCGCCCGATTCGTGCTTCGCCTGTCCAGCGGATTCCACCGCGATCAACGAGGCACGGCGCAGCGTGGCGGCGTCGATCTCGGCGGAATCGGGACGGCAGGCGCCGACTGCGATCACGCAACAGCCATCGCGCAGGTGCGCTCCGTCGAACAGCGGTGTGCGGGAACGCGTCGCGGTGACGATCACGTCAGCGTGCGCAACCGCCGCGCTTGCGTCTGTGACGCGCGCGGGCACGCCGGTGCGCGCCTGGACCTCGCGCGCAAACGCTTCGGCGCGGCTGCGGCCGACGATATCAATGGCCTCGAGCGGCAACCGGGCCGCGCATGCCTCGGCGTGCGCGGCGGCCTGCGCGCCCGTGCCGAACAGCGCCAGCCGGCGGCTGTCCGGACGCGCGAGGTGGCGCAGCGCCAGCGCGGAAACGGCCGCGGTACGCAGGCGCGTGAGCGCGCCCGCATCGAAACTCGCGAGCGCATGCCCGTCCTCGATCGAGAAGAGCAGCACCACGAAACTGAACCGCGTGCCCAGCGCGGTGTAAACCTTCGCACCGCACACGCCAAGCGCAGGGATGATGGCCGCCATGGTGTTCAGGCGCAGCCCCTGATGGTCGATCGGAACACGCGGCTGTACCGGCGCCGCACCCCGCGCATGGTCGAGGAATGCGCGCCCGATTCCCTCCATCGCCTCTTCCAGCGTCAGCAGGCCCTCGAGTTGCGCATCGGCGTAGTGCTTCAAGGCGATCCGTCAGGGGCGGGTCAGAGGATCCCCGTCTCCCCGTAGGGCGTGTTGTCCAGCACGCGCTGGTAGCCCATGCGGGAGAGATCGATCGACTCGAACCGGCCGTGCACGACGAGTTCGGCGAGGCCCCGCCCCACTGCGGGCGCGTGCATCAGTCCGTGGCCAGAGAATCCGCAGGCGACATGGAAGTTGTCGAGCCTTCCCGGCCAGTTGCCGAGGATCATGTTGCCGTCGAGCTCGCATTCGTCATACAGGCCCGCCCACTCGCGCCTGAGCTTCAGCTTTTCGAACGCGGGGATCCGGCTCGCCAGAGCGGGCCAGACGATGCGCTCGAACCAGCCTGGGTCGAGCGCGGTGTTGAAGCCGCGCGGCTCCCTGCCATCGACCAGGCCCACCGCATAGCCCTTGCCCTCAGGCCGGATCACCAGCCGCTCGGGATCCTTGATCAGTGGCATCGGTGGCAACGGCTCACCGAGTTCCACATAATGCTCGAAGCGCCGCATCGGGTTAACGGGCAGGTCCATGCCCGCGAGCTTGGCGATCGAGGCCGCCCAGCAGCCCGCCGCATTGATCACATGGTCGGCCCCGATGCGCTCACCCGAGGCCAGTTCGAGTTCCCGCACGCGCGCGCCGCCGGTGTAGAGGTCTACGACGCGGTCCTTCACAAAAGTGGCTCCCAGCGCCTGCGCCTTCTTGCGAAAACCCTGCAGCGCGCTGTTCGGATCCAGCCAGCCGTCCTCAGGAGAGAGCACACCGAGCGCCAGGTCGTCGTTGCGCATCCAGGGGTAGCGCTTCTCGATCTCGTCGCGACCGAGCAATTCGACCTCCACGCCCAGGTCTTTTTCGGTGCGGTAGTTCTGCTCCAGTACTTTTTCATGGCCCTCCGTCACGACGAACAGGTAGCCGCCCTCCTTCCACTGCACGTCCATGCCGGTGTGCGTCTCAAAGTCCTTGAAGAAATCGATGCTGAACTGCGACATCCGGATGTTCTCCGGCCGCGCGAACAGGCGCCGGCAGCCGCCCGTGGCCACCGGAGAGGCGGCCTTGGCGTAGGTGGGATCGGGCTCGATCACGACCACGCGGCTTACCCCCGCGTGCTTGAGGAAATAGGCTGCGGCGCAGCCGATGATGCCGCCGCCGATGATGGCGACGTCCTGGTGGGTGACTGGCATGCTGGTTTCCCGAGGTGCGTTTTGAGGGGGTTGTGTATCGATACCGATACTCTATCTGACCTGGAAGGTGCTTGGATACTAGGTTTCGCTAACGCAATTCATCAAATATTCGCCGGGGCCGGGTTATCCGTCCCCAGCAAGCCCGGGACTGGGCGTAGAATCCGCGCCTGTCCCGACCACCACCCAAAGGAACCCTCATGAGCATCTCCATGTACCAGGCGAGCGTACCGCGTTTCGTCAACATCCTCGGCAACCTCTCGACCATCCTCGACAAGGCACAGGCCCACGTCGATGCGAAGAAACTTGATGCCTCCGCCCTCACCGGCTACCGGTTGTTTCCGGATATGTTTCCGATGTCGCGCCAGGTGCAGATCGCCTGCGATACCGCCAAGGGTGTCGTCGCGCGCCTCGCGGGCGCAGAGATCCCCAAGGACGAAGACAACGAAAAGACCCTGGCCGAGCTGAAGGCCCGCATCGCCAAGACCATCGCCTTCGTGCAGGGCTTCACGCCTGCGCAGATTGACGGCACCGAAGACAAGGCCATCGTCACCAAGCGTGGCGACAAGGAGACACACTACAAGGGCATGCAGTTCCTGCTCGGGCACGCGGTGCCTAACTTCTATTTTCATGTGACGACCGTGTACAACATCCTGCGGCACAACGGCGTAGAGATCGGGAAGCGGGATTACCTCGGAAATCCCTAGGCGATTCATACCGGCGTCGAACGCGATTTCGCGGACGGCGCCGGGTCGCGTCCCGCGCGGGCGATACCTACCCCGCCGCGCACGCTCGCATAGTCGAACGCTTCGCCCACGGCGCCGCCGAAGAGACATCCGAGGACACGTTCGGGATGAGTGGGAGTGGCAGAGTTCACTTGAAGATTCTGTCTTCGGTGCGCGAGTCTTGCAGGGCCAGGCTCAGGCGTAGAGCGCAGCCGCGGCCTGCAGCTGCGCCCTCACCTTTTCGCGCAACGCCTCGGGCGCGATCACTTCGACTTCGGCACCGTACTTGAGGATATCCATGATCAGTTCCCTGTCGTCCGAATATGGGACTTCAAGCAGGTAACTGCCATCTGCCGCGACCCCGGCGCGCTGCTTGGGGTGCCAGTTCTCTGCCGCGACCCAGCGCGCGGCGGCAGGCGTGAAGCGCAGCGCCGCCCAGGTGAGCGTGCTGCCCGAGTAGATGCCGTAGCCTGCCGCGAGAACAGCGTCGAGATCGGCTTCGGGGACGTCGCGGGCGCGGTCTTCCAGCAGCGCCAGTGCTTCGATGCGATCCATCGCGAAACTGCGCAAGTCCTTCCTCGCATGGCACCATGCATCCAGGTACCAGTTTCCGCGGTAGTACACGAGGCGCTGAGGCGAGACGACGCGCTCGCTCGGCTGGTCGTTGTAGCGCGCACGGTAAGTGAGCTGCAACTGGCGGCGCGTGAGCACGGCGGTCGCCGCGGGCGCAAAGAACTCCTGCTTCACGACGCGCGAGGCCATGCGGATCACGCGAATGCGCTTCTCAATCTCCTCGGCCGGAAGGTCCTCGCCCGCGAGAAGCTTCTTCAGGCGCGTGATCAGCGGCGCCACCTGCGGCGCGAGCAGCCCCGGCTCGAGTTCACGCAGGAGCTGCTGCATGGTGAGCAGCGCATGGACTTCGGAGGCGTTGAACCAGAGGCCCGGAAGCTCGTAGCGCGGGGCGTTCTTTTCAGGCTCGACGAAGCGATAGCCGCCGGCAGCTCGGTCCCACTCGATGGGCGCATGCATGCGCTCCCGCAGGTAATCCATGTCGCGCTTGAAGGTAGCCCGGGACACTTCGAGCGTGGCGAGGAAATCCGCGATCGGCACCGTGCGCCGCTCGCGCAGCATCCGGTCCATCCTGTACAGGCGCTCGGTCCGGTTCATCGCCGTTCAGCCGCTGCGTAAACCGCGCGCCTAAGTGGCCTTCAGCTTGGCGATTTTGCGTTGCGCGAGCTCGACGTACACCCCCTTGGGGAACTGGTCGATGTATAGCTCGATCTCCTCCGGATCCGTGCTGTCCTTCACTTCCCGCCAGAATTCGAGCTCGGCCGCAGTGCCCGCACTGGAGGCGGCGGGCTTCGCGGATGCCGGAGCCGGAACGAAAGCCTGCGGCGCGGGTTCGTTCGGGTCCTCGGGCGGCTTGCCCTCGAGGATCCGCTTGAGCGACTCGGCAAAGGCCCTTGCGTTCGGATAGCGTGCCGCAGGTTCTTTCGCCAACGCGCGCGCTACCACGCGGTCGATTGTCTCGGGCACCTGCACAAGGCGCGAGGGCGGCACGTGCGGATCCTGGATGATCTTCTTCGCCAGCGCAAACTGCGAGCCCTCGAAGGGTTTCACCCCGGTGAGGAACTGATAAAAGATGATTCCCGCGGAAAACAGATCCGTGCGGTGGTCGATCGGCTCGCCCATGATCTGCTCGGGTGACATGTAGGCCGGCGTGCCCACCACCGAGCCGGTCTTGGTCGCCTCGCCCTGATCGCCCTCAGGCTCGACCACGCGCGCCACGCCAAAATCGGTGAGCTTGGCGTTGAACTGGGCGTCCACCATCACATTGCCTGGCTTGATGTCGCGGTGGATGATGCCGGCCTCGTGGGCATATTCCAGCGCCTCGAGCAGTTGCAGCATGATCTTGAACGTGGTGCGCAGGTCGAACTGATGCTCGGCGTCGAAGTATTCCTTGAGTTCCCGCCCGTTGATGTACTCCATCACGATGTAGGCGAGGTCGCCTTCGGTGCCGAAATCGTAGACCTGCACGATATTGCGGTGGTTGATCCTCGCCACCGCGCGCACTTCCCGCTCGAAGCGGCGCGAGTACATCTTTGCGGTTTCCTCGTCGAGCTGGCGCACGAGGATGGTCTTGATTGCCACGCGACGATTCAGGCTGGGATCCGTGCCGTCGTAGACGAGCCCCATCGCGCCTTTGCCGAGTACGCCGTTGATCTGGTAGCGGCCGAGGGATTTCAGTTCATCCATGGATGCAGGCTGGATTCCGGTTTGGATTCATTGGATGGTGCGTCTCTCAGCCGGATGTCGGGTTTCAGGAATGGGGTGCCGGCAGCCGGCACCCGCACCGCATGCGATCTGCGAAAATCAGCAGAAATAAAGTTAGACTATATATAAATCAATAACTTATTGAATCAATCTAATAAACCAGATAAACATTTCGATTGGACATCATGCCGCCCCCCGAATTATAAGGTTCATCTACCCTGAACACGAATCGGAAGCGGAATATGAGGGAGGCCGCATGACCCGGTCTTGGATGATTTACGGCGCCAACGGCTATACGGGCAGGCTGTGCGCCCGGCTGGCAAAATCCCGCGGCCTCACGCCCCTGCTCGCCGGGCGAAGTGCCGAACGGATCGGGCCGCTGGCCGCAGAGCTTGGGCTGGAAGCCCGCGCGTTCGACCTGAATGACCCCAAGGACGTCGACCGCGGACTGGCCGGCGTCAAGGCGGTACTCCACTGCGCCGGGCCGTTCTCGGCCACGGCCAAGCCCATGCTGGACGGCTGCATGCGCGCAGGGGCGCACTACCTGGACATCACGGGCGAGATCGCGGTGTTCGAGGACGTGCACGCCCGCAGCGAGGAATTCAGGCGTGCCGGCATCGTCGCCCTGCCCGGCGCCGGATTCGACGTCGTGCCCACCGACTGCCTGGCCGCGATGCTCAAGCGTGAACTGCCCTCCGCCACCCACCTGAAGCTTGCGTTCCGCGCGCGCCACGGCGGGCTGTCCCCCGGCACCACCAAGACCATGCTCGAAGGCCTGCCCGAAGGCGGCAAGGTGCGCCGCGACGGCAGGATCGTCACGGTGCCGGTCGCCTACAAGGTCGAGCAGATCCCGTTTGTTGCCGGGCGCACGGAAACCGCGGTCACGATTCCCTGGGGCGATGTGTCGACCGCTTTCTGGTCGACCGGGATCCCCAACATCGAAACCTTCCTCGGGGCCTCCGACAACCAGATCAAGCGCATGCAACTGCCCGGCTGGCTGCATTGGCTGCTGACGCGCCGATCGGTGCAGGGATTCCTCGTGGCGCAAATCGGCAAACGCATAAAGGGCCCGGACGCGCAGGCACGCGCGCGCGACGCAATGTATGTCTACGGGGAAGCCAGCGACGCCGCTGGGCGGAAAGTGGCGCTGCGCCTGCGCACGCCCGAGGGATACACCTTCACGGCGGACGCGGCCGTGACGGCTACCCAGAAGGTCATCGCGGGTGCGCTGAAACCGGGTGCCTACACGCCCTCGCTGGCCTTCGGGGCCGATTTCGTGCTCGGGCTTGAAGGCGTGCAGTTCGAACGGGTCACTCCCGCAGCAGGCTAGCCCGCGAACGCGTCCCGGAGCGCCTGCGAGGCCGCGGCGGTCATGATCTTCGCGGCATACCCCAGCGATACCAGGCGATAGCCCTTGCCGATGGCGGCGCGGGCGACAGCCGCGCTCGCGGTGTGCATGCCGGCAGCGATTCCGTGGCGCTTCGCCGCCTCGACTACGCCGTCCATCGCACGCTCGACCGCCGGATGATTCGGTGTGTAGGACGGTTCCGCGCCGTGCGAAACACCGAGGTCGTTCGGCCCGAGGTAGATCATGTCCAGGCCCGGGGTGGCGGCAATTGCGTCCAGGTTTTCCATGCCCTTCGCCGTCTCGATCAGCGCGATGCGCAGGATCTCGCCGGCATAGGCATCGAAATAGTCCGCGCCGCCGTACATCAGGCCGCGCACCGGACCCCAGCTACGGACCCCGCGAGGCGGGTAATCGCAGGCCGCAACGAAGCGTGCACAGTCCTCGGCGGTCTCCATGGTCGGGCAGATGACCCCATAGGCGCCGGCGTCGAGCACGAATGCGATCTCGCCCGGATCGTTCTGCGTCACCCTTACCAGCGGCGCGCCATTGCCAAGCGATAGTGCCTGCAGTGCCGGCACCAGTGCGGCCCGGTCGATCAGGCTGTGCTGCATGTCGATCGTGTACGAATCGTAGGCCAGGCGCCCGAGCGCTTCCACCGTCACCGGCCAGCCGATGTCGATCCACAGGTTGGAGGCCGGCTTGCCCTCTGCCCAGCGCGCGCGGACGGGATTGGGACGCATGCGCTCAGTAGGTTGCGGCTGCCAACAGGCGCTCAGCCTCGGCGCGATCGACGGTGGGCGTGCCGCGCACCGTAGTACGGTAGAACTTGCGCAACTGGTCAAGCGGATAGTCGAGGTTGCCGCTGTGCCATGCCGAGCGGTTCTCCCACATGATGGTGTCACCGACCTGCCACGGCTGCTCCCACTGGAACTGCTTCTGGTCGCACCAGGCGAACAATTCGTCGAGCAGCGCGTCGCTTTCTGCTCGAGGCATGCCCAGGATGCAGATCACGTGATACGGATTGGCGTAGACCGCTTTGCGTCCCGACTCAGGATGGACACGGATCACGGGATGGACCACATCCGCGAGCCGGTCTTTCGGGTCGGGGGTGATGCCCTGGTTGAGGCCCAGGCGTCCGCCGTTGCGGTACGCGGCAAACCTGCCATCGACGCGGCGCTTGAGATCCTCGGGCATCGTCTCCCAGGCCAGATAGGTATTCAGGAAACTCGTATTTCCTCCGCGATCGGGAATCGCCACCGCGTGCAGAAAGGTCGCCCTGGCCGGCGACCAGTCGTACGCGAGATCCGAATGCCAGCCCACACCGCGCTCCGCACCGACCTTGTCGAAATTGCCCTGCGCATCCTGGTTGATCATCAGCACGACCTCGGGCGCCTCGGGCAGGCGGTACTTCTTCGCGATGTGGGGCTGGAGTTCGCCGAACTGGCCACTGAACGCCACCAGTTGCCGCGGCGTCATCGGCATGGCGCGAAACCGCAGCACCAGGCGCCTTACGAATGCCTCCTCGATCCGACGAAGTTCGACGGGTGCCAAAGGGCGATCCGGGTCGAGCCCGCGCACGTCGGCCCCGATCGGGCCAGGAATGTCTTCTATCGCAAGTGGCATGTGTCTTCCCCTTAGACGCCCTGCAGGCTCCTGTACGCTCGGCTCAACGCCACGCGTTGTTTTGTACGCGCGATGTTTTGTACGCGCGACTCAACGCCGCGCATGGTTTTTTGTCCGCGCGTTTCAACGCCGCGCGTTTTCCGCCTTCTCCAGGTACGGCGGCGTGTAGATCACCAGGATGCGCGCGCGCTCGCTTGTCACGGTGAGGAGGTGCATCTCGTCGGCCGGGAAGAAGCACGCATCGCCCGGCCCCATCTCGAAGGCTTCGCCGCCGACTTCGACGTGCGCTGTCCCGTTGAGCATGTAGCAGGCCTGCTCGATCCCGGGGTGCGCGTGCGGCAGCGCCCCCTTGCCTTTCTCCACGTCACCCACCAGGACTTCCAGCTGCTTCGCGCCGACAGTTTCGGGCCCGATCATTCGGAAATTCTGCGTGCCGACGTGATTGGCCGGCGAATACGGGGTCACGTCCGACTGCCTCACGCAGTATTTGCTCATCGCACCGCTCCTATTTCTTCGCGTAGCTCACGCCCAGGCCGGCGCGCGCGTCCGACTGGATGCCGTATTGGGGAATCGGATAGCGCAGGCCGTTCTTCGCCAGCGCCTCCATGCCTTCGATCGCCTTGGGGAGGAACGCGGGCGGCAGGCCCATCAGGAGTTCATCATCCAGCACCCCGCCATAACGCCGCTCTGCAAAACACGGCAGCGACAGGCTTGGCGTGCGCGTCTTGAGCGCGCGGCCCCAGGAATCGGCGCACGAGGATTCGCCCACCACTCCCCAGTCGAAGTTCTTGTAGCCGGACCACTGCAGCCCGTTGATGAATATGATCATCTGACCCGGCGTGGCGTAGAACAGGACGATGTCCGGCGGGTCGAGCCGCCCGGAAGTGACGGGCGAAACCGCCATCGCGCGGTACTTGCCGGCCGGCACGACCTGCATGGCGGCCTGGTGCTTCGCGGCGTCCTCGAGCGTGGCGTACCAGACGCCTGCATAACGTTTTCCGGTCTGCCATTCGGCGTCCTGCGGGTGCAGCCCGATCACCGCGCCGCACTGGTCGCCCACCAGGTCGGCGCGCGTGATGCCCACGGTCCAGCCCAGGCGCGCGCACTGCGCGACGATCTGGTCGGTGGTATGGATGGACTCCGGCCGCCGGATCCGCGGGATCGCTTCCATTTCCTCGACTGTCTCGAACAGCTTCATGCCGAAGGGATTGGTCCGCAGCCGCAACAGGCGGTTCATCCGGTCGACGAGGTCCTGCCAGTTGGTGTCGCTCATGTGGGTACGTTCGCCTTTGCGGTTTTCTCCGCGATCCGCCGTTTTGTTTTTTCGATATCGACCACGAAACGCACGTGCGTCCCGTGACCGCATTCCTCCAGCGTGTCGCGCGCGACGACATCGAATCGTACGCGCCGCCCTTCGATCGCAGCGATGGTGGCCGTGACACTCACCGTCATGCCCAGCGGCGTGGCGGCCAGGTGCGCCACGTCGACGTGCGCGCCTACCGAATCCTCGCCCGCGTCGAGGAATTCAAGCAGCAGGTCGCGGCAGGCGTACTCCATGTCGTTGATCATTTCAGGCGTCGCGTAGACCCGGTTGTCGGGTCCCATGAAGCCGATGCAGCGCGCCTCATTGACCACCAGCGTCCGGGTCAGCGTCTTTCCCGTGCAGAGGCTTGGTTTCATATCCTCTTTCCTCAGTCGGCCAGCAGCGCCGCGCTGGCCGCGGCGGGATCTGCCGCGATGACCTTGGCAAG
>JBBQVP010000065.1:0-20639 GCA_038211455.1 Burkholderiales bacterium
GGCCCGGCTCGGAGCTCACGCTCCGAGCCACCTTCCCTCCGGTTCCCGGTTACGGCCGGGAGCCGGTTGGGAAAGGCCAGGCAGCTGCTGGATTCAGCGCGGTACGCGCGCCGGGTGTCGCAGCGGTCGACGGCCTTGCTACTGGTGCTGGCGCCGTCGTGGCTACCTGAATGGCCTTTTTTGCAGGCTTCTTAGCCGCTTTCTTTTTGGCAGCTTTTTTAGGCTTTACGACCGATTTTTTCTTCTTAGCTACTTTTTTTTTACGGCCTTCTTTTTCGCGCCTGCTGCCTTTTTTTTCGCGGGCTTTTTAGCCGCTTTCTTCTTTTTCGCGGCCTTCTTTTTCGTGGCCTTCTTCTTCGCCGTCTTCTTCGCCGCTTTCTTTTTGGCTTTTGCCATGACTAGCTCCTATCAAGTAGTTGCACAGAAAGAGCCCGGACCGAAGCGGACCGGACTATCCAACCGCCCGGCCGGATGGCCAGACAGATTGAATGCTTTGCTACACCGACTCATTTCACCTGCTTTGCCAGCACATCCTGGTAAAGCACTTCCGGGTCCAGCCGGATGCCTCCCTCCCAGGTGACCGTGGCGGACTCCGGATCCACCGCGACTTTCTCGAACTCCCGCACGTCGCGCCATAGCCTGAAGGCGCCGATTTCCAGCAGGTTGCCAAGGAACACGCTGCCCTCCAGCCCGTCGTCGAAGCGCAGCCAGAGCTTGTAATCGTCTTCGGCCTTGCACGCAGTCACTCTATGCATCTCTTGATTCCTCCAGTTTCCAGCCCAAGGCATTCTCAGTGGGCAAAAAAAGAGCCGGGTTCAATCCCAGCTCAGCGCACCGCCCGTCTGATACTCGATCACCCTGGTCTCGAAGAAGTTTCGTTCCTTCTTCAGATCCGTCATTTCGCTCATCCAGGGGAATGGATTGCTTGCACCCTGGAAGAGTATGTCGATGCCGATCTGCTGGCAGCGGCGGTTTGCGATGTAGCGCAGATATTCCTTGAACATCGGCGCGTTCAGCCCGAGCACGCCGCGCGGCATGGTGTCCTCCGCATAGCGGTACTCAAGCTCAACCGCCTTGTGGAACAGACCCTGAATCTCATCCCTGAACTGCGACGTCCAGAGGTGGGGGTTCTCCATCTTGATCTGGTTCACCAGGTCAATGCCGAAATTGCAGTGCATCGACTCGTCGCGAAGAATGTACTGGTACTGCTCCGCTGCGCCAGTCATCTTGTTCTGCCGGCCAAGGGCCAGGATCTGCGCGAACCCGACGTAGAAGAACAGGCCTTCCATGATGCAGGCGAACACGATCAGGCTCTTCAGCAGGTCCTGGTCGCTCTGTGGCGTGCCGGTCTTGAACGAAGGATCGGTGAGCGTGTCGATGAACGGGATCAGGAATTCATCCTTCTCGCGGATCGAGGACACCTCGTGGTACGCGTTGAACACTTCCCCCTCGTCCAGGCCGAGGCTTTCGACGATGTACTGGTAGGCGTGGGTATGGATCGCCTCCTCGAATGCCTGGCGCAGAAGGTACTGGCGGCATTCAGGCGCCGTGATGTGCCGGTAGGTGCCAAGCACGATGTTGTTCGCCGCCAGCGAATCCGCCGTAACGAAGAATCCGAGGTTGCGCTTGACCAGGCGACGCTCGTCTTCAGTCAGCCCGTCCGGCGACTTCCACAGCGCAATGTCACGGCTCATGTTCACTTCCTG
Organism: Burkholderiales bacterium; assembly: GCA_038211455.1. GTDB lineage: Bacteria > Pseudomonadota > Gammaproteobacteria > Burkholderiales > SG8-39 > SZAS-79. The sequence continues at coordinate 1,707 of JBBQVP010000065.1, forward strand.
CGGCATCCAGTGGTTGGCGCAGGCGGACAGGTACTTTTCCCAGGCCCATTTGTACTTGAAAGGCACCAGCTGATTGACGTCAGCCTTCGAATTGATGATCTGCTTGTCCTCGACCCGGATGCGGCGAAACGGGCTTCCCGCCACAATCCCGTCCTCCGGCGGCATAGGCATCAACTTCGGGGCCTGCGCCCCCGGCGCACCAGTCGGCATGAAACCGCTCACCGGCGCAATGGCCATCCCGGGAACAGAATTCAGCTTCCCGTCGTCTTCGAAATTCAGCATGGCGTCTTCTCCTCACGCTCGCGTTTTTTTTCGTGCATGCCCTGTCTCACTGGCATGCCTCGCATTCCGGATTGTCGATCGAGCAGAACTGTGGCTCGCCAGCCACCGGCGCCGCCTCGAGCGACCCGCCACCCGAGGGCACCGCATTCAGCGCGCCGGCCTTCGAGGTGGACTTCTCGGCGTGCGTCGCCCCCATCGCCCTGAGGTAGTACGTGGTCTTCAGGCCGCGCAGCCAAGCAAGCTTGTAGGTCTCGTCCAACTTCTTCCCCGAGGCGCCAGCCATGTAGATGTTCAGAGACTGAGACTGGTCGATCCACTTCTGGCGTCGCGACGCAGCCTCGACGAGCCACTTTGGCTCGACCTCGAATGCGGTTGCGTACAACCTGCGCAACTCCGCCGGCGCGCGGTCGATGCGAGCCAGATTGCCGTCGAAATACTTCAAGTCGGCGATCATCACCTCGTCCCACATCCCTGCTTTCTTGAGGTCGGAAACCAGGTACTCGTTGACGACCGTAAATTCGCCGGACAGGTTCGACTTGACATACAGGTTCTGGTAGGTCGGCTCGATGGAAGCCGATACCCCCACAATGTTGGCAATCGTTGCCGTGGGCGCGATGGCGAGGCAGTTGGAGTTGCGCATCCCGAACGAGCGGATGCGCTCGCGCAACGCTCCCCAATCCAGCGCGCTCGACCGGTCGACTTCAACGTATCCGCCCCTCTCCTGCGCGAGCAGGTCGAGCGTGTCCTGCGGCAGGATGCCCCTGTCCCATAGTGAGCCCTTGAACGAGCCGTAGCGGCCTCGTTCTTCGGCCAGCTCGGTGGAAGCCCAGTACGCCGCATAGGCAATCATTTCCATTGACCGGTCGGCGAACTCAACCGCTTCCTCGGAGGCATACGGCACCCGCATCTTCTGGAGGCAGTCCTGGAACCCCATGATGCCCAGGCCCACCGGACGGTGACGCGCGTTTGAGCGCTGCGCCTTGTCCACCGCGTAGTAATTGATGTCGATGACGTTGTCGAGCATCCGCATCGCGGTGCGTATGGTCTTTTTGATCTTGACGAAATCCAGTCCCCGCTCGGACATGTGGCCAACGAGGTTCACCGAACCCAGGTTGCAGACCGCGATCTCTTCGTGGTTCGTATTGAGCGTGATTTCGGTGCAAAGGTTGGAACTGTGGACCACACCGGTGTGCTGCTGCGGGCTGCGGATGTTGCAGGGATCCTTGAACGTGATCCACGGATGCCCCGTCTCGAACAGCATCGAGAGCATCTTGCGCCAGAGCTGGAGCGCCGGCACCTTGCGGAACAGCTTGAGTTCGCCAGAGGCCGCCTTCGCTTCGTACGCCAGGTAAGACGTCTCGAACGCCTTACCGAAGCAGTCGTGCAGCTCAGGCACATCGGATGGCGAGAACAGAGTCCATTCGCCCGCCTCCATGACGCGCTTCATGAACAGATCCGGAATCCAGTTCGCGGTGTTCATGTCGTGCGTGCGACGACGGTCGTCGCCTGTATTCTTGCGCAACTCGAGGAATTCCTCGATATCCAGATGCCAGGACTCGAGATACGAGCAGACCGCGCCTTTTCTCTTGCCGCCCTGGTTTACGGCGACCGCGGTGTCGTTGACCACCTTGAGGAACGGCACCACGCCCTGTGACTTGCCGTTGGTGCCCTTGATGTGCGAACCGAGCGCGCGCACCGGCGTCCAGTCATTGCCCAGCCCGCCGGCGAACTTCGCCAGGAGCGCATTTTCCTTGATGGCGTCGTAGATTCCCGTCAGATCGTCGGAAACCGTCGTCAGGTAGCAACTGGAGAGCTGCGAGCGCAGCGTGCCCGAATTGAACAGCGTCGGCGTCGAACTCATGAAATCGAAGGTCGACATGATGTTGTAGAACTCGATCGCGCGCGCTTCGCGGTTCGCCTCGTTCAGCGACAGGCCCATTGCCACGCGCATGAAGAACGCCTGCGGCAGTTCAAGGCGTTGCTCGTCCTGGTGCAGGAAATAGCGGTCGTAAAGCGTCTGCAGTCCAAGGTAGCCGAACTGCAGGTCGCGATCGGACTTCAGGGCCTGGCCGAGTCGGGCGAGGTCGAATTCGGCGAGGCGCGGATCGAGAAGCTCCGCGGTGATGCCGCGCTGAATGAACTCCGGAAAGTACTCCGCATAGCGAGACGCCATCGACTCGTGGCTGACCTCCTCGCCAAGCACTTCGTGGCGGATCGTGTTCAGAAGGAGGCGGGCGGTAACGTAGCTGTAGGCGGGATCCTTCTCCAGCAGCGCCCGCGCCGCGAGAATCGCCGACTTGCGGACTTCGTCCATCGGCACGCCGTCGTACAGGTCGCGCAGCGTCGCCTCAAGGATCGCCTCAGGAAAGGCCACGCCCTCGAGGCCGGTGCATGCCGAGCGTAGCAGGCTCGTGAGCGCCTCGACATCAAGGGGCTTGCGCACGCCGTCTTCAATGACGTTGATCACGCCGGCGGCCGGTTTTTGCAGCGCAACCTTCTCCTGCGCGCGGGCGCGTGAACGCTCCTCGCGATACAGGACGTACGAGCGCGCAACGTCGTGCTCGCCAGAGCGCATCAGCGCCAGCTCGACCTGGTCCTGGATGTCTTCAATATGAAAGGTACCGCCGGCCGGCTGGCGGCGGATCAGCGCGCCGACCACGGCGTCGGTCAGTCCGGCCACGAGTTCGCGCACGCGCGCAGAACCGGCGCCCTGGCTGCCGTTCACGGCGAGGAACGCCTTGGTCATCGCGATCGCGATCTTGGACGGCTCGAATCCGACAACCGCCCCGTTACGGCGGATGATCTTGTAATCGGCGTACGGATTGTGCAACGGCACTTCTGAATCAGGGAGGCTCACGCTCTGCGCGGGTTTCGGTGATGCACTTTCTTGCGCAATCTGCATGTGCTGGTCTCCTGTCTTCTTGTCTGTATACCGCAACCGGTTTCTGCGCCCGTGCGGTTCTGTTCCAGAGCCGGAAACTTGCGCCGCCCCCGGGTCTGCACCGCCGACTTTGACAAAAACCACAATATCTAGTGCTTAGACCCTAATTTCAAACTAATTCTAGTGCGCGCATTTTGACATTGCAAGAATTTTTTGCAAGCGGTTTCTGCGTGAACAAAATCACGCGGCGCAGAAAATCGGGAAATCAGCCGCCGAGAAGCAGTGCGAAGTAGCGCGACCAGTCGAACAACGGGCCGGGGTCGGTCTTGCGCAAGGGCGCAATGTCGCTGTGCGCAGCAACGTCGCCGAGCGGCAGCATCCCCTGCAATAACAGAGTCAGCTTGGCCAGGCGCAGGTACTGCTCCTCCTCGAACGGTCGCTCGTCGCAACCCTCAAGTTCGACGCCGACTGAGAAATCGTTGCAGCGCTCAAGCCCGCGCCAGCGCGACGCCCCCGCATGCCATGCGCGTCGCCCCAGCGGCACGAACTGGATCACCTCCCCATCGCGGCGGACGAGAAAATGCGCCGACACCCGCAGCGCGTGGATTTCCCGGAAGTACGGATCACCGGCCGGTTCCAGCCGGTTGGTGAACAGGCGCTCGATCGAATCGCCGCCGAACCTGCCGGGCGGCAGGCTGATCGAATGAAGAACGAGCAGGGAGACGGCCCGGCCCGCCGGGCGCTCGTCGCAGTTCGGCGATTCCAGGAAGCGGACGCCGTGGACCAGTCCGTCCTTGCCCGGGGCCACGCCTATTGCTCTGGCTCGCGGATATCGAGGCGCTGCATGCGATAGCGCAACGCGCGAAAGGTAACGCCGAGCAATTTGGCAGCGGCCGTCCGGTTGAACCCGGTGCGCGCCAGCGCGTGGGTGATCGCCTCGCGCTCGACACGATCAAGATAGTCGGGCAACGGCAGGCTCGGCAGTCCCGCCGCTTCGCGCAGGTCGGGGCTTTCTTCGGCTTCCGGAACCAGCGGCTCGATCATCAGGTCGTCCGGGCCGATTTCGGCCGCGCCCGAAAGCGCCGTGGCGCGCTCGAGGATATTTTCGAGCTCGCGGATGTTGCCGGGGAAGCCGTAGCCGCCCAGCGCCTCCAGCGCTGGAGCTGAAAGCGTGGCCGGCAGCCCACCGCTCTGGGCTGCGAGCCGCGTCAGGATGGCGGCTGAAATCTCCCCGATATCCTCCCTGCATTCGCGCAGCGGCGGCATTTTGAGCTCGATCACGTTGAGCCGATAGAACAGGTCCTGGCGGAATCGCCCTGCCTCGACCAGCGCGGCGAGATTCTGGTGCGTTGCCGAGATTACCCTGACGTCGACTGCGTCTTCCTGCGTCGCACCGAGCTTGCGCACCCGTTTCTCCTGGATCGCGCGCAGCAGCTTCACCTGCATCGCGAGCGGCAGGTCGGCGACTTCGTCAAGGAACAGGGTTCCCCCGTTGGCGGCCTGGAAGAATCCGTCCCGGTCCTGATCGGCACCTGTGAATGCGCCCTTTCGGTAGCCGAAGAACTCGCTTTCCATGAGGGTCTCCGGAATTGCGCCGCAATTGACAGGCAGGAACGCTTTTTCACGCCGCGCGCCGTAGGCGTGTATCAGCCGCGCCGCGAGTTCCTTGCCACTGCCCGATTCGCCTGATACATACACCGGCGCCTGGGTTCGCGCCAGCTTGGCGACGAGCTCCCTCACCTGCTTCATGGGCATGCTGTCGCCGAGGAGCTGATGCCCTTCGATCGCTCCGCTGCTCTCGCGAATCGGGAGGGATAGCACCGACTTGATCAGGGCCCGCAGCTGCTCCAGGCCCACTGGCTTGGAAACGTAGTCGAACGCGCCCGCCTTCAGCGCCGCCACTGCGTTCTCCGCGCTACCGAAGGCCGTGATCACCGCTACAGGCAGGTCAACACTGAGGCCGGCAATGTGGCGCACCAGCTCAAGGCCTTCGCCGTCCGGAAGGCGCATATCCGTCAGGCAGAGGTCGAAGCGCGTTTCCGCCAGGCGCAGCTTCGCTTCGGAAACCGAGCCGGCCACGACGACGCCGATGCCCATCTTGATCAGCGTCAGTTCGAGCAGCTCGCGAATATCTGGCTCGTCATCGACGACGAGTACGCAGCTGCCTCGTGGGGCCGACGTTCGCTCCCCCTTCTTCATGCAGCCACCACCTCCTCGCAAACGATCCTGAAATGCGCGCCCGGCATATCGTCGACGTATTCGAGCACGGCACGGTTAGCGGCGCAGAGTTCCCGTGCAAGGTACAAGCCCAGGCCGGTGCCCGCGCTGTAGGTGGTGAAGAAGGGCTCGAACAGCTGACCCTGGTTCGCCTCGGACACGCCCGGGCCATCGTCAATGACATTCAATTCTACTTGATTGGCAACCTGCTTCACTGCAATGCGCACCCCGCCCGTTGCCATCGTGGCGTGCCGCACGGCATTGCGCAGCAGGTTCCAGAGCACCTGGTGCAGGTGTGCGCGGTCAAAGTGCACGAAAGTGTCTCCCGATGCCTCGAGCGCAAGGCGCCCCGGCAGGACCGACTCGTTGCGGTTGAATTCCTCGATGAACCCGCGGAGCCAGGCGTCCAGCGGAATGCGTTCAGTCTCGACCCGGTCGCGCCGGTTGAGCTGCAGCACGTCCGACACCAGGTGATCGAGCCGCAGCGTGTTGTCGCGGATGATGCGCGTGAGCTTGCGACGACCGCTAACGCGCTGCTCCTCGTCGAGCAGTTCGGCTGCGTGGCTGATGGCCGACAGGGGATTTCGGATCTCGTGCGCGATGTTGGCGGTCAGCCTTCCAAGCGCAGCCAGCTTGAGCTGCTGAGCCTGCTCGCGCAGGCGCGTCATGTCCTCGATGAAGACCACCGTATATTCTTCCGGCGTCCCCGCATCAATGAAGCGCACCCGCAGGTCGCGGCCGCGCGCCGACGCGTCGACAATCGCGCCGCCGGACCTCGCGCCGTCGCTACGCCACGCAGACCATTTGCCCATGACCTCGGGCAGCAACTCCTCCAGCATGGCGCCCGCAAGCGGCTTCAGGCCAAGCAGCCTGGCGCCTTGCGGGTTGGCTTGTGCCACGCGGCCTTCGCGGTCGAGCACCAGCACCCCGTCCTGCATGTCAGCCAGCACCAGCTGGTTTACACGCTGCTGCGAGCGCAGTTCGCGGCCGCGTTCGCGTGCCAGCGTCTCGTTCGCCACGACGCGCTGCGCAAGCTGGCTGGTGATCCCGGCGGTCGCGAAATAGCCGATCGACAGCAGCCCGGGCTGCAGGAAACTGTAGGTCGGGGAATCAAATACCAGGACCCAGTAACCCTGCTCGATCAGCACGGCGATCGCCGCAAGCGCAGCATAAAGGTAAGTCAGGCGGCGCGGCGCGACCAGCGCCGCGCCGGTCAGCGAGATCAGCAGCATCACGCCGAGGCCGCTCTTCATGCCCCCGCTCGCGTACATCAGTACCGAGATTGCGACAATGTCGGCGAAGACATGCAGGCTGAGCTGCAGGTTGAACAGCTCGCGCAGCAGGAACATGGCCGCCTGGAACGTGCAGGCGACCAGCAGGTACGCGCCGCACACCACCAGGAACAGCGTGAGGTTGTGCTGCCCCAGCGGCAGTTCGTCGTGATAGAAAAGGGCTGTGCCGAGAAAAACGGCCACCACCGCGATGCGATAGATATTGAAAAAGCGCAGCGAAACCCAGAACGAGTCCGGCGCCTTGTCGGAAAACAGCGGAATGACCGGAATGCGCATTTGCGCTGCCGCCCCTCAGCCGGGACCGAGCCGGCGATGCTCCTCGCAGCAGTAAAGTCGTGGCGCGTTCAGAGGGGCCGCGCCTTCTTCTCCGATAGCGAGATTCTTCGGCACCAGCACACCGCAGCGGGCGCAGGCAACGAGGTCCGGCACGGCCTCCGCCCCCGTCTGCGCCGGATCGTCCGCGCGGTCAGCCGTGCGGTCAGCCGTGCGGTCAGCCGCGCGGTCAGCCGCGCGGTCAGCCGATCGGTCGCCGCGCTTGCGGCCCGACAAGGCGCGCTTGAGGAGCCAGAAAATCGCGTAAACCGCCAACACCAGGACCACGAAGCGGCTCATGGCGACGGAGCCCACTGCGTCTGCGTCTGCGTCTGCGTCTGCGTCTGCGTCTGCTGCTGCGACTGGGCGGGGGATGGTTCGAAAGGCAGCACCGTCACCCGCACGATGAGCTCCTGCGACCCGCCGCCAAGGATCACTCCGCGCATCGGCACGACGTCGGAAAAATCGCGGCCCCAGGCGAGCGTAATGTGCTCGTCGTCGAGGACAAGATCGTTGGTCGGGTCGAAATCGATCCAGCCCGCCCCCGGACAAAACACCGAGACCCAGGCGTGCGAGGCGTCCGCACCGACGAGGCGCGGCTGACCGGGCGGCGGCCTGGTCAGGATGTACCCGCTCACATAGCGGGACGCGAGTCCCATTACCCGCAGGCAACCGATCATCAGGTGTGCGAAGTCCTGGCACACACCGCGGCGCAGCTTGAGCACCTCGGAAATCGGCGTGGCGACGGTGGTCGCGGCGGGATCGAAGCGGAAATCGGCATTGATCCTGTGGTTGAGGTCGAGCACACCCTCGAGCAGCGGCCGCCCCGCCGGAAAGCTCGGGGACGCATAGTCGGCAAGCTCCCCGTTCACTTGGACGTGCGGCGACTCGAACAGGAACTCGGCAGCCTGCAGCACTGTGGCATCGTCGGGCACCCGCAACCGCGCCTGCACCAACACCCAGTCCGGAGAAGCGGGAAGCGCGTCCGCCCCGCCCCGCGGCTCGAGCTCGACTTCCGACTCAGTGCGCACCTTCAGAGTGTCATGGGGGCTGGCAAGCACAAGGTGGCTGACAGGATTTCCGAAGTAGTCAAGGCGCTCCGTCTGTTCACTCGGTTGCGGATCGATGCTCATGCTGTGCGCAAGCAGCCGCTGGCCGTGAAGTTCGCGCGGGGTCAGGTGCAGTAGTTGCTGCGCAACGGCGACACGGCTCTCGTAGACGTAGCTGGTTTCGTGGATGACGCGGTAGAACACGCTGCTCATGGCGACAGTATCACCTTGCGAAGGTCTGCTGGACCAGCGAATGGCTGAAAAAGCGCAGCCCGAGCTGCTCGGACAGCGTCAGCGTCGCCGCCTGCAGGCCCGTGAGCAGGTCCGCGAGCCGCTGGCTCCCCGGATCCAGGTCGGTCGCCGGATCGAGCGTGCCCAGCGCCTCGGTTCCCGGCGCGAGGACCTCGGCGCCGCACGGGCCGAGTGCACCGCCCATCCGCGTCAGCGCGTCGTTCAGCCCCTTGACCTGGAAGGCGACCGAGCGCGGGTTGCTGTCATCCCGCACCAGCAGGTCCAGCACGGGCATCCATTCCGGACGTGCCATATAGCGCGACCGGTAGGTCACCGAACTGTCACCCAATTCGAGCAGCCAGTCGAGATCACCCTGCGGCGGTATCAGCAGCGCCTGCTGCAACGTGGCGCACTGGAACTGCAGGCGCTCGATCCGCCTGCCGACGGACATGAACCGCCAGCCGTGGTCGCGCGTCATGCCGTCGAGCGAGAATCCCGCAAGGGTCATCATCGCGACCACGGTGCGGTCGATTTCCGTCAGGGCATCCGACAGCGCGAGGACCTGGCCCTTGCGTTCGCCGAACTTCTGCACCAGCGTGTTGATCGTGCGCCAGTTGTCGAGTGAAAGCCGTTCGCGCAACTGCGAGGCGACCCTGAACAGCAGGCGCAGGTTTCGGGCCAGTCCCGGCCGCTCGTCGTCTACGATTGCGGCGCGCAGGGCGCGCACAAGCGCCACATCGTCCAGGTCGTCTTCATCCTCGAGTATGTCGGCGCCGCGCAACAGCCCGGTGATACCCGCCCAGGAAGCTTCCTTCGCCGAGGGCACCGCGTCGATCATCCGCTCGATCGCGAGCCGCAGCAGCCGTGCACTGTTGTCGCAACGCTCGGCGTAGCGCCCGAACCAGTACAGGTTCTCGACCACCCGGCTGGTGAGGTTCGCGCCGCTCCTGACCAGATCCTGCGGGCTGGCCACCCGGCGCAGCATGCTGAACGTACTCACCGGCCCCGCAGCCAGCACCCACGTGTCCTTGGCGGCTCCCCCGCTTTGCATCGAGATCAGGCGCGCATTCTGGCCTGAGCCGACGCGGGTCAGGCCGCCGGGCATGACCTGATAGCCATTCGGCGTGGCGCAGGCGAACACGCGCAGCCCGATTGCGCGCGCCTGCAGCCGGCGCGGATGCTGCCGGTCCCAGATCGGCGCCTGCGAATAGGGCACCAACTCCTGCGCAATGTAATTGCGCGGTTGCGCCCGTATCTGTGCCACCAGCTCGGCGCGGCGCGCGTCGCTCAGGTCGTCCCCGAACACCGTCGGCAGATTCAGCTGCGGGAACGCCGGCTTGATCACCAGCTTGTCGAGCCTGGCAATCACGGCTTCCAGCGCGGCGGGCTCGCCGCACCACCAGGTCGCCGCCGAGGGCATTTCCAACTTCTCACCCAGCAGCCGTTCGCACAATCCCGGCAGGAACCCGAGCAGCGCGCCCGATTCAATCAGGCTGGAGCCCAGCGCATTCGCCAGCAGCACATTGCCGCGGCGCACGGCATCGGCCAGCCCCGCGATGCCTAGCGTGGATTCGCTCGGCAGCTCAAGCGGGTCGCAGGAATCGCCCTCGAGCCGCCGCAGGATGGCGTGCACGCGCTGCAACCCGGAGAGTGTCTTCAACCATACGCAGCCGTTCCTGACGGTCAGGTCGTGGCCTTCGACGAGCGGGAAGCCAAGGTAACGCGCGAGGTAGGCATGCTCAAAATAGGTTTCGTCGTGCGGCCCCGGGGTGAGCAGCACGACCAGCGGCGCTTCGCCGTCGTTCGGCGCCCAGTACGCCAGGCTGTCACGCAGCGCGGCGAAGAAGCTCGCGAGGCGCTGCACCTTCAGGTCGCGGAACAAGTCCGGGAAGACGCGCGAGATGATCAGGCGGTTTTCCAGCGCGTACCCGGCCCCCGAGGGCACCTGGGTGCGGTCGCCCACCACCCACCATTTCCCGTCGGGCGCGCGGGCCAGGTTCGCCGCATACAGGTGCAGAAGCGTCTCACCGCGCACTGGCGCACCGAACGCGGGGCGCACGAACCCGGCATGGCCATAGATCAGCGCGGGCGGCAGCAGGCCCTCGCGCAGCAGCGACTGGCCGCCGTAGACGTCGAGCAGGATCCGGTTGAGCAGTGTCACGCGCTGTGTCACCGCGCGCTCGATTGACTCCCACTCCTCATGCGGCAGGATCAGCGGCAGGACGTCGAGGTCCCAGGGCCTGTCCGCGCCCTTCGGATCTGCATAGATGTTGTAGGTAATCCCGTTCTCGCTGACCTGCTGTTGCACCGACTGAACCCGCTCTCGCATCAGCTCCGGGGGCGCGGATGCCAGCTGGTCGAACATCGCCTTCCACTGCGCGCGCGGAACGCGGCCGGCATCGAGCATCTCGTCGTAGCGCGCGACGGCGGGCGGGTAGGCTGAGAGCAGCTGCCGGGGCATGGTGCGCCTAGCGGATTGAAAGTGGGGCGCAGGTTAGCACCCGCCCCAACACGACGCAAAAAATGGCGCAGCCGCCGGGAGCGTGGATACGCCGAGCCTGTGCCATTTCCGGAAAACTAACTTACCCGGGAGCCGCCCTGCGAGCGGCTCCCGGGAAATAAAAGTTAAACAATTACCGGCGCAGGTCGAGCGTGAACGGGAAGTTCGGATTGCGCGGTTCGTCCACCACCCTGATCCGCCCGGGCGTGTGGCCCATGCGGAAAAAGCGCGCCAGGCGGCGACCTTCTGCGGCATTGGCGTTGACCGGGAAGTCCTCGTGGCTGCGACCGCCGGGATGCGAGACGTGGTACTGGCAGCCGCCCAGGCTGCGGCCCATCCAGGTGTCGACCAGGTCGAACACCAGCGGCGCGTGCACACCGATCGTGGGGTGCAGCGCCGAAGTCGGAGCCCAGGCGCGGTAGCGCACGCCGCCGACCGACTCGCCGACCTCGCCGGTCGGCGCCAGCGGGACCGGCCGGCCGTTGCAGGTCAGCACGTGGCGGTCGCCGATGAGTCCGGTGGCATGCACCTGCAGGCGCTCTACCGACGAATCGACGTAGCGAACGGTGCCCGCCTGGGCGCCCTCCTCGCCAAGTACGTGCCACGGTTCCATTGCAAACCGCAGCTCGACCTTCGCGCCCACCGCCGAGAACTCGCCGTACAGCGGGAAGCGGAACTCGAAGTGGGAATCGAACCACTCGGCCTTGAGCGGGAAACCGGCTGCCTTCGTCTCGGCGATCACGTCGATGAAATCCTGCCAGACGAAGTACGGCAGCATGAAGCGGTCATGCAGCTCGGTGCCCCAGCGTTTCAGCCGCGCCGGCCGGTAGGGCCGGCGCCAGAAGCGCGCGATCAGCGCGCGTAGCAGCAGCTGCTGCGTGAGCGACATGCGCGCATGCGGCGGCATCTCGAACGCGCGCATCTCGAGCAGGCCGAGCCGCCCGGTGGCGGAATCGGGCGAATACAGCTTGTCGATGCAGAACTCCGAACGGTGCGTGTTGCCCGAGGAGTCGATCAGCAGGTTCCTGAGGATGCGGTCCACCAGCCAGGGCAGCGACGTGCCCTCGCCCTCGAGGCGCGCAATCTCGCGGAACGCGATCTCGATCTCGTAGACGGAGTCGTTGCGCGCCTCATCGATGCGCGGCGCCTGGCTCGTCGGGCCGACGAACATGCCTGAGAAGAGATACGACAGCGACGGGTGGTTGTGCCAGTAGCCGATCAGGCTCGCGAGGAGATCCGGCCGGCGCAGGAACGGCGAGTCGGCGGTGGTCGCGCCACCCAGCACGAAGTGGTTTCCACCGCCGGTGCCCGAATGGCGGCCGTCGACCATGAACTTTTCGGTCGTCAGGCGCGTAAGGTGCGCCTGCTCGTAGAGGAAGGTCGTGTTGTCGACAAGCTCCCGCCAGGTGCGCGTCGGCTGCACGTTGACTTCAAGCACGCCCGGGTCGGGCGTCACGCGCAGCGTCTCGATGCGCGGATCGCGCGGCGGCTCGTAGCCCTCCAGCACCACCGGCTGCTGCATTTCGGCCGCGGTCGCCTCCACTGCCGCGACCAGCTCGAGGTAGTCCTCAAGCGCAGCCATCGGCGGCATGAACACATAGAGCACGCCCTTGCGCGGCTCAGCGCAGATCGCCGTGCGGGTGATCCAGCCGGCCGACTGCAGGTGCGCGGGCGGCGTGTCGATCGACTGCGCGTTTAGCTTCGCGTTCGGCTGCGCGGGGGGCTGCATCGCGGACGCCGTTCCCGCCGCAGGCCCGGATTCCCGCCCGCCTGCACCAGAGGGCGCCGCAGCAACCGGGCGCGACTGCATCAGTGCGCGTACGTTTGATGGCGCCTGCACACCGCGGCCCGCGAGTTCGTTCCATCGTGGCAGGGGCGCGAAATCCTGGGTCGGGTCCGCCGCGTGGATCCACGGGAAATCCCCCTTCGCGGCCCAGGGCTGGGAATCAAGCGGCAGGCGAAGCCCCATTGGCGAATCGCCCGGGTAGAGGTAACAGCGCTCGGCGCGCAGGAACCAGTGCCCGCTCTGCCAGCGGGTCGTGCCGGCGACGCTGCGCTTCACGGGCAGGATGTGGCCGACGACCTTGTCCATGCCCTGGGTGAAGATCTTGCCCAGGCGCGCCCGCTCCTGCTTGTCGCCGAGCCTGGAGTCGAACGGGTCGACGTTGGATGGGAGTTGGCGTTCGCGCCACAGGTAGTACCAGACGTCCTCGTAAGCCGGGAACACGTACTTGGCATCGAGCGACAGGCGCGATGCAAGCTTGGTGAGGAAGGTGCTCGCGCTGGCTTCGTTCGCGCCGTAGTTGACAGACTCGTCGGCAAATAGTTTTTCATCCTTCCAGATCGGCTGATGGTCCTTACGCCAGAAGAGCGACAGTGACCAGCGCGGCAACTGCTCGCCCGGATACCATTTGCCCTGTCCGTAGTGGAGCAGTCCTTCCGGGGCGTAGCGCGCCTTGAGCTTCGCGAGCAGGCTCGCGCCCAGGCGGCGCTTGACGGGCTTGTCGGTGGGGGAGTCGGCGGTCGTGTTCCATTCGTCTCCCTCGCGGTCATCGACAGAGACGAAGGTCGGCTCGCCCCCCATCGTCAGGCGCACATCCTCGGCGGCCAGGTCCGTGTCGATCCGGTCGCCGAGCTTCTCGATCTCCTTCCACTGCGCTTCGGTGTAGGGCTTGGTCACGCGCGGCGCTTCCCAGACCCGGTCCACCCGCATCGAGTGGCTGAACTCGGTTTCGGCTTGTTCAGTCATGCCCGTGATCGGCGCGGCGCTGCCCGGTTCCGGAGAGCAGGCCAGCGGGATATGGCCTTCGCCTGCGAACAGGCCCGAGGTTGCATCAAGACCGATCCAACCCGCGCCCGGCAGGTACACCTCGCACCAGGCGTGCAGGTCGGTGAAATCGACCTCCGTGCCCGAGGGGCCGTCGAGGGATTTCACATCAGGCTTCAACTGGATCAGGTAGCCGGAGACGAAACGCGCCGCCAGGCCCAGGTGCCGCAGGACCTGGGCCAGCAGCCAGCCTGTGTCGCGACAGGAGCCCGACGCATTCTCAAGCGTCGTTTCCGGCGTCTGTACGCCGGGCTCCATGCGGATCAGGTACTTGATGTCGTGCTGCAGGCGCTGGATCAAGGCGACGAGAAAGTCGATCGTCGGCACGGGCTCCGTGGGGATGCTCTGCATGAACCTTTCGAACAGCGGCGTCTGGGGGAGCTTCACCATGTAGGGCGCCAGCTCGTGCAGCAGCGTGGGGTCCGCGTAAGTGAACGGAAATTTCTCGGCAGCCGGCTCGAGGAAAAAATCAAACGGGTTGATGACTGACAGCTCGGCAGTCAGGTCGACCTCGATCCGGAGTTCCTTCACCTTGTCCGGGAATACCAGCCTTGCGAGATAGTTGCCCTGCGGGTCCTGCTGCCAGTTGACGAAGTGGCCGGCTGGTTCCACCTTCAGGGCATAAGACAGGATCGGCGTGCGAGAGTGCGGCGCCGGGCGCAGACGCACTACCTGCGGACCGAGCGCGATGGGCCGGTCGTAGCGGTAGTGGGTGACGTGGTTCAGGCAGACGTGGATGGACAAAGGGCAACTCCCAGGGGAACGTACAGAGTATCAGCAATAGTCGGGCAAAGCGGCAGGGTTGCTTTTGACTCAGGGTGGTTCTGTGATTCCCGCTTGTCATCGCACCAGCGCGGTGCGCTATTTGGCTGTCGATGCGCATAAGCGTACGCGGTTGGAGCGTCGCACGCTTACGCAACCCAGAGAAACTCGGTGAAGCTGGCGCGCCTCACTGCGCAACTGGAGATTGAACTGCCGTCACAAACGCACCGAGCGGCGCCCTCCCTCTGCTACACCAGTTTCACGAGTGGTCCATATCCAGCCAGGATCGCATCGTTCGTGAGCAGCGTCATGGGCTCGGCATAGGCTTGGGCCACCAGCATCCGATCAAAGGGATCGCGATGAATGGCAGGCAGCCCGTCCACTGCGGCGGCATGCGCGACGGAGACCGGCAATTCAGCGAAGCCGCCTTGCGCCAGAGCGCGTACCAGCGCCTGCGGATCCACCCTGAAGTCCTTGCGGTTCAACCCGTTCTTGATCGCAACCTCCCAGATGCTTGCCGAGCTGAAGTAAACCTCGTTTTGCGGATCGAGAATCATGGCGCGCACAGGTTTCGATAGCCTGCGGGAACCCGCGGCCGACCAAAGCAGCAGGTGAGTGTCGAGCAGAACCCTCAACGCCGCCGGCCCTCGAATTCAGCCAGAACCTCATCCGGGAGCGACGCGTTGAAATCGTCCGGGATGCTGAACTTCCCGTCCAGCAGCCCGAGCCGCCGCTTCTTCGGGCGGGCTGCTAGCGGACCGAGCCGGGCCACAGGCCGGCCGGCCTTCGCGATTACGAATTCCGTCCCCTTCTCGGCCTGGTCAAGAAGGCGGGAGAAGTGCGTCTTGGCATCGTGGACGTTGATTTTTTCCATAGTGGACTAAGTTTAGTCCATATTGTCTGATGGGTCTAGCGCCGCATTTGAGGGCTGCAGTCACAAACGCACTGAGCGGCGCATCCAAAGGGCAGACCAACCCATATAAGGAGACCGCCGAACTGACCGTCACTACCGCCCATACAAATGCCTCGAACCGCATCGGCGCGGGCCCGCAGCTGCCAGTCAAGCAGTAGATTTGACAAAACCGGAAACTAGACTCACATGCAACCCACACTGGCCGGGGGCTCGATCAAATAAATGTTCAAGATTTCGTGGTGAACGACAGACCTGAAAAGGAAACCCGGCAGCGCGCATACAATACGCCCCATGGAAAAGAAAACTGCGGTCGTCGTGGGCGCGCTCGGAGTAATCGGGCGCTACATCGTGGAACGCCTCGCGCAGTCGCCCGACTGGAACGTGGTCGGGCTGTCGCGGCGCAAGGGCGAGGATCGGGGCAGTGTGCGCTATCTCCCGGTCGACCTGCTCGACAAGGCAGGCACCGACGCCAAGCTCGCCCAGCTCACCGACGCCACCCACGTCTTTTACTGCGCGTTCCAGGCCGTAGGCACGCAGGCCGCGGACTACGCGCGCGGCACGGCCGTGAACCGTGACATGCTGGCCAATTCGGTCAGCGCGATCGAGGCCGCGGCCAAAGGACTCGAGCGCGTCGTGCTCGTCACCGGCACCAAGTACTACGGCTCGCACCTCGGGCCCTTCCGCACTCCCGCAAAGGAGACCGACCCGCGCCACATGCCGCCGGATTTCTACTTCGACCAGATCGACTGGCTCACCGCACACCAGCGGGGCAAGGCATGGAACTGGACCGAGCTGCGCCCGCAGACGCTGTGCGGCTTCGCGCCCGGCACCGCGATGAGCATCATCCCCGTCATTGCGGTCTACGCCGCCATCTCGAAAGAACTCGGGCTGCCATTGCGCTTTCCCGGCAAGCCCGGCGCGTACCGCTCGATTTATCAGGTGACCGAATCGGCGCACATCGCCTATGCGGCGTTGTGGGCGGCGACCGAGCCGTGCTGCGCGAACCAGGCCTACAACATCACCAACGGGGATTTCTTTCGCTGGGTCAACCTGTGGCCGCGGATCGCGGAGGTCTTTGAGATGCCGGTCGCCGACCCGCAGACGATCTCGCTGGTCGGACATATGGCGGACAAGGCGCCGCTCTGGGAAGCCATGACGAAGAAGCACGGCCTGATGCCGCACCGTTACGAAGATCTCGTCGCCTGGCCGTTCGGAGACTACGTGTTTGGTTGCGATTGGGACGTGATGACCAGCACCACGAAGGCGCGCCAGCACGGCTTCCACGCTGTGGTCGACAGCGAAGAAATGTTCGTGCGGCTGCTCGCGCAGTTCCGGCGCGAAAAGATCGTACCCTGACTTCCCTGTTCAAAACCCGAAATAGACGGAGATATGCCCGCGAAAGTCACCGGCATTCTTGCTTCCGCCCGGATCCATTACCCGCGCCAGATCGAAGCGCATGTTGAAGTTCCGCTGGAGATTCCAGCGAAAGCCCGCGCCAATGCTGGCGATCGAGGCCCGTTGTCGAGCCTCCCCTTCCAGCGGTCTGTTGGCAGCCATGCCGATGTCATAGAACAACAAGGCGCGCAGGTTGCCTTCGCCGGGAACCAGTGTGCCCGTCAGGTTGGGCGAATAGAGTTCGAGGTTGGCAAAATAGCCGGTATCACGGGCAACTTCGCGCTCGAGGAAGCCGCGCACTGCGGTCGCGCCAGCAATGCCGAATTGCTCCCCGGACACGAGGGCATCCGGGGTGTACTGCGCATTGAATGCGCCGCGGATTTGCCAGTTGCTTTCAAAGGCGTTCACCATGCTGGCACCAAAGCGAAGGATCGTGTAATGGGAACCTGCGCCCGCTCCGCCATTCGGACTCGGACGCACCGCATTGAAATCACTTTCACGCCCTTTGGCCGCACCCGGAATATTGTGCGACAAGGTGACATAGAAATCAGAGACCCGTCCGGGCCTCGCCCAATTGCCGCTATATGCCAGGCTGACAGGCGTAACTGTGACATCCGCCGCAGCCGGTCCGCAGCCGGCCGCGCCGAGAATTCCGAGCGCGCACTGATTGTCGTAGGCTCGATAATCGAGACCGTAAACGAGCCGGTGCGAATACTCGCCCCGCCGCTCCAGCAACTTGTTGTAGCGCACGCCCAAGACAGTGCCCGTTCCGGAGAAAGTGAGCGGCCCGGCAACGGTCTGCGTGGTGCCGGCGCTGACGTTGGAACGCGCAGCGATGAAATCCATGGAATCACCGCGCGAATACAGCGGTAGGCGATAGCTCCCGCTGTACAGGCTGACCTGGTTCTCTTTCCCCGGCGAGGTGACGTAGTTGAACGTTCCAACATGGTCGCGATTGAACAAATTGGCATGCTGCACGCCGACGCCGAGCCGAAAGTCGCCCGTCTGGGTGTTGCCGGTATTGTCAAAGGTCAGGAAGGCCTTGAGCGGACGTACGTCGATGACGTGGACGGTGGCATCCACCACGCCCTGGTTCTCGCCAGGGTGTAACACGACGTCCACCTGCTTGGCCGGATTCTCGTTGGCAAGCTGCCCGTTCTTTGAGATATCTCCTGCTCTGGGGGGCGCATTCTCCGTAAGCGCCGGAAGGCTGGCGCGGATGTTCGCATCATCAAAATAGCGGTTGCCATCGATGCCGACCTTGCCGATGCGCGCTTCGATGACCCGCAGCGTGATTACGCCCCGGTCGAGTACCTGCTCAGGTGCGACCACCCACACCACGCTGAAACCCGCGGCGCGATAGCGCTGCCTGAGCGCTTCGATCGCACGCTGCAGGTCGGCATACTCGCGCTGCTTTCCGGCAAAGGGATTGAGCACCGCGTCGATCTCATCGGGCTTGAGCAGCGTATTGCCCTCGATCTGGAATCGATCGATATCGAACCGTTCGGTCGCTGCCTGCGCGAAGGAAATCATCGGAGTCAGCAGCAGCGCCAGCGCGAGCCCGATGCGGCGGATCACCATTCCATTACCTGTCGGCCTTCCTGCGTTGCTGCGGGAACGACCAGGTCTCGCAGAAGCCTCCCGCAAAAACAGAACCGCAATTTCCCTGGCGCCGGCCCGAGCGACCGACAAACGCGTCGAGCGGAACCTCGCCTTCGCCCGCCGCAAACGACGTCCCCCGCATCACGTCGAATCCCGGGTCAGCGTTGTTTGTATTCAGAGAGATATGCCAGAAGTTTCCCGGGCGGTAGTAGGTTGGGTTGTTAGCCACTCCAAAAAACACCACCTGCTCCAGACTGAGCCCGGAAATCGGCTGTGCGGCAACGCTTACAATGGTGAAGTCGCTTTGCGTGAAACTCAGCGTGTAGTTGGGGTTGGCCGCAAGACTCCCCTTGGTGATGGCGTATGGCCCGCCCGACACGCTCTCGCCGGGGGAGCGCGCGAGGGCGCCGGAGAGCACGGATACCGCGGTATCTCCAATGCCGAGTGCGGGATTGTTCACCAACCCGGTAACGCTGAAAGTCAGCGCCGGATCGATCGCGCCGAATAGCTTGACCTGGGGAACCGCGGCAACTTGGAGCGCCGCCGCCGTGATCGCCAGCGTCGGGCTGTTGGCCACGCTCAGCGCCCCGGTGCTCGAGTAGTTGCCCGCCGCACTGCCGGCCAACCCCGTCAACACCCCACTGTTGATCGCATACGGCGAGCCACTCAC
>JBBQVP010000066.1:0-20064 GCA_038211455.1 Burkholderiales bacterium
GAGGCGGCGCTGGGCTGGGTCGGCGTGTGCATCCGCAGCGGCTCGTGCGTGCCGGCCTGCCCGGAAAACGTCAATCCCAAGCTGATGCTCCGGCTGGCGAAAATGATCGCCACCGGCGGGCTCGGCGGCGAGAAGCTGATCAAAACCAAGGAAGACCGCGAGTACTACGCAAGGATCCGGGCTTTTGCGCAGTTGCAGCTCTCGGACCAGGAACTCAAGGAGTGGATGGAATGACTTCTCCAAGTGAGCCCTTGCCGGGCAATCGGATCACCTTCTGGTACGGCTGCAACGTGTTGCGCCACGGCGATATCATCCACACGTGCATCGATGTCCTTCGCGCGCTCGGCTTCGATCCTTCGCCGGCAGGCGGGCCGGACTTCTGCTGCGGGTCTACGAAGGACGCCAATCTGCTCGCCGCGGACGGCATGGCGCAGCGCACGGTCGACAAGCTGAACAAGAGGGGTTCCGATCGTGTCGTCGCGTGGTGCCCGTCATGCCACTTGCAATCGACCGAGTTCATGCAGAAGGGCTACGATTCGCAGTTCGGCATCCAGTTCTTCATGGAGCTCCTGCATGAGAGCCGCGAGCGCCTGAAGCCCTTGCTGATCCACCCGGTCCCGATGCGCGTTCTCTTACACCGGCATAGCGGGTTCAACGACAAGGTTGCCGTCAACCGGATGGCGCCTGAGTTGCTTGCGATGATTCCCGGCCTGGAAGTCATCGAGGACGATCATCGCGCGCCGGGCTACATGTGCGCCCACCTCGCGAGTGTGCCGGCAGCCATGCTGCAAATGGTCAGGCAAACGGAGGCGGACATCCGGCGCAATCAGGCGGACGCGTTGGTGACGCTGTATCACCAGTGTCAGCGCGAGCTTGTCGGCCTGGAGACGCAGGGCGTCACGCAGGTGTTTAACTACATGCAGCTCATTGCGCGCTCGATGGGCCTGCCGTACGAGGATGAATACAAGGCTTGGAAGGGCGCGGGCGAGGGAGCGGCGGCGGCGGTCGGGGATGACCGGATCGGACGGGTTGGCGTGCAGTTTTTCGACCGGGCGGTCCTGCCGGAACTTCTCAAGAAAACGTCCCGGTAAGGAGACAGAATGTTCAACGATCCAGCCGCAGGAAAAAAGGTCCTCGGCGCATATTCACCCTGTCGTGTAGTCGACCTCCACGGCGTCAAGCTGGTGTTTCTCTCCGGGCTGACCTCTGGCGGCGAAGCGCCTCACGACACCAAGGCACAGGCGCAGATCGTTTTCGGCAAGATGGCCGAACTGCTTGGCGCCGAGGGAGGCGGGTTGGAGCATCTCGTCAAGATCACGACATTCCTGACCGACATTCGTGACTACGACCTGTACAACGAGGTTCGCAACAAGCTATTCGCGGGAGCGGGCAATCCGCCCGCGAGCGCAACCGTCGGTGGCGCAGAACTGGTCCGGCCGGAAGCAAGAATCGAGATTGAGGGCATGGCCGTCATCCCGAATAAAGGCGCCTGAGGGCAAAACCCCGGACTCCCTGGGCGAAGGCGAGCAGGTGCTCGGCCTACCGCGCCGCCTGTGCAATGGTCCCGCCGATGAAGGAACTCTACGACTGCAGCTGAAAAGTCGGCGGCCGCCAGCAGGCCCTGCTGTGGCTCGCCGCCGCATCCACGTTCCAGGTGCAGGCGGGCCGCAAGCTCACCTTGTACGACTATCGCGGGTTGGGCACCGAGCTTACGCTGCTGCACGAGCACTTCTTCGACATGGCGGCGCGCGACGGCCACGAATTCGGCTGGACCGGCAGCATGGAGAAACTCAGGGCTTTCCTTCGCAACCTGTAGCAACCAACGCCAGGAGGCAGCAATGGCATATGTAGATGGCTTTATCGTCCCGGTCCCGAAGAAGAACGTCGAGGCCTACAAAAAAATAGCGCGCCTTGCGGGCAAAGTGTGGATGGACCACGGCGTGCTTGAGTACAGGGAGGCGATGGCGGACGACGTCAAGCCGGGCAAGTGGACCTCATTCCCGCAGAGCGTGAAGCTGAAGAAGGACGAGGTGGTGTTCTTCTCGTGGATCGTATACAAGTCGCGCGCCAGCCGCGATAGCGTGATGAAGAAGGTCATGAAGGACAAGCGCCTGGCTGCGATGATGAACCCGAAGGCGATGCCCTTCGACGGCAAGCGCATGATCTGGGGCGGGTTCAAGATCGTGGTCGACAAGTAGAGTCATCAAAAGGAGATGCGATGAAGCAAGTCGAGCCTTACCTGTTTTTCGAAGGGCGCTGTGAGGAGGCGCTCGCGTTCTATGAAAAGGCGCTCGGCGCCAAAGTGCAGATGAAGATGCGCTACAGCGAAAGCCCGGAGGGCAACGGCGCGTGCCCGCAAGGCATGCCGCCTGGCTCCGAGAGCAAGATCATGCATGCCCTGTTCACGATCGGAGAGGCGAACGTGATGGCTTCCGACGGAATGAACTCAGGCAAGGCCGAGTTCAAGGGCGTCTCGCTGTCTCTGGCGATGGACGACGAGGCGTCAGTCAAAAAGAGCTTCGACGCGCTCGGCGAGGGCGGCAAGGTGATGCTGCCGCTCAGCAAGACGTTCTTCTCGCCGTCCTTCGGCATGGTCAGCGACAAGTTCGGCGTGAACTGGATGCTGATGGTCTACCAGCCCGGGCCCGTCGCTTGAAAAAGTGAAGAATGGGCCAGCAACGCCGTGAGGTGCCGAGTCCGGGCCGCCGGCCTTTCGGATCCGACCGGATGTCACCAATTTGGTGACAACATGGGCTTCGCGCGCTACTATTGCATATGCGAATCTTCAACCGCAGCGCGATTCTGTTTTACGCGAAGCGGCATGCAGATGCGCGCGACGATCTGCTGGCATGGTTTGCCGAAGCCGAGAAGGCGGTCTGGAAGTCGCCTGCCGGAATCAGGCGGCAGTTCCCTCGGGCATCGGTGGTAGCTAACGGTCGCATTGTGTTCGACATTGGCGGCAATCGTTACCGGTTGATCGTGTCGTTCAACTATGAGCACGCCGCTGGCTACATCAAGTTCTTTGGCAGCCATGCGCAATACGACCGCGTCAACGCCGCCACGGTCGACCTTACCGGAGCAATTCATGGCAAAGCAAAAACTTGAAGTCGAACTGATCAAATCGACCGCGGCGTACCGGCGGGCGCTTACGCAGCTTGCGGCTTTTTTTGACGCGCCGCCCAAGCCGGGTTCACGCGACGATGCGCAGTTCGAAGTGTTGATGCTGATGCTCGAAAAGTACGAGCGCGAGCATTACCCGGTTCCGCCGCCGGACCCGGTTGCGGCGATCCGGTTCGCGCTCGAGCAGCGCGGCATGCGGGCTGCCGATTTGCACGACGTACTCGGCTCCCGGCAGCGCGCGCACGACGTGTTGAACAAGAAGCGCCGTTTGACCCTGGCGCAGATCCGCTCGCTAAGCGAGAAACTGAAGGTGCCCGCTGAGGTATTGATTCGGGACTACGCGCTTGTCGAGCGGTGAAATTCCGTTTCAGGTGATGTCCTAAGCTCCTGCCCCCAGTGTTCGCAGTTTTCGAGCGCGTGCGCCAGGCGCTGATCTGGCGCTACGGCGCGCCCGCGTCGGCGTTCAACCGTGGCGACGCAGACGCGCTGGAGTCTCGAGGATCTGCGTTGACGATTTCTCCGGCATCCATGCGGAGCAGGACGATACTGACAAAAAAATGCCAAAGTCCCCTCCAGCAGACGCTGAGCGGGGAACTTCCTGACATTGACCAGTTTGCCCACGGCACTTCGCCGTGGCGCCTCAGCCCGGCTTTCCCAGCATCGGAACCGCGGCCACCAGTTGTTGCGTGTAGGGGTGCGTGGGCGCGCCGAGCACCTCGGCCGCGGGCCCGGTCTCGACGATCACGCCGTGCTGCATGACCGCGACGCGGTCGGCGAAGTTCCGGGCGATCGAGATGTCATGGGTGATCATCAAGTAGGCGACGTTGCGCTCGGCCTTGATGTCGAGCAAGAGGTTCAGGATCTGGCCGCGGATCGAGACGTCGGCGCCCGAGAGTGGCTCGTCGGCCACGATCAGGCGCGGGTTCATCGCCAGCGCGCGCGCCACTGCCAGCCGCTGGCGCTGGCCGCCGGAGAGTTCGTGCGGATAACGCTGTAGGTAGTCGCGTCCCGGGCTGAGGCCGACGCTATCGAGCAGCGCCGCGCTGCGCTCGGCCAGTCGCCCCGCGCCATCGCGCAGCGCCTGCGCCATCAGTTCCGCGGCGGTGCGGCGCGGGTTCAGCGACGAGGATGCGTCCTGGAAGATCGGCTGCATCGCCACGCGCGCACGGCGCAGCTGATCCGGTGAAAGCTCGTGGAGTGCCTTGCCCTCCAACACCACGCGGCCGCTGTCCGGTGCGAGCAAACCCAGCGCGATGCGGCCAAGCGTCGATTTCCCCGAGCCGCTTTCGCCTACCAACGCGACCGTCTCGCCGGGCGCCACGCTGAGGCTCACACCGCGCACGGCGTGCACCGCGCGCGCGCCGTGGCCAAAAGTCTTGGACACGTTCTCCAGCGCGAGGATCGGGGTGTCCATCTCAGCGATGCGCCCAGCAGCGGACCTGCTGCGCGCCGGCGTTGATAGCGGGACCCGGCGGCGGCATGTCCTGCGAACACTCTGCCCGCGCAACCGGACAGCGCGTCGTGAAGGGGCAGCCCGGCGGCAGCGCGGAGAGGATCGGCGGGCCGCCGGGGATGGTGGCGAAGCGGCCCTCGGCGTTGCGCTCGGCCTGGGCGGCCTTCAGCAGGCCCACGGTGTACGGGTGGGCCGGGCGCTGGAACACGTCCGCCGTCGCGCCCCACTCGACGCAGTGGCCGGCGTACATCACGTAGATGCGCTCGCAGGCCGAGGCGACGATCCCGAGGTCATGGCTGATCAGGAGCAGCGCCATGCCGAGCCGTTCGCGCAGTTCGCGGATCAGCGCGAGGATCTCCGCCTGCGTGGTCACATCCAGCGCGGTGGTCGGTTCGTCGGCCACCAGCAGCTTCGGGCCGCAGCCCAGGGCGACGGCCAGCAGCGCGCGCTGGCGCATGCCGCCGGAGAGTTCGTGCGGGAAGGCCTCCGCTGCTGTTGGCGGCAGCTTCACCAGCGCGAGCAATTCTGCCACCCGCGCCTGCAGGGGCAGGCGCGGGGCATGGGCGCGCACACTCTCGGCGATCTGCCGGCCTACGCGCATCACCGGGTTGAGGTAGCTGAGCGGGTCCTGGAATACCATCGCCACCGGATGGCCGCGCATCGATTGCCATTGGTCCTCGTCGAAAGCGGTGACGTCTTGCCCGTCAATCGCGATCCGGCCGCCCTCGATCCGCGCGATGCTGCGCGGGATCAGGCCGAGGGTCGCTCGCGCGAGCGTGGATTTCCCGGAACCCGACTCGCCGACCAGCCCCACGGATTCGCCTTCGCCCACCGACAGCGACACTCCATTGATCGCCCAGGCCACGGTGCCGCGCGTGCGGTAGGCAAGGCGCAGGGCGTCGAGTTCGAGGATATTGCGCGTCATGGCTTAGTGGGTCACAGGCTGGCGGGTCACGGGCTAGCGGGTTACGGTGCGCGGGTTGAGCGCCGAGCCCACCGCATCGCCTAGCAGGTTGAATGCGAGCACGGTCAGGAAGATCGCCATGCCCGGGAACACCGACATCCACCAGGCGTTAAAGAGGAAACGCTGTCCGGCGTTCAGCATCCGGCCCCAGCTCACGATATCGGCCGAGGACAGGCCGAGGAAGGACAACGAGGCCTCAAGCAGGATCGCCTGCGCGACCACCAGCGTACCGGCGGCGAGTACGGGCGCCATCGCGTTCGGCACGATCTCGGCAGCGAGGATCTCCCATTCGCGCACGCCCAGGCAGCGGACTGCGTCGACGAATTCGAGTTGCCTGATGCGCATCACTTCGCCGCGCGTGATGCGCGCGATCTGCGGCCAGGCCAGCAGCACGATCACCGCCACGACCTGTGTGAGTCCGGTGCCGGACAGCGCGACGATGACCGCGGCAAGGATGAAACTCGGCACGACCTGGAACATCTCCGAAATCCGCATCACCGCGAGGTCGAGCCAGCCGCCCCAGAAGCCTGCGGCTGCGCCGAGCAGCACGCCGAGCAGGGTCGCCCCTGCCGCGGCGCTGACGCCGACCGCGAGCGACACCTGCGAGCCATACAGGATGCCGAGCAGCAGGTCGCGGCCGAGTTCGTCGGTGCCCAGCGGGTGCGCGAACGAGGGCGCAACCATCGCCTGGTCGGAGATCGCGTGCGGGTCCACCCCGGGCAGCAGGAAGGTCACGAGTGCGACCAGCGCGAGGATCCCGACGTAGGTCCCGGAGGCGAGGCCCGCACGGTAGGCAAGGAATCTGCGCAGGATGCCGCTCATCGGCTGCAACTCATCGGCCGTAGCTCGCGCGTACCCGCGGGTCGAGCGCCGCGTAGAGGATGTCGGTGATCAGGTTGGCCACCACGACCGCGATCGCGGTCAGCAGGAAGATCCCGAGCAGCACAGGGTAATCGCGGTTGCCGATCGAGGTGATGAACAGGCTTCCCAGCCCTGGCCACGCGAACACGGTCTCGACGAGGATCGCGCCGGTCAGCGAATGGCCGAAGTTATAGCCGATCACCGTGACCACCGGGATCATCGCGTTCGGCAGCACATGCCGCCAGAGCACGCTGTGTCGCCCGAGGCCCTTGGCGCGCGCGGTCAGCACGAAATCCTGCGAAAGCGCCTCCAGCACGCTGGCGCGCGCAACGCGCGCGACGATCGCCACATAGAAGATCGTGATGCTGAACACCGGCAATACCATGTGCCAGAGCACATCGCGCGCCCAGGGCCAGCCGGTGTATGACTCGCGCGCCGAGGTCATGCCCTGCGCGGGCAGCCAGCCGAACTGGATCGCGAACGCGATGACGAGCAACTGTCCCAGCCAGAAGATCGGGATCGAGAACCCGACCACGCTGAGCGCGGTGATGCCACTGTCGAACAGGCCGCCGGCGCGCGGTGCGGCGGCGAGCGCCATCACGATCCCGAGGATGGCCGCGAAGCTCAGTGCGGGGAGCATCAGCAGCAGCGTGTAACGCGAGCGGTCGAGCACGAGGTCGAGCACAGGCTGACGGTTGGAAAACGAGAAGCCGAGGTTCCCGTGCGAGAGGTTCACGAGGTAGAGCCAGAGTTGGGTCGAGATCGGCTGGTCGAGGCCGAAGTCTTTTCTCACCTGCTCGATGTAGCCCGGCGGGGTGGGAAAGTCCCCGACCAGCGCCTGCACCGGATCGCCCGGCACGATGTGGATGATCAGGAACGTGGCGACCACGATCGCCAGCACGATCGGGCCGGCCCAGGCCAAACGCGCCAGGATGTAACGGCGCATCAGCCTGCCTGCGCCAGGATGTAACGGCGCATCAGGCCGCTTTTTGCGCGCGTGCTTCGGGAACCAGAAGCCGCACCACGGTGCGGAAGTCCGCGACAGTCTCCAGCGTGTCGACCGCGGCGATCAGCGCAGCGCACTGCGCCGCGCCGAGGGCGGGCACAAGGAGTGACTCGACCTTGGCGCGCAACTCCGCATCCGACAGAGGATTCTCCGGCGCGCCCTTGGCGTACTGGATGTGGCGCTGCACGCGCCGCCCGTCGGTGAGCACGAGTTCGAGCGGCGGGTATTCGCCGGGCTTCAGCACCCGGTCGGCCACGACGGCAATGTTGTCCATCAGGCGCCGCACTTCGGGCTCCCGGTCGCGCAGCACCGCGAACTGCTCGAGCGTGCCGCGCCCGCTCGTCGCGCCGGCCGCCAGCGCATACTGCATGCTGAACTGCGCATCAAGCATGTTGCCAATCTCGCGGCGGTCGAACTGCACGCGGTTCTGTTCGTTGGCGTGCACCACCATGCCGGCGATCTTGCGGCTGTCGATCGCGAGTTCGCCCATGAGTTCGAACAGCGCGTCCTGGCAGGCATGCAGGCCCCGGCAGCAGGCGTAGGGCTTCATGCCGGAGCGCGCGATGCGGAATTCGGTGCCCAGGCCCGCGAGCGTGGCTTCGGGCGTGGCGACGCCCTTGGCATAGGTGGAGAAGAACCCGCCCCACTTGGCTTCGAGCACCTGCCGCGGGCCGGTCATGCCGGCCTGCGCGAGCAGCGCAGCCGAGAGCCCGGTCTCGGCGGCTTTGCCCGGATGGAACCGCTTGGTCATCGCGCCGTCGGCGAGGAAGGCCCAGATCCCGCCGGTGAACGTGCCGGCGATCCCGAGCGCATCCGCCGTCTTTGCCGCATCAAGGCCGAGCAACCTGGCGCCGGCCGCGGCCGCACCGAAGCTGCCGCAGATTCCGGTCGAGTGCCAGCCGAGGTCATTCACCGGACGGTAGCCGCCTGCGCCTTCGAGCGTGCGCGCCGCGAGGTCGTAGCCGGCGACCAGCGCCATCAGGGCGTCCTTGCCGCTGAAGTCGAGCCGTCCGGCGAGCGCACACAGGGCGGGGACGACCACAGCGCCGGAGTGCCCGCAGCCGCCGAAGTCGTCGAGTTCGAGCGCATGCGCCGAGGTCCCGTTCACCATGGCGGCCATGGTCGCGGGCAGGGTATCGGTGCGCCCCCACAGCACAGCCGAACCGCTCGTTGCTTCGGTCGCCGAGCGTGCCGCCGCCACTGCCGCGGCGACCACATCGGTGTGCGCGCCGGCGATGCCCGCGGCCAGCGTGTCGATCAGGAAACGCTTGGCGAGCCGCACCGTGTCTGTCGGCAGGTCATCAAAACGCGCGCCTGACCAGTACGCCGCGAGGCTTTCGGTGAGGGTGGTCGGGGCCTGCATGTGCGCGGCTACTTTCTCAGCCAGGCGCGGTTCCACCACTGGTAGGCGGCGGCCTGCCACATGCCGCGCAGGTTCTCGCCGGCCACGCCCATCTGCGCCTGCTGGTGCACGGTGAGCGTGGGAATGTCCCTCGCGATGATTTCCTGAGCCTCGAAATAGTATTTCGCGCGGCCCGCCTGGTCAGCCGCGTCGCGGCCCTTGTCGAGCAGTTCATCGACCTTCGGGTTGGAGTAACCGCTGGCGTTGTTGAAGTTGGTGCCTTTCTTGATGTACTCGGAATGAAAGGTGCGCGCGATGCCCAGCGCCGGGTCGCCCGAGGTCGAGTAGTTCTGCAGCGTGGCGTCGAAATCGTAGTCGGCATAAACCTTCTTCAGCACCACCGGGCGCTCGGCCCCTTCGAGCACCACCTTGACGCCGGCCGCCTGCCAGAAGCGCTGGATCGCCTGCGCCCAGGAGGTGTACTCCCCGCGGCCCGGATCGAACGAGAGCCGCAGCGTGAAGCGGTTGCCGTCGGCGCCGCGCTTGAAGCCGGCCTCGTCGAGCAGTGTGTCCGCGCGTGCGCGGTCGTGCGGGTACATCTTCTCGTAATTGACCGCGGGGTTATAGGCCCAGGTGATGCGCGAATCGAAAGGGCCGACGCCGGCCTGGCCGACGCCGAGGAACACGTTCTTCTGGATGTAGTTACGGTCTAGCGCGATCATCAGCGCCTGGCGGACCTTGACGTTGTCCAGCGGCGGCTTCCTCGTATTGAGGATGATGATGTCGTCGCTCGGGTAGTTGACTTCCTTGAGCGAGAACTTGGGGTTGTTCTGGAATACCTTGAAGGCGCTGATCGGGAAGTAGTACTGGTAGATGTAGTCGACCTCGCCGGCCTGCAGCGCGAGCACGCGCGCGCCCGGGTCCGGCATGATCTTGACAACGACGCGATCGAGATAGGGCTCGCCCTTGGTCCAGTAGTTCGGGTTCTTCACGAAGGTCAGCTGGCTGCCGCGCACCCACTCCTGCAGCATGAACGGCCCGCTGCCCACGGGCTTGGTCAGCGTGGCCGGGTTCTTCAGCACGTCCGTCCCGCGGAAGATGTGCGCGGGCAGGATCGCCGCGTTCTGCTCGCAGGCGAGTGAGAACAGGAACGGCCCGAACGGCTTGGAGAGCTTCACGACCACCGTCTGCGCATCGGGCGTGAGGATCTCCTTGATCGCCTTGCCGGGCGCATTGAATTTCGACCCGAACTTGGAGCTCACCTCAAGCAGGGTGAACTTGACGTCTTCGGAGGTCAGCGGCTTGCCGTCGTGCCAGCTCGCCTTGTTGAGCTGGAAGGTATAGGTCAGCGCATCTGGAGTGATCGTCCATGATTTCGCAAGCGAGGGCACGATCTTGAACCCTTCGGCGAAGCGCACGAGGCCGTCATACAGAAGGCACCCGGTAAAGACGTCGGGCACGCCGACCGTGATGTTCGGGTTCAGCGCGCCCGGGTCGGAGCCGAGCGCCGCGATCGCAGTGCCGCCCGAGCGCGGCTGCTCGGTGACCTGGGCGAAGAGGGCGGTGCTGAACAGCAGCGCCGCGCCGGCCAGCAGCGAGGGCAGCAGGGGTTGGGGAATCTTCTGGTTCTTCATGGTTCAGCTCCGCGTCTTGAGGATGGCGAGCGTTCGCGCCATCTCGTTGGTCTGGATCATCAGCGCCTCGTCGGCGCCCAGCCCCGGCTTGGACAGCATGAAATCTGGCTGGCATGCGAGGCCGATATGGGTGCAGATGCGCGCCGAATGGTCGGTCTCGTTGGCCGTTCCACCGAGGCAGGCGCCCATTCCCTTCTTGCGGCAATGGAGCACGGCTTCGATGGTGTTGTTGATCCCGCCCAGGTCCGGGGTCTTGATCTGCACGAAGTCCGCGGCTTGCGCGTCGGCGAACAGGCCGATGTCCTCCAGCGTGTTGCACCACTCGTCGGCGATGATCCCCACCGGGATGCCTTTCTGTTTGAGCAGCCCGCGCAATTCGCCGAATTTGGTGATCTGCTCAGCCTGGGTTTTCGCGATCATCGGCGACTCGACCAGCAGGCTGTAGGGCGCGGCGGCCTCGCGCAGCGTGCCGATGTAATCGGCGATCTTCTCCACGTCCATCGCAAACAGTTCGCCCAGCGTGCCGTACAGGTCCGCGTGGATCCGCGGGTGGAAGTCGGCGTCGCCGATCGTGCGGATCCGGGTGGCGACCATCTTGATCCAGGCGTGCAGGAGCTCGCCTTTGAGCCCGACGTGGTCCTTGACAATCGTGAACGCAGCGTGCGGCAGCAAGTCGAAGCGCTTGAGGATCATCCGGTCGAGCTGGGTGGGGTCATCCTTGTGGCCCGAGGCAAGGATGCCGATCGGTGTTTTGGAAATCGTGGTGTGGTACTCCCGCGCGATCACCTCGGCCATGGTTTCTTTGCCGGCAAGGGAGGTCGCATGAAGCAGTGCCTGGGTGATGCCGTAGCGCAGGGCCGTATGCAGGCGGCGGCCATCGAAGCTCATCCGGTCGAGCTCTTCGGCATTCGGCCTGAATGCGGAAATGTCGCGGCCGGTCAGGGATTTCGCCACGGCGCCCTGCATCACGTCCATGTATTCCGCGGCGTTGAACACAGGGTCGCGCCCCGCCACGCCGGCGAAGATCACGTCCGCGCAGTCCCCGAACGCAACCTGGCCGTCCTCCAGCACCAGCATCACTGAAATGATCGTCGCAGGTTCGACAATTTTCTTGAAACCGGGCGTAACCGTGGCGCCGTGGAATATCATACCGTCCTGGCGCGCGCCGGCCTTGACCGCCATGAGGTCGCGGTGCACATAGCCGGATCGCCCGGCCGCGCAGATAATCTGTTTTACTTTCATGTAACTCCCGTGTGCATGGCGCCGCACGGTACGTGCGGATAGCGATCCGTTGGCAGAACGATTGGAAACCGTCTTATGAAAATCATGGTACGTGGGCGCAAATGGGGGCGTCAATGCACACGGCATACGAATTGCGAAATGCGTTGGCCCCGGCCAAGGCGGGGTGCGGCATGAGCGCACCCGACTCCGGAATCGAAATCGGCCTTGCCACCAAGGCAGAGATTCCCCAGCTCGTCGAACTGCTTGGCACTCTGTTTTCCATTGAAGCCGACTTCGTCCCGAATCCGGAAAAACAGCGCCGGGCGGTGGAGATGATCTTCAAGGAACCGCGCCTCGGCGTGATCTACGTGGCGCGCGAAGCCGGGCGTGTGGTGGGGATGGTGAGCACGCTGTATACCGTCAGCACGGCCGAGGGCGGGAAGTCGGCCTGGCTCGAGGACATGGTCGTGCTGCCGGAATGCCGCGGCCGCGGCGTGGGTGCGCAGCTGCTCGAATTTGCAATCGTCGGCGCGCGCGAGGCGGGGGTGCGGCGGATCACGCTGCTCAGCGACGAGGACAACGACCAGGCGCATGCGCTGTACGCCTCGGAAGGCTTTCAGTTCTCGGGCATGCGCCCGATGCGTCTCAAGCTCTAGTCGCATCAACCTGCAAGACTCGCCCAAAGGAGCCGCATGAGCCCGCAACGCCTGTTCTGGACGCTGGTGATTTCATCGGCGGCGATTCTTGCAGTGACGATGGGCATACGCCAGTCGACCGGGCTGTTCGTCTCCTCGATCAACAGCGCGACGGGGCTGGGCATCGTCACGGTGAGCCTGGCGATGGCCGTCGGCCAGTTCGTCTGGGGGGCGGCGCAGCCCTTGTTCGGAATGCTTGCCGACAAGGTAGGCTCCTACCGCGTGATCGTGATCGGCGCTGCGATGATGGCAATCGGCATGGCGATCACCCCGTTCATGAGCTCTGGATTCGGGCTGATCTTCGCGATGGGCCTGCTGTCCGCGGCGGGTGCGGGCGCAGGCAGTTTCTCGCTGCTCATCGGCGCAGCCGCGCAACGCCTGCCGGCCGAGAAGCGTTCCTTCGCCTCGGGTTTCATCAACGCCGGCGGCTCGTTCGGGCAGTTCGTATTCGCGCCGGTCGCGCAGGGGCTGATCAGCGCCTTCGGCTGGGTCGTCGCGATGCTCGCGTTGGCCGCGACCACGCTCAGCACGATCCTGCTCGCGCTGCCGCTGCGCCAGAGCAAGGCCGCCGCCGCGGCGCAGACCGCGCTCCCGCCCGGCGGCATGACGCTCGGGGAACAGACACGCGTGGCGTTCCAGGACCCGAGCTACTGGTGCCTGCACGCGGGGTTCTTCACCTGCGGGTTCCACATTGCGTTCCTGGTCACCCACCTGCCGGGCGAAGTGGGACTGTGCGGATTGCCGGCATCGGTGTCCGCCTCGGCGCTTGCGATCATCGGGCTGGCGAACATCGTCGGCAGCATCGGCTCGGGCTGGCTGGGGCAGTTCAAGCGGATGAAGATGATCCTGGTGTGGATGTACGCCTCGCGCGCCGTGGCGGTAGCCATCTACTTGATGGCGCCGAAGACCGCGCTGACCTTCTACCTGTTCGCGGCCGTGCTGGGCGTGACCTGGCTTTCGACTGTGCCGCCTACCGCAGGGCTGGTAGGCAAACTCTTCGGCTCGCGCTACCTCGCCACGCTGTTCGGCCTGACGCTGTTTTCGCACCAGGTCGGCGGGTTCTTCGGCGCGTGGCTCGGCGGCATCGCGATCGCCTCGACCGGAAACTACCAGTGGATGTGGTACGCGGATATCGCGCTGGCCTCGATGGCGGCGCTGGTCAACCTGCCGATACGCGAGGCGCATCCCGTGGGCACAGCGGCGGCAGCCTGATCCGCCAGTCTGCCCCTTCAGGTTGCCGCAGCGTTCGCCGGGCGCCGTTCGGCAAAGATCCTGCCGAGCGTCGTCCCGAACCGCACTACCTCCGCACCCTCAAGCAGGCCGTGCCGCTGCATCTCGCGGTGCAGTTCCGGCAGGTTGTAGTGCGGCACCGAGGCATAGAGGTGATGCTCGATGTGGTAGTTGACCCGGTGGGGAAAGATCAGCCATTCCACGAGCGGCCCGCCCAGGTTGGTCCGCGCCGCGGTCAGCGGGGAGGAGAAATCGGTGGTTGCGCCGTGCTCGGCGATTGCGCGCAGGCGCAGGATCGCCTGCACCACCGTCAGCAGCGGCAGCACCCACAGCACAAGGTATTCGACCAAGTGGCCGCTTGCGGCGGCGAGGGCCAGCGCAAGCACGTGGAACCCGATCACCACGACACGGTCGGCGCGCGCTTCGCGGCGCAGCCGCTCCGAGGTGTCGTTCAGCGGGCGCAATGCGATGTTGGTTTCGGTATTGATGGCCGGTGCGCCGAAGAAATACGCGTAGGTCTTCCAGGCCGTCAGGCCGGTGAGGTCCTTCGCCAGCTTCTTCGCGAGGTACGCCCGGCCGCGGGGATAGCCGCCGTGGATCGCCGTGTCCGGGTCGGCCGGGCCGTACAGGTTGTTATGGTGAAGGCGGTGGACCACCCGGTAGGTGCGCATCGACAGCCCCTGCACCGTCGCGCAGGCGCGCCCGAGGGCATCGTTCAGCCAGCGCGACTCGAACAGCCGGTAGTGTGCCGCGTCGTGTGCGAGGATGAACAGGGCGTGCTGGCGCGTGCCGATCAGGATCACGCAGGGGATCACCACGACCGGGGTCCAGAAGGTGAGCGCAGTCGCTACCAGTACGCTGAGGACGAGGACTTCCTGGAGCACCGACCACGTGGCGCGCCAGGACGAAATCCGCGCCAGGCGCTGCACAGTTTCCTGCGGCAGGGCCTTGCGGAAATCGTCGCGGAACTCCTCTCCGTGGACCGGGATATTCAGCATATTTGAAATATTTATTCAACAAACTATAGCACTGGACTGGCTCAGCGGTTAATCTGTGTATCGGTATCGATACAATATCCAGCTGCGCGATGGAACCTTCCACACCCAGGAACGGCATATGAAACACAATACACGATCCTTCGCCTGCAACACCTATTCGTACACGATGTCGCATCCGGCCGCGGACTGCCTCGCGCACCTGGCCGACCTCGGCTTCTCGGAGTTCGAACTCATGATGTACCCGGGGCATCTCTGGCCGCCCGAGGCCGATGCCGCGCAGTTGTCTGCGCTGCGCGGCCTAGTTGCAGCCCGGAACCTTCGCATCGTGACCCTAAACATGCCCAACGTCGACATGAACATCGCAGGCGCTTCGCCGGAGATGCGCAGCCATACACTTGGCCTGCTGCGCCGGATCGTCGCGCTCGCGGGCGAGTTGGGCGCCGAGGGCGTGGTGCTCGGGCCGGGCAAGGCCAACCCGCTGTTTCCCGCACCGGCTGAACAACTCGAAGGGTATTTCTTTGCCGCGCTCGACGAACTTCTGCCACTCGCGCGCAAAGGCGGCACGGCGCTGTGGATCGAGAATATGCCATTCGCGTTTCTCCCCGGCATCGACGCCCTGCTACAGTCGGTGGAACGCTATGGCAGCGACGACCTGGGCATCGTCTACGACGTTGCCAACGGGCACTTCATGGGAGAGGCGCCCGTCGAGGCGCTGCGCCGCTGCGCGAAACGGCTGAAACTCGTGCACCTGTCGGATACGCGCCGCGATCTCTACCGGCACGACCCAATCGGCGCCGGCGATGTGCCGTTCGAGGGCATTCCGCAGGTGCTGGCCGAACTCGGCCACGCGCGCCGGCCGGTGCTGGAGATCATTTCGCGCGACGCCGACCGCGACCTGCTGATGAGTAGCGACAGGCTCGCGGCGATGGGCTTCGCCCGGGCGTGAACGCGGCGCGCGGCGCCTAGGTTTTCTTCGGTTGGGCCGCCAGCAGCACCGAGCGCCACTTCTGGGTTTCGGCGATGATGAACGCGCGGAACTCCTCGGGCGTGCTGGTGATATTCGGCGAGGCCATCTCCGCGATCCGCCGCGCGAACTCCGGCTCCTTCAGCGCCGCCACGGTTTCGCGGTGAAGCTGCGCCACGATCTCGGCCGGAATCCCGGCCGGCGCGACGAGCCCGTACCAGCCGCCGGCCTCGAATCCTTCGAGCCCGGCTTCCGACATCGTCGGCACGTCGGGCAGCAGCGGTGCGCGCTGCTTGCTTGTCACGGCGATCGCGCGCAGCTTTCCCGCCCGGATATGCCCGAGCACGAGCAGCGGGTTTTCGATCGTGAACGGGAACTCGTTGGCCAGCACGGCCATGACCGCGGGCGCGCTGCCGTTGTAGTGAACCGGTGCGGCCGGGAAACCTGCGCGTTGCCGGAAGGACTCCTGCGCCAGCAGTTGCGGCGAGCCTACGCCGGGCGTCGGGTAGAGCACTTCCTGCGGCGCCTTCCTGAACGCCTGCATCAGCGACTGCAGATCGTGGTGCGGCGAGCTGGCCGGCACGACCAGCACCAGCGGGGTCTTGGCGATGATGGTGATCGGGATCAGGTCGACCAGCGGGTCGTAGCCCAGATTCGGCTCCGTCGTCGGGCTCACCGCGAGTGGACCACTGCTCGCGAGCATGAGGGTGTACGGGTCGCCCTTGGCGCGTGCGACGAGGCCGGTCGCAAGGTTCCCGCCGGCGCCGGGACGATTCTCGACGATGAACGGCTGGCCCATGGATTTCTGCAGGCGGTCGGCGAGCAGCCTGCCCAGCGTATCCACGATCCCGCCGGGCGCGAAACCCACGAGGACGCGGACCCGCTTGTTGGGGTAGGCGCCCGCCTGGCTGAGTGCCACGCGCGAGGTTGCAAGCGCCGCAAGGGCACCCGCTGCGGCAAGGATGGTGCGACGGTTGGTCATTGCGGTTCCAATACGAAGGTCAGGCGGGTTTGCTGGGTCACGATGCCGCCGCGGTTGCCTGGCGTGATCGATCCGTAGCGCAGCGCATAAGCGGGCGGCAACTCGCGCGCGCTCTGCGGCGCGAGCCACAGGCGCAGCAGGTGGCGGCGCTTTTCGCGCTCCGGCCAGTCCTCGAAATCGGTGCGGCTGTGGAAGATCTGGTGGTTGTGGACGAACTGCATGTCGCCCGGCCGGAACTCGATCGTGAGGTTGAGCTCCGGCTCGTTGGCGAGCGCATCGAGCATGTCGAGCGCCTCGTGCTCCGCCGCGCTCAGGCGCCGCGCCTCAGGGAAGTTGGCCTGCGCCGAGCGGATGTACTGGCCGGAATAGATCGTCGACAGTTCGCCCGCGTGCCAGTTGAACACCGGCAGGTCGAACCAGGGCTTCATCCCGGGCGGGACTTCGCCGCGACGGTCGGTCGGAAATGGATGGAACAACAACTTCCACAGGTCCGGGCGGCGGCGGAGCATCTCATCGTGCAGCGTGACCGAACTCACGAGCCGGCTTTCGCCCCCCGACTTCGAGGTCTTGAGGCACAGCAGCCCAACGATGTCGCAGGAGTCGGTGTGGTATTCGAGCTCGCGGTTGGTCTGGTAATAGCGCGTTGTGGGCTGCTTGATGTCCAGCCCCAGGTCGCAGACATGCCCGAGCAGGTGGCCCTTGGCGTTCTGCGAGCGAAAGCTGCCAAGGTGGGAGCCGATGCCGAGGTAGGCCACCGCGCTTTCCTCGGTCGAATAGTTCGTTATCGGAAACCCGCGCAGCATCGCGATTCCGCAACCGTGCAGCACGTCCTCGAGCAGCGCGGCGATTTTTTTTGCCAGCGTAGGCAGACGGAAAGTCGCCGGCGAAATATCGCCCATGGCGCGACCCGCGGCGAAATGCGCCTTGATTGCGGTATCTAGCTCGGCGAGTTCCCCGGGCGTAAGCGCGTGCAGGAATGCGCGCTTCTTATCGATCTCCGGGCCCTTCCAGGCGGCGGGGCCGCCGATGGGGCCGGGCGGGAGCGGGGACGGTTCGATTTCGAGAACTGCGGACATGGGCCTCTCCTCGTGTCTGGGTTTCGAATCAGCCGAAGGTGCCGGGGTAGGCACCCCCGTCGAGCAGCAGGTTCTGGCCGGTGATGAAGCCCGCCTGTGCGCTGCAGAGGTAGGCGCAGGCATCACCGAACTCCTCGATCGTGCCGAAGCGCCCCGCGGGGTTAGCGGCGGCGCGCGCGGCGCGCAATTCGTCTTCGGTCTTGCCGGTTTTCTGCGCGTTGAACTTGAAGTTGGCGCGCAGGCGGTCGGTCTCGAACGGGCCGGGCAGCACCGCGTTGATGGTGACGTTGTGCAGCACCGTCTTGCGCGACAGCCCGGCGACAAAGCCGGTCAGCCCGGTGCGAGCACCGTTCGACAGCCCCAGTTCCGGGATCGGGAACTTCACCGCGCCCGAGGTGATGTTGATGATGCGGCCGAACTTGCGCGCGATCATCTTGTCGACCACCGCGCGGATCAGCAGGATCGGCGTGATCATGTTGCCATCGAGCGCCTTGATCCAGACCTCGCGGTCCCATTCGCGAAAATCCCCGGGCGGCGGGCCACCGGCGTTGTTGACGAGGATGTCCGGGTCCGGGCACGCGGCGAGCGCCGCAGCGCGGCCTTCGGCAGTGGTGATGTCGCCGGCCACCGTCGCGACCTTCACGCCATGCGCCTTGCGGATGCTCTCCGCGGTCGCCTCGAGGGCTTCCTTGCCGCGCGCCGTGATGACGAGGTTCACGCCCTCCCGCGCAAGCGCGTTGGCGCAACCCATGCCCAGCCCCTTGCTGCCGGCCGTCACCAGCGCCGTTTTACCGCGAATGCCGAGATCCATGTCTTCTCCGTAAAGTTATTGCCTAGCCTACGCCCTGACTTTGCAGGTATTCGTCGTAGGTTCCACGAAAATCGACGATGCCGTCAACCCTCATATCGATAATCCGTGTGGCCAGCGACGAGACGAACTCCCGGTCGTGGGTCACGAAGATCAGCGTTCCCTTGAACTTGTCGAGCGCGGTGTTGAGCGATTCGATCGATTCCATGTCCAGGTGGTTGGTGGGCTCGTCCATCAGCAGCACGTTGTGCTTCTGCAGCATCAGCTTGCCGAAGATCAGGCGCTGCTCTTCCCCCCCGGACACCACCTTCACCGATTTGCCGACCTCATCACCCGAGAACAGCAGCCGCCCGAGGGTGCTGCGCACGACCTGGTCTTCGTCCGAGGCCTGCTTCCAGTGTCCCATCCACTCGGTCAGGCTCGCATCTTCGGCGAAGTCGGCGGTGTGCTCCTGCGCACAGTAGCCCGGCCGCGCCTTGTCGGTCCAGCGGATCCGGCCTGCGTCCGGCTTCATACCGCCCGGAAGTTCCGACAACAGGCAGCGCAGCAGGGTCGTCTTGCCAATGCCGTTGGGGCCGATGATCCCGACCTTCTCGCCGGCTTCGATGATCAGGTTGAATTTCTCGAACAGCGGCTTGCCATAGCCCTTCGTGAGCCCTTCGACTTCGACCGCATGGCGGTGGATTTTTTCCTTCTCGTCAAACTCCAGCCGGATGAACGGGTACTGACGCGAGGAGGGCTTCACGTCCTCCACCTTGAGTTTTTCGATCTGCTTCTGGCGCGAGGTCGCCTGGCGCGCCTTGGACTTGTTCGCGGAGAAACGCGCCACGAAGTCCTGCAGTTCCGAAATGCGCTCCTTGGTCTTGGCATTGGCCGAAAGCAGCTGCTGCCGCGCCTGGGTCGAGGCGAGCATGTAGTCGTCGTAGCTCCCCGGGTAGACGCGCAGCGCGCCGTAGTCGAGGTCGGCCATATGGGTGCAGACGGCGTTCAGGAAGTGGCGGTCGTGCGAAATGATGACGATCGTGCTCTGCCTCTGGTCGAGGATGTTTTCCAGCCAGCGTATCGAGTTGATGTCCAGGTTGTTGGTCGGCTCATCCAGCAGCAGGATGTCGGGATCGGCGAACAGCGCCTGCGCGAGCAGCACGCGCAGCTTCCAGCCGGGCGCAACCGCGCTCATCGGGCCGCGGTGCTGCTCCTCGGGAATGCCCAGGCCGAACAGCAGGGCACCGGCGCGCGCCTCCGAATCGTAGCCGCCGTATTCGGCGAACTTCTCCTCCAGTTCGGCGGCCTTCATGTAGTCCGATTCGGATGCTTCGGGATTTGCGTAGATCGCGTCGCGCTCGGCCATCGCGGCCCACATCTGCTCGTGCCCCATCAGCACCACGTCGAGCACGCGCTGGTCTTCGTAGGCGAACTGGTCCTGGCGCAGCCGTCCGATTCGCTCGTGTGCATCGATCGAGACGTTGCCCGCGGAGGGCTCGAGCTCGCCGCCGAGGATTTTCATGAAGGTGGATTTGCCGCTGCCGTTCGCGCCGATCAGGCCGTAGCGGTTGCCTCCGCCGAACTTGACGGAGATGTCCTCGAACAGCGGCTTGGCGCCGAACTGCATGGTGATGCCGGAAGTGGTAATCATGACTGCCTGGATTTTAAGGAAACGAGAATAACGCCGGAGATGACGAGCGCGCTGCCGGCAACCTGCACCAGCGTGAC
>JBBQVP010000067.1:0-19901 GCA_038211455.1 Burkholderiales bacterium
CACGCACCTGTTTGTGCGCGGCGACAAGTACCTCGATTCCGATGCTGTGTTCGGCGTAAAGGAATCGCTTGTCGTGGACTTCAAGAAATCCGCTTCGGGCGGATATTCGGCGCACTACGATTTCATACTGATCCCGGCAAAAGGGACCTAGCCATGGGCGCATCCAACGCAAGCGACATCCTGGCGCTCGAAGCGGGACGCTACGCGGCGATGATCGCAGTGGACGAAGCCGCGCTAGACAAATGCTTTGGCGAGGACCTGATCTACGTGCACTCCTCCGGTGCGGTCGACAGCAAGGCAAGCTACATCGCGGCGCTCAAGGATGGAAAATTTCGTTACCTGAAATGCGATCGCTTCGAGGAGCGCGTACGGATCTACGGAGACACTGCGTTGGTTACCGGTCGCGCTGTGTTCGAAGCGGTCATCGAAGGCGCGCCGCGGACCCTGCGGCTGCGCTACCTCAACGTCTGGACCAGTGGCGCACGCGGCTGGCAGTTCGTCGGCTGGCAGTCCTGCGCCCTGCCGGCCTGAGCGGTCTCAGCCCCAGACTTCGCGCGCAACCTCGACGATCAGTTCCAGTTTGCGCCACTGATCGTCTTGCGAGAGTGCGTTGCCGTGGTGGGTGCTCGAGAAACCGCACTGGGGTGACAGGCACAGGTCCTCGAGCGGGACAAACTTTGCGGCGGCCTCAATTCGCCGCTTGAGCGTGTCCTTGTCCTCCAGCTCACCGACCTTGGTTGTGACCAGCCCAAGCACCACCTTGCGCCCGCGCGGCACATGTCGCAGCGGCTCGAACGTTCCCGCGCGCTCCGAATCGAATTCCATGAAAACCCCGTCGACGTTCGTGGAGAACAGCGCCAGTATCACGGGTTCGTACCCGCCGGAGGCGACCCATGTGCTTTTGAAGTTGCCACGGCAGGTGTGCATCGTGATCGCCATTCCGGCGGGACGATCCGCGATCGCCGCGTTAATCGCATTTGCGTAAGTGTATGGGAGCGTATCCGGATCGTCGCCTCGCGCCTTCAGGGCAGCGCGAAAATTTTCGTCGCACAGGTAGGCGAAACTGGTGTCGTCCAGCTGCAGGTAGGTGCAGCCCGCAGCCGCGAGTGCGTGGATTTCCTCGCGGTACGCCAGAGCCACGTCCTGCCAGAACTCGGCCAGATCGGGGTAGGCCTCGCGACTGATGCCGGCACGTCCGGGGCGCATGTGCAGCATGGCCGGCGCCGGGATCGTCTGCTTGGCCGTGCGGGTGGCCGCCTGCCGCATGAATCTGAAGGATTCGACGAACACCGGCCGCGAGCGCCGAACCCTGCCGGTAACCCGGATCATCGGCGGTTGCTCTTCGGTATTCTGAAATCCGACTACGAGTGGCGCGACGTAACCCTCCACGCCGTCGAATCCTGCGAGAAAATCCACATGCCACCAGTCGCGGCGAAATTCCCCGTCTGTCACGGCCTGCAGGCCGATCGCCTCCTGCCGGGCGATCGCGGCACGGATGCAGCGATCTTCCACTTCGCGCAGTACTTCCGCGTTGATCTCGCCGCGCTTGGCCTTTGAGCGGGCTTCCAGCAGTTCGACTGGACGCAACAAGCTGCCGACCTGGTCGGCGCGAAAGGGTGGTTTCATGTCCATGGTCTCTTCTGAATTGGATACGATCGGTGGCGATTGGCTTTCGAGCAGCGAAAGGCAGCGGGCGCGGGTGATTGACGCTCAGACCCAATTAGTTTACGTTTGCAACTATCTGTCCGCAAGGCCGCATTCGAGAGCCGTTTTCTTTCCTTTTACCGCCTGCGTGAAGACCCCCTCAATCCCGGTGGCTGGAATCAAGCAGCTGATTTCGTATCGCCTGCATGTGCTCGCAAACCTGTCGGCGCGCTGGGCGGAATCACGCTATCAGGGCCGCTTCGGCCTGAAACTCCTCGAGTGGCGCGCGATGGCACTGCTGGGGGGCTACGCGCCGCAGTCTCTCACCGAACTGGCGCGCGGCGCCGGTCTGGAAAAAAGCTACGCGAGCCGGACAGTGGCGGGATTGATCAGGCGTGGCCTGGTCACCAGCGCGCCGGACGACCGCGACGCTCGCGGCAAGCGATTCGCGCTGACGCGTGCCGGTCGCACGCTCTACGCCAGGGTGTTCTCTGATGCGGTTGCGCGCAGCGACGCATGGCTTGCCGTGCTATCGGAGGGCGAAACTTCGGCCTTGATGGACATGCTCCAGCGGCTGACCGACCAGGCGCGCGCACTGGAAAGCGCAGACAAGGCTGCCCGATGAACGACCGAGATAAAGGTACATTGCCGCATGGAAAATGACGCCGTACTGCGCGAGGATCGTGGGCATGTGAGGACGCTCACCATGAACCGTCCGGGGAAACTCAATGCACTGAACACCGCCCTGACCGAAGCGCTGCTGGAACAGTTGCGCGAGGCTGATGAGGACGATTCCGTTTCGGTCATCGTCCTGACCGGAGCGGGGCGCGCCTTTTGCGCAGGTGCGGACATTGGCGAGTTCAAGGACCTCACGCCCGATCAGGCGGCGCGGGTTGAGCACCGGGCCGACCTCACGATGCATTTGCACCTGGTTTTCTCGCAGATCCGTAAGCCGGTCATCGCCGCTGTGCGTGGCGCGGCGATGGGGGGTGGGGCAGGACTGGCCCTGGCCTGTGACCTCGTCGTCGCATCGGAGAACATGAAGCTTGGATATCCGGAGATCCGGCATGGAATACTCCCGGCAATCGTGATCACCAACCTTGTCCGTCAGATCGGCAGGAAGGCCGCTTTCGAACTTGTCGCAAAGGGCGAACCGCTTGACGCAAACCGCGCCATGGAACTGGGTGCCGTCAACGCAGTCGTTCCGGATGCGCGCCTGCTG
Source organism: Burkholderiales bacterium (assembly GCA_038211455.1). Taxonomy (GTDB): domain Bacteria; phylum Pseudomonadota; class Gammaproteobacteria; order Burkholderiales; family SG8-39; genus SZAS-79. The sequence continues at coordinate 2,867 of JBBQVP010000067.1, forward strand.
GATGAGGCGATGGCGATGGCGAATTCCCTTGCCGAGTCGAAACCCGAGGCACTGTTCGCGATCAAACAGCTGTTCCACAGGGTTGCGGACCTGCCGCTCGCAGAGGGCCTGGAAGAGGGCCGCAAGGCCAATATTGCAATGCGCGCCATGGCCTCACGTTGATGATTTTTTCGGCATTCACCCGCATGTGACGCTCCAAAAGACTGATAAAATCGCCGCCCCGAACTATGGTCGCCGGCACGTCAGTCCCGTCACAACTCTGATGCACAAGAAAATTAGCCGCTGCGCGGCTTTCGCTGCGGCTGTCGCGTTTGGTATTTGCGGCGTTGCTGCGCCGGCCAGCGCACAGATGCTCAGCATGGACCTGGACCTCGGCGCACAGTGGAAGGTCAACTCCACCGCCCGGTTGATATCCGGCATGCCGCCGATGTTTCCGGCGCACCTTGAATTTGCCGAGTCGACGGTTTGGAAGGATCACAGCCAGTTCATGCGAGCGGCATGGGCAAAAATGAACGAGCGGCAGGTCGCTGCCATGTCGGCCTGGCGCGACAGCGCAATCCCCAAGACCTGCCCACTGGGAAAGACCTTGTTGTACCCGTTCAGCGGGCCGGACTTTTTCAATGCCTACTGGCTGTTCCCGGGCTGCGAAACGTTCGTGATGTGGGGTCTCGAGCATGCCGGTGAAGTGCCGGACATCGAGGCGATGAACGAACGTCAGCTGGAGCGTCTGGTCGCGGATGTCCGGATCGCGACGACCGACTTCTTTCAGCGCAACTATTTCATCACCGAGAACATGTCGAAGCAGCTGCGCACGCCGCAGCTTCGCGGTGTGTTGCCGCTTTTCATGATCTCGATGACGCTGTCTGGCGTCGATATCCTTCGTGTGCAGCCGTATGAGTTTCCCAAGGTGGAGCGCATCGGTCCGGCGCCGGGAGGAAAGCCAATGCGCCAATTGAAGGGCGTGACCATCGAATTCCGCGCGCCGGGCTCGCCCACGATCCGGCGGGTTCACTATTTCACGGTCGATGTGACCGACAGGGGCCTCGCGTTCTACCCGGAATTTCTTACTTTCGTTCGCAGCCTCGGGCCAACGACGACATTCATCAAATCCGCATCCTATCTTCTGCATGGGCGCGAGTTCCGGCAGATTCGTTCCGCGCTGCTCGACGTGAGCGGGTTTTTGGTCCAGGACGATTCGGGCCTGCCATATGCGATGCTGAAATCGCGCGGCTGGACGATGCAGTTGTACGGCAAGTACGATGTGCCGATCCCGCCGTTCCAGGGCGCGTTCCAGGTCGCGCTGGACAAGGCCTACAAGTCCCAACTGTCTTCGCCATTGCCGTTCACCTTCGGCTACCAGTTCCACGATTCCCGCGATGAGCGATCCAACGTAATGGTCGGGCAGCGGCCCCTGCAGACTGCGCAGGCCGAGGCCGAAACACCGCCCGCACCGCGTTCGCGGCGCAAGGGGATTGTCCTGAGGTCGTCGACCAGGCAAGTCCATTGAACTGATCCTCACGGCACTGGTCGCGTTGGCGCTTGCGATCGGTGTCCCGGACCGGCACCCTGTGCGGATGGACGCGCAATTTACCGACTCCAGCTTCGTGACTTCGGACGGCGCGCGCCTGCACTTGCTGCAGGCGGGGAAGGGCGAAGAAGGCAGGCCGGTGATCGCTTTCGTGCCCGGCTGGTCGATGCCTGCCGCGATCTGGGCAAAGCCGATGGCGTTGCTCGCCGCAGAACATCAAGTCGTTGCCCTCGATCCGCGCGGGCAGGGCGAATCCGAGATCCCGTCCAGCGGGTTTACGCTGGAACGCCGCGCACAGGACATCGCCGAGTTTGTCGGCCGGTACCCCGGTGCGATCCTTGTCTCGTGGTCGTTGGGTGCGCTGGAAGCGCTTGAGTACGTGCATATGTACGGCACGCAAAACCTGTCGGCTCTGGTGATCGTGGACAGTTCGGTCGGAGAGGGCGAGCCGCCGGCGGCCTCGCCGGCAGGCAGCGCCGGCGGTTTCCAGGAGGAACTGCGCAGGGACCGCGTCGCCGCGCTCGATGGCTTCGTGCGTGCAATCTTTCGCACGTCGCAACCCGAGGCGGATCTGCGTGCGCTGCGCGACGGCGCGCTGAGGATGCCGCTGGAGGCCAGCCTGTCACTGTTTCCCGGAAATGGCGTCCCGCGCGCGCACTGGCGCGCAATCGTACGCGCGTTCGACAAGCCCCTCCTGTATCTTGTGACGCCGCAGTTTGCCGTGCAGGCTGCCGACCTGAAAAACAACCGGCCGCGGACCCAAGTCGAGGTCTTCGAGGCTGCCGGACACGCGCTGTTCGTCGACGAGCCGGAACGGTTCTCCGGGCGCATCGCGACATTTGTCGCAACGCTGCATCAGGACTGAACGGATCGCGTTTCCATCGCCCTTTTTAAGGCATTGTCATGAACCAATTCAGCCGGGAGAGCATACCGTACCCCGCTGGCGCCGATATTCAGGCGTCGACCTGCTCAGGGGATTAGCCCGCGATGCCATTGCTTCAGTTATCGGAAGTCTCTCTCGCCTACGGCCATGTGCCTCTCCTTGACAAGGTAGACCTTGTCATCGAGCCGGGCCAGCGCATCGGGCTGATCGGGCGCAACGGGACGGGAAAGTCCAGCCTGCTCAAAATCATCGCGGGCGTGTCGAATCCCGACGACGGGAAGGTCTGGCGCGCGCCGGAAATCAAGCTGTCCAGCGTCTCGCAGGAGCCGGCGTTCGCGGCGGGCCTGAGCGTTTTCGAAGCGGTGGCCGAGGGGCTGGGGAAAGGCAACCGCCTGCTGGTCGAGTATCACGCGGCGGCGCATGAGTTTGCCGAGGCGCACGACGACCAGGCACTGGCGGACCGCCTGCACCGTCTCCAGGAGGAACTCGATGCAACCAATGGCTGGAGCCTGCAGCACAAGGTCGACACGACGCTGACGCGGCTTTCCCTCGATGCGGACCGCAGGGTAGACGAACTTTCGGGCGGACTGAAGAAACGCGTGGCGCTGGCGCGGGCGCTGGTGATGGAACCCGACCTGCTGCTTCTGGACGAACCTACCAACCACTTGGACGTCGCCTCGATCGAGTGGCTCGAAGGCGTCCTGCAGTCGTACGCGGGCAGCGTGCTGTTCGTCACCCATGACCGACGCTTCCTTGATACGGTCGCGGGCGAGATCATCGAACTGGACCGGGGCCGGTTGACCACGTATCCGGGCAATTTCAGCGCCTACCAGGTGCGCAAGGCGGAGGACCTGGTCACCGAGGCGGTTCACAACCGCAAGTTCGACAAAATTCTTGCCCAGGAAGAGGTCTGGATAAGAAAAGGAGTCGAGGCCCGGCGCACCCGTAACGAAGGGCGGGTGCTGCGTCTAGAGCAGTTGCGTCTCGAGCGCGCCGCGCGCCGTGAACGCGTCGGCAAGGTTGAGCTGGGCCTGGGCGAGGGGGAGCGTTCGGGCAAGCTGGTGGCAGAACTGGATACCGTCGGGAAGCGCTACGGCGACCGGCAGGTGGTCCGGGAATTCTCCTGTCGCATCCTGCGCGGGGACAAGGTCGGCCTGATCGGCCCGAACGGCAGCGGCAAGACCACGCTGCTCAAGCTGATCCTCGGCGAGGCCGAGCCGGACGCGGGTACGGTAAGGCTGGGCACCAAGCTGGCGATCGCCTATTTCGACCAGTTCCGCGCAGCCTTGGACGAGGAGGCGACGCTGGCGGACACGATCAACCCCGGCGCGGATTTTGTTGAAATCGACGGCGCGCGCAAGCACGTCATCAGTTACCTCGGGGATTTCCTGTTCCCGCCCGAGCGCGCAAAGGCGCCGGTAAAGTCGCTTTCCGGCGGGGAGCGCAACCGGCTGCTGCTGGCACGGCTTTTCAGCCGCCCCGCCAATGTGCTCGTCCTGGATGAGCCGACCAACGACCTCGATATCGAAACCCTGGAACTGCTGGAAGATCTGCTTCAGTCGTATTCGGGGACGCTGTTCCTGGTGAGCCACGACCGGACTTTTCTCGACAACGTGGTCACGCAGACGATCGCCAGCGAGGGCGATGGCACCTGGAAGGAGTACGCGGGAGGCTACAGCGACTGGCAGAGGGTCAGCCGGGCTGGCCGGGCCGAGGCGGCACGCGAGGAGAAGAAGGCCGAAGCAAAGAGCGCGCAGAAGAAACCCGCGAAGGCCAAGCTCAACTACAAGGAAAGCCGCGAGCTGGCCGAAATCCCGGTACGGATCGAAGCGCTGGAAAAGGAGCAGGCGGACATCGCGGGCAGATTATCGGACGCCTCGCTATACAGGGATCGTCCGGAAGAGGCGGTACAGTTGCAGAAGCGGAATGCACAGATCGACGACGATCTGGTCGCTGCATTGACGCGTTGGGAGGAGCTCGGCGCGCGGGCTTGAAGCCCGCATTGCGCCCTATTTTTCCAGGACCATCTGGGTCTGCAGAGTCAGCGATAGCAGTCGACCCGCCTCGTCGGTGACGCGCGTTTGCCACACGTGGGTGCGGCGGCCGCGGTGCAGGGGCGTTGACTCCCCGCGAACCACGCCTGCTCGGCCGGCCGCGAAGAAGTTGGTCTTGGATTCGAGCGTGGTGGTGCCCGCGCCCGCAGGGATGTTCACGATCGTGGCGGCTGCCCCGAGCGTGTCAGCGAATGCCATCAGCGTACCGCCGTGCAGCGCACCGCCCACGGTCCGCAATGCGTCACGGATGTCGAGTTCGGCGACGACGCGGTCCGGGTCCAGGGACACGAAGCGCATGCCGAGCAGGTCGGGGAGCGTTCCCGCAAGGCGCCGGTTGAATTGGGCGACGTCCATGATTGTTTGACTCCGTCAAGCAATAGTCCAAAAATTGATCGGATCCTCGGGATGAGTGCGGGCAGGGATGGCAGTCATCTCTGCGCGCTTCGAGGCAATGTTGGCCGCATGCGGCGCGCATGCGCGCGGCCTCCTCAGAGTGCTTCGCAACTGAATAGCCAGTAGTACTCCAGCGCAACGTGGCGGGCGTTTCTGCCGAAGTTGCGCGTCTGCGCGATGAGTTCTTCTACGGTAGGGAAATTTTTCAGCACCAGATGCTCGGAACCATCGTCGAGCGGGCGCCGCTGCCAGGTATTGCCGTCCGGGTCGCGCCTGGCGATCGGGGTGCTGTTCCCCTCGACGTAGCGGTTGTCCAGAAAGGCCACAATCGCGCCCGGTGCGAGTCGCGCGCGCAGCGATCCCAGGAATCTGTCGCAGTCCGCCAGCTTCAGGTGGGACCACCAGAACCCGGCGAACGCCGCATCAAACTGACCCAGCCCGGACTCAAGCGCGAACGCGTCTGCGGTGGCGAAGCTCACCCGGTCTGCGGGAAGGTCCTTGCTGCGAGCGACGGACAGAGTCTCGGGCGTAAGGTCGGTTGCCACCACTGATTTTGCGCTGCGCGCGAGGTGCTGCGTCCAGTAGCCGGTGCCGCAGGCGATTTCCAGCACCGTGCGTCCGGAGAACAACGCCGGAATGATCGTTTCGAGCCTGCGCAAGTCGGCCTGCCGCTCGGGCTTCGCGTAGATGCGCTCGTATTCGTTCGCACGCGCTGCGTAATACGCCTGCAGGCTGGGTTCCGGTTGCGGCATGATGTCGGAATATTACATCCCGGGGAGGCAGGTCATGGGTGATCGCAAGGCGGCGATTGTTACAGGTTCGGCGACCGGCGTGGGCGCGGCAACTGCACTTGGATTGGCCCTGCGCGGTTATGACGTGCTGATCAATTACTCCAAGAGCGAAAAGGAGGGGAAGGAAGCAGAGTCGGCCTGCCGCGCAGCGGGCGCCGATACGCTGCTTGTGCGCGGGGACGTATCAGTTGATGCCGATTGCCGCGCCATTGTCGATGCCGCTGTGGGGAGGTGGAAACGGCTCGATGCGCTGGTCAACAATGCCGGGATCACCACCTTTTCGGGATCCGGAAACTGGGATGCGCTCGACGCAGAGGTGTTCCAGCGCATCGTCGGGGTGAACGTCGTGGGCACCTTTCAGATGGTTCGCGCGGCGGTCCCGCACCTCAAATCCGTGAATGGCTGCATCGTCAACGTGTCCTCGATTGCCGGGGCACTCGGGATCGGTTCATCGGTCCCGTATGTCGCTTCCAAGGGAGCGGTCAATTCGCTGACCCTGCATCTCGCGCGCGCACTTGCACCGGAGATCCGCGTCAACGCGGTCTGCCCAGGGATGATCACCACGCGCTGGTTCGTCGATGGCATCGGCCAGGCGGCCGCGGACAAGCTGCGGACGCACTACGAAGGAACCGTGCCGCTCGGGCGCGCCTGCACGGCCGAGGACGTGGCCGAGTCGGTCATCTGGCTGGTCGACGGCGCGCGGACGGTCACCGGCGAACTGATACTGCTCGATTCGGGTATGCACCTTGGTGGCCGGCAGCCGGCCATTCCGCGCAAGTAGGCGCTGCCGCAACCTCGACTTGGAAGGAACACGATGAGCCGCGCTGAAGTCATCATCGACGTGGAGAGGCATTTCGATAGCGGCGGATTCGTGAGGGATCTCGCCCGCCGGGTGGCGATTCCCACCGAGAGCCAGAACCCGGAGCGAGGTGCCGAACTCTCGGCCTACCTTGACGCGGAGATGCGGCCGGGGCTGGAGCGACTTGGCTTTCGCTGCGTCACCCTGCCCAATCCGGTGGGCAAGGGGGGGCCATTCCTCGCTGCCGAGCGCGTCGAGGATGCTGCGCTGCCGACCGTGCTTACCTATGGGCACGGTGACGTGATTCGCGGCCAGGAGTCGCAGTGGCGCGCAGGCCTGACGCCCTGGACCCTGACCCGGGAAGGAGACCGTCTTTACGGCCGGGGTACTGCAGACAACAAGGGGCAGCACACGATCAACCTGGCCGCAATGGAGGCCGTCCTTGCGCGCCGCGGGCGCCTCGGGTTCAATCTGAAAGTGCTGCTCGAGACCGGCGAGGAGGTGGGTTCGCCGGGGCTGCGCGAGGTGTGTGCTGCAAACAAAGAAATGCTCGATGCAGACGTGCTGATCGCTTCCGATGGCCCGCGCTTGCAGGCCCGGCAGCCGACAATATTCCTGGGTTCGCGCGGCGCATACAACTTCGACCTCAGCGTCGATGTGCGCGCTGGTGGGCACCACTCGGGAAACTGGGGCGGACTCCTGCGCAACCCGGGGATTGTTCTTGCGCAGGCAATTGCTTCGATCACGGATGTCAGGGGCTCAATCCGCGTCCCCGAGTGGCGGCCTGATTCGCTGACGCCTTCGGTCCGTGCGGCGCTTCGGGACCTCGTCGTCGACGGCGGCGAGGACGGTCCGCAGATCGATGCGGATTGGGGCGAGCCCGGGCTCTCGCCTGCGGAGCGCGTATTCGGATGGTGCAGCTTCGAGGTGCTTGCGTTCGTCACGGGCAACCCCGACAAGCCGGTCAACGCCATTCCGCCCCGCGCGAGCGCGCACTGCCAGCTGCGCTACGTGGTAGGGGTGGATCCGGGGGACATTCTCCCTGCGCTGCGCCGCCATCTCGATGCGAACGGGTTTTCGCTGGTCAAGCTCGCGCCCGCACGCGATGGATATTTTCCCGCGACACGCCTCGACCCGGAGCATCCGTGGGTGAAGTGGGCTGCGGCATCGATCGAACGCACCACAGGGACAAAGCCGGCGATCCTGCCCAACCTCGGCGGCTCGCTTCCCAACGATGTATTCGCTGATACGCTGGGACTGCCGACGGTGTGGATACCTCACTCGTACGCCGCGTGTTCACAACACGCACCGAACGAGCACCTGCTGGCAAGCGTTGCGCGCGATGCGCTGCGTATCATGGCCGGTATTTTCTGGGACCTGGGTGAAGGGAGTGCGCCAGCGCGCCGAACCTGAACATCGTGTAGGACAGTTTGCGCAAGCGGGAGGAAATGACGCCAGTTTTCGCTGCACCGCCGCATAAAAAGTGAAGCACGTCGCCGCTGAGATGGTTAGGATTGTGTCCTCTTCAGGAACCCTCTTTCTTGGAATAGGCCCCATCTTTATTCAACGGAGGTTTTGATGGCTTCAAAGAATTTTTCCCGTCGTCGTTTTCTGAAAACAACTGCCGCTGCTTCGGCTGTTGCTTCAGTCGGACCCTACATTCGCACCGCGAATGCTGCGGGCACTGTCTCGATCGGCTTCTGGGACCACTGGGTGCCTGGTGCCAACAAGACCATGACCAAGCTGTGCAATGAATGGGGCGCAAAGAACAAGGTCGACGTCAAGATTGATTACATCACCTCCCAGGGACAGAAGAACGTTCTGACCATCGTCGCCGAATCGCAGGCGAAGTCGGGCCACGACATCCTGCAGTTCCCGGCATGGAACACGGCCGATCAGGCGAAGAACCTCGTGCCGGTGGATGACCTCATGGTCCCGCTGGAAAAAGCCAACGGAAAAGCAATTGCCGTGGTTGAGTTCCTCGGCAAGCACGACGGGCACTGGGTCGGCGTGCCGGCAACGACCGGCAGCCAGGTCAAGGGCCCCTGCGGGCGCTTCGACCTGCTGCAAAAGCATGCGGGTCTTGATGTGCGCAAGATGTATCCGGGGCCGGGCGGCAAGCCCGACAAGGCCATGCAAGACGCATGGACCTGGGAAGCCTTCGTTGTCGCGGCTGAAAAATGTTTCAAAGGCGGCAATCCCTTCGGCGTGGGACTCGGTCAGACCTCGGACTCGGTCGATTGGGTTGGCGCGCTGTTCCATGCTTTCGGCGCGCAGCTGGTCGATGCGAAGGGCAACATCACGGTCAAGTCCGATGCCACCAAGAACGTGCTCCAATACATGCAGCGGCTGGTCAAGGCGCTCCCGCCGGATGTGTTCGCATGGGACGATGCTTCGAACAACAAGTACCTCATTTCCGGACAAGGTTCACTCATAATGAATCCGCCGAGCGCCTGGGCGGTCGCCAAGCGGGATAACATCAAGGTCGCCGAGCAATGCTGGACCTTCCCCTCGCCAAAGGGCGCTAAAGGACGCTACGCGCCGGGTCTCCCGTACTACCTGGGGATCTGGAAGTGGTCGAAGAACGTGTCGGCCTCGAAGAGCCTGATCACCTACCTGTCGCAAAAATCGTCGATCGAGCAACTGGTCGCGGCGAGCGGCGGGTATGACCTCCCGGGTTTTGAGAGCCTGCGCGACTTCAAGACCTGGTCTGAAGAAGGCCCGCCTGTGGGAACGCTGTTCAACTATCCGCCGCGTGCAGACCAGATCGTGGACATCGCAGGCGCCCCCGCCCCGGTTAAGATCGCAAACCAGATCTACAACCAGGCAACGATGACGAAGATGATCGCGAAGTGCACGCAGGGCGGCGAGTCGATCGACGCTGCGATTGGCTGGGCGGCTTCGGAGTGCGAAGGCTTCATGCGCACTTGAGCGGCAAGAGGCGGTAGCAGTTGCCGCTGCGGGAGGGAGCGTCGCCGACGGGCCCTCCCGCATTCGATCAACCAGTGTAAGAAAGCAATCCGGAACTGAACTCCTATGGCTGACGCCACGATGAGTAATGTCGCCACGCCTGTAACCAAGCGGCGAATGACGCTGAAAAGGTTCTCGCGTCGCAAGTCCACGATCGCGTTTTTCATGGCCCTGCCGCTGATCATGCTGATCAGCCTGCTCGTGCTCTATCCCGCATTTTTCTCGATGTACCTCGCGACACTCAACAAGTCGATGGAGCATTTCGTCGGCTTCGGCAATTTCCTGTTTCTGTTCAAGCGCGACACCTTCTGGATGGTGGTCCAGCAGTCCTGCCTGTTTGCGATCACGGCGGTGCTGTTCAAGGCGATCATCGGATTCGTGGTCGCGCATTTCGTGCACAACATCCCGGCCAAAGGCCAGCGCAAGTGGCGCGGCATGCTGCTGGTACCCTGGGTGATACCGCCGGCCATGAGCACCCTGGGCTGGTTCTGGCTGTTCGATCCGACCTACAGCGCGTTCAACTGGATATTCGTGCGCATCGGTATCGAGCCGGTGAATTGGCTGGGTACCCCGGGCTGGGCGCGCTTTTCGGTGATCCTCGTGAACATCTGGTACGGGGCGCCGTTCTTCCTGATCATGTATCTCGCGGCACTGAAGTCGGTGCCCGACCAGCTGTTCGAGGCCGCCTCGATCGACGGCGCCAACTGGTGGCAGAAGATCTGGTACATCACGCTGCCGATGATGCGTAACATCATTTCGATCACGGTGCTCTTCTCGCTGATCGTGACGTTCGCAAACTTCGACATCGTGCGAATCCTGACCAGCGGCGGGCCGGTTGACCAGACGCACGTGTTCGCGACCTGGGCGTTCGTCCTGGGTATCCAGGGCAACGACATTCCGCTCGGTGCCAGCGTTTCGCTGTTCATGTTCCCGATCCTCGGGATCGCGGCGATCTTTATCCTGCGCGGCGTGAATCAACGCGGCAACGAGGCATGACCATGACAGCAACTACCGCTACCGCCGCAAGCATGCGCAAGGGGAAAGCGCCGAGCATGCACAACAGCCGCCGCTGGGCGATGATCTGGTCTTATGTTTTTCTCGTGATCTTTGCAGTGTTCTTCCTGCTGCCGCCGGTGTACATGCTGATCACCTCGCTCAAGACCAGCAACGAAATCTCCGCGGTCACCAACCCCTGGTGGGTGTTCCATCCGACACTCGAGAACTACCAGGCGTTGCTCGGATCGGCCACCTACATGACGTTCTTCCGCAACTCGGCGGTTGTCTCGATCATCGTGGTCACAGTCACCATGCTGATCAGCATCCCGGCGGCGTTCTCGCTTTCGCGGATGAAGTTCTGGGGATCGACCACGCTGGCTACCGGCGTGTTTTTGACCTACCTGGTGCCTGATACGCTGCTGTTCATCCCGCTGTTCAAGATCTTCGCGTGGATCCACGAGTTCACGGGCATCGAGCTGATCAACCACTGGTGGGTGCTGATCCTGCTGTACCCCACGCTGACCGTGCCGTTCGCGACCTGGATCCTGATTGCGTACTTTGCGTCCATCCCCAAAGAACTCGACGAGGCGGCGCTGATAGACGGCGCGGGCTATTTTCAGATGCTGACCAAGATATTCATCCCGGTTGCAATCCCGGGGATCATTGCGGCGACGATCTTCGCGTTTACCGTGGCGTGGTCGCAGTTCCTCTACCCGCTCGCGTTCACGACTTCGACCGACCAGCTGGTGTTGCCGGTGGGGATCGTCACCACGCTGATCAAGGGAGACGTGTACAACTGGGGTCAGATCATGACCGGCGCGTTGCTGGGCGCGGCACCGCCGCTTCTGATCTACGCATTCCTGATGGACTATTACATCGCCGGCCTCACCGCCGGCGCGACGAAGGGATAGACGCATGGCAAACGTAACGTTGCGCAAGCTGGTCAAGAACTACGACGAGACGCCGGCCGTACGCGGCATCGACCTAGATATCGCGGACAAGGAGTTCGTCGTCCTGGTGGGGCCTTCGGGGTGCGGAAAGAGCACCACGTTGCGCATGATCGCCGGACTGGAGGAGATCAGCGGGGGCGACATCTTGATCGGCGAGGACGTGGTCAACGACATGCCGCCCAAAGACCGGGACATCGCGATGGTGTTCCAGAACTACGCGCTCTACCCGCACATGTCGGTGTACGAGAACATGTCGTTCGGACTGCGCCTGAAGAAGGTGCCGAAGAGCGAGATCACGCAGAGGGTGGAGAACGCGGCGCGGATCCTCGACATCACCGAACTGCTGGATCGCAAGCCCAAGCAGCTCTCCGGCGGGCAGCGCCAGCGCGTGGCGATGGGGCGTGCAATCGTGCGCGACCCCAAGGTGTTCCTGTTTGACGAGCCGCTATCGAACCTTGACGCGAAGCTGCGCGTGCAGATGCGCACGGAAATCAAGAAGGTTCACCAGAAGGTGCGGACGACCACCGTCTACGTTACCCACGACCAGATCGAGGCGATGACCCTGGCGGATCGTGTCGTGGTGATGAATGCCGGTCGCATCGAGCAGGTCGGCACGCCGAACGACCTGTATCACACGCCGCAGACCAAGTTCGTCGCGGGTTTCATCGGCTCGCCGGCAATGAATTTCGTCCCCTGCAAGCTGGAAGAGGCCGCAGGCGCCCTGCGCGTCAAGTTGTCGGACAAGATCTCGTTCCCTGTGCCCGCGAGTCGGACGGAACGCTACCGTGGGTACCTCTCGAACGGAACGCTGCTGTTCGGCCTGCGGCCCGAGCATATCGTCGAGAAGCGCCCGCACGCCGAGCCGGAGCAGCACGAATTCGAGGTCAAGCTCGACGTGACCGAGCCCATGGGGATGGAGACGATGGTGTACTTCTCGATCGGGGGCACGGAGGTGTGCGGCCGGGTCAACCCGAACTCGGACGCGCGCGAGGGCCAGCCGATGATGCTGGTGGCGGATCTGGCCAATATGCACCTGATTGACGATGCGAGCGGGAAGGTACTATAGGAACTCCCGTCCGACTGACTGGAGCCTGTAATGAACGCGCCTGACCGTATTCTCGCGGGTCTGTCCGCGATGCACGCTGACATGACCCTCTGGCGGCGCGACATTCACGCCCATCCTGAACTGGGATTCGAGGAGCATCGTACCGCCGACTTGGTGGCCGCCAAGCTCGCAGCCTTCGGCATCGAGATCCATCGCGGCCTGGGCAAGACCGGAGTGGTTGGCATCCTGCGCGCGGGCAGCGGGAAACGCACACTTGGCTTGCGCGCCGACATGGACGCACTGCCGATCCATGAAGCGAATACCTTCGAGCACCGCTCGCTGCATGCAGGCGTAATGCATGCCTGCGGGCACGACGGCCACACCACGATGTTGCTGGGAGCGGCGAAGTATCTGGCCGAATCGCGCAATTTCGACGGTACCGTGCATTTCATCTTCCAGCCGGCCGAGGAAGGCATCGGCGGGGCGAAGGCGATGGTCGACGACGGGCTGTTCGACAAATTTCCCTGCGATGCGATCTTCGGGATGCACAATCGCCCCTCGCTGCCTGTGGGCCGGTTTGCAGTCAAGTCGGGACCGATGATGGCGGGTGGCGCGTTCTTCGATATCCGGGTGATGGGCAAGGGTGCGCACGGCGCGCGGCCCGAGACCGGCGTCGATGCGGCGCTGGTGGCGGCGCACATCGCGGTCGCGCTGCAGAGCATCGTCTCTCGCAACCTGCCGCCGGTGGATACGGCGGTGCTGTCAGTGACCAAGATCCACGCGGGAGACGCATACAACGTCATCCCCCAGACCGCCGCGCTCGGCGGCACGGTGCGCGCCTTCTCGCGCGACGTCATGGCGATGATCGAAGCGCGCATGAAGCGCCTGGCCGCCAGCACGGCGGAAGCGTTCGGCGCCACCGCGGAAGTCGATTTCCGCTCGCTCTTCGCGCCGACGGTCAATGATCCGACGCAGGCCGAATACGCTGCGGGGATCTGCGCGGCCCTGGTGGGCGAGGAGAACGTTGACAGGAATCCGGCGCTGATCATGGCGTCCGAGGATTTTTCATTCATGCTCGAACGCGTGCCGGGGTGCTACATCAACATCGGAAACGGCTCAGTCGAAGGTGGTTGTGAAGTGCACAACCCGGCCTATGATTTCAACGACGCGGCATTGCCGCTGGGCGCGGCATTCTTTGTTCGCCTGGTCGAGTCCAAGCTGGCGGCCTGAGGCGGCGTTGCCTGAGCGGTGTATCGATATCGATACACGCGCTGCCACGAAACCCGCGCCACACCTTGGCGTTCAGATAGAAAAGTTCCTGAATAATGGTTCAATCCGGCTGGCTACGGAGCCGTGAGTTTCGGCGGGTAGGTTCAGCCGGCTACCAATCCTGCGCGTCGTAGTCGAATTCGAAGGCGTCGCCGCGGCGGACTATGCGCCCGGCCGAGGGCAACGGAAAGTGCCCCGTGCATACCAGCGTGGGCGTGCCGCAATAGCGCTCGAGGAACTCGCGACGCGTGCGTGCCGCCACCTCCGCCTCCCAGTCGGCCGCGATCTGCCAGGCGGGCTCGCGGCACTGCACCGGGCAATGCATCAGGTCACCTGACATGACCGCGCTCATGCCTTGCGACTCGAGATGGACCGCGACATGGTCCGGTGTGTGGCCCGGGGTGGCCTCCAGCCGGACTTCGTCATCCAGCGCATAGTCGTTCGCGACCAGTTCCGCGCGCCCGGCCTCCACAATCGGCAGTACGCTGTCCTCGAGCGTGGCGCGCGAGAATCGCGGATGGCCGACGTCCCGCCAGACCTCGAGTTCCTTCTTCGAGAAGATGTAGCGCGCATTCGGGAATGTGGGAACCCAGCGCCCATCCTCAAGGCGAGTGTTCCAGCCCACGTGGTCGCTGTGCAGGTGGGTGCAGAACACGAAGTCGATGTCCTCCGGCGCGAGACCGTGCGCGGCAAGCGCCTGCAGGTAGGTCGCGTCCGTCTTTTGGTGCCATTGCGGGCGGCCCGGCCGATCCTTGTGGTTGCCGACGCAGGTGTCGATCAGCACCGTGTGGTGGGAGGTGCGCACCACGTAGCTCTGCATCGGAAAAATCAGCGAGTCGGTCTTCGGGTCGTAGGCGCGCGGGGTGAGCCACGCCAGATGGGGCGCCCATTGCGCGTCGGTCACTCCTGGAAAGAAGGCGCGCCGATCGAAAGGCATGCTCATCTCGAGCGCGCGAACGATCGTCAGGTTGCCGATGCGGCGTCCCTGCTTGTTCATGGGCTCAGGCTCTCAATCCAGGAAGAATGGCGTCTCGTCCTCGCCCTGCAGGACGATATCCATTCGGTAGGCGAGCGCGCCCGCCGGGGCGCGCGGCAGCTTTTCCGGCTTGAGGATGATCCGTTCGCGGATTGCCGCATCCGGGATTGCGCAGAATACCGGGTCCGCCATGTTCGCCGCTTCGCTTGGAAAAAAGAACGTCGTAACCAGGCGCCGCATGAGGCCCGATCCCGTGATCGACACGTTGATATGCGGCGCGCGCCGCAGGCCGGTGAGGGGATCGACGTAACCGCCCGGCTTCACACTGATGAAATCGTAATAGCCGTCGTCCTCCGATGCGCGCCGGCCCCAGCCCATGAAGTCGGGGTCGGCCTGGGCGTTCGCGGGGTCGTTCGGGTGCGCGAAACGGCCTCCCGAGTCCGGCTGCCAGATCTCGATAATGCTGTTCCAGCGCGGCACCCGCGCGGCCTCGAAAACGCTGCCCCCGATATAGATCCGCTGCCCCTGCGCACGCTTCGCGGGGTCATCGATGACGGTCAGGTCGTGGTCGGCCGGGCCGAAATAGTGGGTCGGAAAGAACGGCCCGACGGTTGCACTTGGCGTCGGCGTGTGCTTCACGTCTAGCGCCCCATCGGCGTCGCGCGATGCCCGCGCACCACGATATCGTGGTGGTATCCCAGCACATCCGTGCGCGGCAGTTCCAGCATGGGGATCGGCCTGGAGACCATCCGCTCACGGCCTTTTTCGTCCGGTACGCTGTTGAGGATGCGGTCCAGCAGATTCAGCGGCTCGCCGGGAAAGAACATCTGCGTGACCAGCCGGCTCATGAACCCCTCACCGAAGATCGAAAGGTGGATGTGCGGGGGGCGCCACCAGCGCTCGGGGTGGTCGGGTACGGGATAGGCACCCGGCTTGATCGAAAGGTAGGTGTAGCGACCGTCCTGATCGGTGACGCAGCGGCCGGAGCCGTGAAAATTGGGGTCGACCGGAAACGGGCTGTTTGCGTCCATCCGGTGGATATACCGGCCCGCCGCATTGGCGTGCCAGACTTCAATGATCGAATTGCGCACTGGCATGCCGTCCTCGTCGAGCAGCCTCCCGGTCACGTAGATGCGCTGGCCCATGGCCGGCGCGCCATCGCGGGCGCGCGACAGGTCGTCGAGGTCGACGTTGAGCTTGCGCGCCAGTTTCAGCGGGCCGGTGATCTCGGTAAGCGTGGCGGGCCGGCGATAACGCGCCTGGCCCGGCACGCGGACGAGCGTCTCCTTGTAGCCGGCAACGGTCATGCGCGGCTGTGACTGGTCATCATAGGGCTCGAAACGATTGGGCAGGCTGTCCATGCGAATTAGTTTACTTTGGCAACAATCCGGCGGCAAGGCGGCACCAAGCGGGCATTTCGCAGCAACAGGCCGTTGCGCGGCGGCTTAACGCTTATGCTGCCGGGATGGGAATTGCACTGTCGTTCTGCTCGATGCTCTGCTTCGGGTCGAACATCCTGCTTTCGCGCCTGGCGATGGCGCGGATGTCGATCGAACTTGGCTTCTTTGTTGTCCTGACCGTCAATATTGCGTTCTCCGGAATCCTGTTCGGGTTGGAGCTTCTCCTTCGCGACCGGAGCTTCACATGGCAGTGGAAGGAAGCTGGCCTGTTTGCGCTTGCCGGCCTGATCGGCACCTATCTTGGGCGCAGGCTGCTGTTCGACACGGTGAGCCCGCTCGGTCCGGCGCGCGCAAGCGTCGTGCATTCCGCGGCCCCTGCATTCACGCTCGTTGCCGCCTGGATCATCGTGGCCGAGTTGCTGGGACCTTACGAACTCGGCCTGATGGCGCTGGTGATGACCGGGCTATGGTTCACGCAGCCGGTGCAGCGGGGCGTTGCGGGCGCGCACCGCCCTTCGCGCGCAGCGCTGAAGAAGGGAATCGTGATCGGAGTGCTGACGGTGGCCGGGTTCGGGCTGAGCAACGTTTTCCGGGGTCTGGCGATGCGAACCTGGAACGAGGCGGTGTGCGGGACGCTGATCGCGTCGGCGACCGCGCTGGTGTGCCAATTCGCCTTTACCCGCGACTGGCGCGGTGCGTGGCGGGAGATCCACGCCGCCGACAGGAAAGCCCTGGCCCTGTACGCATGCTGCGGCGTGGCAACCGTCTGCGGTGCGATGTTCATCGTGTCGGCAATGCACTACATCGAAATCGCCCTCGCGACGCTGGTGACACACACCACGCCTCTGATGATCTTCCCGGTCAGCCTGATCGCCTTCAAGAATCGCGAAGGACTGAGCCTGCGGACCGCGATGGGGGCGGCAATGGTACTCGCCGGAATCGTGCTACTGGCGTTGCGCTAGGGTTCCAAGCCGCCGGTAT
>JBBQVP010000068.1:0-19900 GCA_038211455.1 Burkholderiales bacterium
CTGCGAATGCGACGTTTCCGAGGGTTTCGGCCTTTCGGTCACGGTGCGCAAGGGCGAGATCGACACGCTGGAGCACAACCGCGACAAGGGCATCGGCGTTTCGGTGCATTTCGGCCGGCGCCCGCACGTCAAGCGCGGCCATGCCAGCACCTCGGACTTCTCCCCTGCCGCCCTGCGGCAGACGGTGGAGGCCGCTGTGGCCATTGCGCGCCACACAGCCGAAGACGATTGCGCCGGCCTGCCCGAGGAGGGCCTGCTCGCGCGCAACATCCCCGACCTTGACCTCTACCATCCCTGGCGGATTTCGCCCGAGGACGCCATCGAGATCGCCAAACGCTGCGAAGCGGCCGCGTTTGCGCTTTCTCCCAAGCTGAAGAACACCGAGGGAACCTCCCTCTCGGCGCAGCATTCGCAGTTCATCTTCGCCAACAGCCTCGGGTTCATGGAAGGGTTTCCCACGTCGCGCCACTCGCTCGGCTGCTCGATGATCGCCGAAGAGAAGGGGCAGATGCAGCGCGACGACTGGTACAGCTCGGCGAGGATGCCGGGGCAGGTCGCCAGGCCGGAGGCGCTGGGCCGCTATGCGGGCGCGCGCGCGCTGGCGCGCCTGCGCGCGAAGAAGATCCCGACCTGCCAGGTGCCGGTGCTGTTCGAGGCGCCGCTGGCGGGCGGGTTAATCGGGCATTTCGTGTCTGCCGTGAGCGGTGGCAGCCTGTACCGCAAGTCGTCGTTCCTCACCGAGAGTCTCGGCAAGCAGGTGTTCTCGCCGCTGGTGTCGATCGAGGAGTGCCCGCTCGAGCGCCAGGCGATGGCCAGCACGCCGTTCGACGACGAGGGTGTGGCCACCCGCAAGCGCGCGATCGTGAAGGATGGCGTGGTCGAGGGCTATTTCCTCGGGACCTATTCGGCGCGCAAGCTCGGCATGCAGACCACCGGTAGCGCGGGTGGCAACCACAACCTGGTCGTGCGTCCGGGCAAGCTCGACCTGCGCGGGCTGCTGAAAAAAATGCATCGCGGCCTGCTGGTGACCGAACTGCTCGGCCACGGCATCAACCTGATCACCGGTGACTATTCGCGCGGCGCGGCGGGGTATTGGGTGGAGAACGGCGAGATCCAGTATCCGGTCGAGGAAATCACGATCGCAGGGAATCTCTCCGCGATGTTCAAGTCCATCGTTGCGGTGGGCAGCGACACCCTGGTTCGCGGCTCGCGTGATTGCGGCTCCATCCTTGTCGAGAACATGACTATCGCGGGTGATTGAGGCGCGCGCGTGCGGTTTCCGTGCTACGACAACGGGGTTTCGCGACCCAGGAAATCTTTTTTAGTAGGCCATCCTGTTCTGTCGACTTGGGAAGCCAGCCAATCGATTTTCTCCTTGCAAAGCTTCGATACATCCATCGATCTCCATGATCTCGATAGTCATTTGTAGCATTGACGACAGTAAATTCTCGGCAGTCTGCGAAACCTATCACCAGGCACTTTCCGGTGAGTCGTTCGAGATTATCGGCATTCACGACGCAGCGTCCATGTGCGAGGGTTACAACCGCGGGATTCGGAAAAGCCGCGGGGAGCTTTTGGTGTTTTCGCACGACGATATCGAGCTTATCGGAGCGAATTTCGCCCACAAGCTCAAATTGCATATGCAGAATCACGACCTGATTGGCATTGCCGGCACGACGCGACTTGTCGACTATCAATGGGTAGGAGCAGGCCCCCCGTACCTCTACGGGCAGGTCGCCCAGCCCAACGCATCAAAAGGGGGTTATGACGTCCTGATTTGGAACGCCACTCTGCCAGCGAAAGGTGCGATCCAGGCGCTGGATGGCGTATTCCTGTGCGCCAGGCGAACGGTCGCGGAGAAGATCACTTTCGATGAGGCGACGTTCACCGGATTTCACCTCTACGATTTGGACTTCTCGTTCCGGGCGTATCAGGCCGGTTACAAACTGGCGGTTGTCAGCGATCTTCCGCTGATCCATGCCTCTATCGGGAGTTTCGACGAGACCTGGGCGGTGCACGCCGAACGTTTCCTGCGCAAGCATCACGCCAGGCTGCTACCCAAGCGAAATCGTTTCTGGCAATGCGCTCTCGTACATATTGATTCCAAGGAAGAATTGCTTGAGGTCATGGGAAACTCCTGCTGAACTGCCTTGAATCGAGGCCAATTCAGCACAACGGGATCTTGACCCGCCAAGAGCGTACATTTCAGTCGCCTTCAATCGCCGGGCGACGGGGTTCGCGAAGTCATGTTTCCTGCGGTGGCGACCGGCCGCGGGCGTACGGACTCCAGATAGCCCGAGAGCCGCTTCCAGTACGCGTCACGCCATTCGACGCGGCGGTGCCCGGTGTCGGCCAGCGTGAATGAAGTCTTCGGCCCGCCCCAGACATCCATCAGGGCCCGGCCGTGCGCAGGCGGGACGACATCGTCCGTACCGGCAAGCACGAAAAGCGCGGGTATCCGGATCGCAGGGGCAAGTGCGGCCGAGTCGTAGCGACCGCCTACGAGCATCCTCATGGGAAGAAAGGGATACCGGTCGGCCGCTACTGCGGCAATGCTGTCGAAGGGCGTGGCGAGTATCACTGCCGCCAGCGGCCGCGCCGCGGCGAGCGTGACCGCGACATACGAGCCCAGGCTGCGCCCGAGGACTACGATCCGCGCCGGATCCACATCGGGCCGTGCGGCGGCAAAGTCGAATATACGGCGCGCATCCTCCACTACCGCGTGTTCGTTGGGCACACCCTGCGACAGGCCGTAGCCCCGGTAATTCACCATCAGCCAACCCCACTCGGGTGGCTTTTCCCCCCAGTTGACCATCCATGAGGTCTCCCGCGCCACGCCGCCGAATACGATCACCAGCGGGAAACGCTTGCCAGGTCGGGCGGCCGGCGGATGTTTGAGCCATCCGTGCAGGACGGTTCCGTCGGTCGCCGTAATGCGCACCTCTTCCACGCCATCCATGCGGGCGACGCCCGCCATGCGTTCCGGGTCGGCGGGTCGCGCGCGAAACAAAAAATGCGCGTCGAGCGTATCGCCCAGGCTCGCGCAGCCTGCGATCAGCGCCGTGGCAAGGGCGATCGCAGACGCGAGGCGAAACTTCACTTGCTAGGAATAGAGCGCGAACAGGGCCACGATGAACACGACCAGCGCGCCTGCCGCGAGCCAGCGCAGCGTGGCGTTGTCCACTTTCGGCTTGTCCGGGTCGTCGGCGACGGGCTCAGGGTGATGCTCGTCGGAGTGCGCGTCCCCGTGCGCGGCGTCGTGTGCATGACCATGCGCCGCATGCGCGTCGCCGCCCGCAGGGGCCGTTTCCGGATGCAGGCTCGCAACCTTGGCGTTGAACGCGTTGAAGAAGTCTTCCGAGAGCTTCTTCGCTGCCGCATCGACCAGGCGCGAGCCGATCTGCGCAAGCTTGCCGCCGACGTTTGCCTTGACCTGGTAAGAGAGCTTCGTGCTCGTGGCGCCCTCGGACACCAGCTGCACCTGCGCGCCACCCTTTCCGAAGCCGGCCACGCCGCCCTGGCCTTCGAACGCGATCGAATACGAGTTGGGCGGGTCTAGGTCGGCCAGCGCGAGCTTGCCCTTGAACTTCGCCGAGACCGGGCCGATGCGCGCGGTCATCAGCACCTGGTACTGGTTTTCTGCCGTGAGGGTGATCGACTCGCAGCCGGGCACGCAGGCCTTGAGGATCTCGGGATCGTTGAGCGCAGCCCAGGTGTCGGCCTGCGAGGCCGGGATGAGCTGTTCGCCTGACATTTCCATGCGGATTCCTTCTAGTTTAGGTGATGCACCGGCCGGCCGCGCGGGGACGCGGAACGCGCTGGTTCGCCGAGGACCTTTGCAAGGTCGATTAGGCTTTTCAGATTATGCACCGGCA
The DNA here is from genome assembly GCA_038211455.1 of Burkholderiales bacterium. Classification (GTDB taxonomy): domain Bacteria; phylum Pseudomonadota; class Gammaproteobacteria; order Burkholderiales; family SG8-39; genus SZAS-79. The sequence goes on from JBBQVP010000068.1 coordinate 3,876, forward strand.
GGAAGCGGTCGACATACGGCAGCATGGCGCGCACACCGGCCGGCTTGGCCTCGAATTTCTCGTATCGCAGCAGCGGGTTCATCCAGATCAGGTGTTTGGTGGCCATGTGCAGTCGCTCCATTTCCTCGGCCAGGCCTTCGCCGGCCTCGCGATCCAGCCCGTCCGAGACCAGCAGCAGGCAGGCGTTCTGGCCGAGCACGCGGCGCGCCCAGCGCCAGTTGAATTCGTGCAGGCAGGTGCCGATGCGGGTGCCGCCGGACCAGTCCTTGATTGCATCGGCCACCCGGGTCATTGCGACGTCGACGTCGCGGTGCTTGAGCTGGCGGGTCACGTTCGTAAGTCGCGTTCCGAATACGAAGACCGACACCCGGTCGCGGTCGTTGGTGATTGCGTGCAGGAAATGCAGGAACATGCGCGCATACGGATTCATCGAGCCCGAGATGTCACACAGGACCACCAGCGGCGGATGCAGGGTCTTGGGCGCGGTGCGCACCAGCGGGATCAGCGCGCCGCCTTCCCTCAGGCTCGCGCGCAGCGTGGCGCGCAGGTCGACACGCGCGCCACGCGCGTGCGGCGCGTGGCGGCGGGTGCGGATTTCGGGCAGGGGCAGGCGCAGTTGCGCGAGCATCTTCTTCGCCTCGGCCAATTCGGCCGCGGACATGGTGTCGAAGTCCATGCGCTGCAGGACTTCCTTGGAAGAAAACGTGAGCTTGGCGTCGAGTTCGACCTTCTGCTCCTCGTTCTCCTGTTCCTCGCGCTTGGGCTGGTTGAAGAGCGAATCCGTGAGGCGCTGGCTCTGCTCCTTCTCGTCAGGCCCGACCTTGCCGTAGGTCTTTGGAAGCAGCGCCTGCATCATCTTTTCGAGCAGCTTCGGGTCGCGCCAGAAGATCTGGAACGCCTGGTCGAAGATCGGCCGCTGCTCTTCGCGCGAAAGGAAGATCGCCGACATGGTCCAGTAGAAATCGTCGCGCCGCGCGGTGCCGGCGAGCTCGATCGCTTTCATGCAGTCGATCACCCGGTCCGGTCCAACGCGCAGCCCCGCGCCGCGCAGGATGCGCGCGAAGTGCATCACGTTCTCGGCCAGCTTTCCGCTGCCGGGCGTGGCCTCGGGGACGAGCAGCATCGCGGTCGTGTCCGTGTAGTCGTGTGCTGTCGGTGCGCCGGGTCAGGCTGTCGCGGCCGCCGACTGCGCTTCCGCAGTCAGGCGCGCGGCTTCGTCGCCGGTAATCCGCTCGATGTCGTCCTGGTACTTGAGCAGCACACCGAGCGTGTCGTTGACCGTCTGCGGGTCGAGCGCGATCTTGTCGAGGGCAACCATCGCGTTGGCCCAATCGATCGTCTCGGCCACGCCGGGCAGCTTGAACAAGTCGACGCTGCGCAGGCGCTGCACGAATTCCACGATTTCTCGTGTCAGGTTTTCCGCCGCGCGCGGCGCCTTGCGGCGCAGGATGTCGAGCTCGCGCGCCGCGTCGGGGTAGTCCACCCAGTGATAGAGACAGCGGCGCTTGACCGCATCGTGGATCTCGCGCGTGCGGTTGGAGGTGATCACCACGATCGGCGGCTCGACCGCTTTGAGCGTGCCGGTCTCCGGAATCGTGATCTGGAAGTCCGACAGCACCTCGAGCAGGTAGGCCTCGAACGGTTCGTCGGTGCGGTCAAGCTCGTCGATGAGCAGCACCGGCGCGCGGCCGGCCTTGCCCTCGAGTGCCAGCGCCAGAGGGCGCTTGATCAGGAAGCGCTCGGAAAAAATGTCCGAGGCCAGCTTGTCCTTTGACTTCTCGCCCGACGCTTCCGCCAGGCGGATCTCGATCATCTGGCGCGAGTAGTTCCATTCGTACGCCGCCTGCGAAATGTCGAGGCCTTCGTAGCACTGCAGGCGGATCAGTTCGCGCCCGAGCGCCGCGGCGATCACTTTGGCGATCTCGGTCTTGCCCACGCCCGCCTCGCCCTCGAGGAACAGCGGGCGTTTCATCGCCAGCGCGAGGAATACCGAGGTCGCGAGGCTGCGGTCGGCGACATAGTCGGCCGAGGTCAGGAGTTTGAGGGTGTCGTCGATGGTGGCGGGAACGATGGAACGTGCGGCGGTTGCGGTCATGTCAGGTAAGCCGGTACAGGAGGGGAACACGTATTTTCCGGCATTTGCGCGGTCCGCGCCACCCGTGCGGTACCGAAGACCGGGCGGGCTGTAGTTTCACTCCGCCGAGCCTACTTTCGCATTTGGGGCGCGCCCATTCCGCGATAATTGCAGGCATATGAAATCCGCTCCTTTCGAATACACCCGCGCCGAAACCCTCGCCCAGGCCTGCGCACTCCTCGCTGAGCACGGCGCGGACGCCAAACTGATCGCCGGCGGCCAGAGCCTGGTGCCAATGATGGCGATGCGCCTGGCCCGGCCGGCCTGGCTCGTCGACATCAATCGCCTGGAAGAGCTGAAGCAGGTTTCCCTTGCCGGGGAAACCCTCACGATCGGCGCGACGGTGCGCCAGTGCGTGATCGAGCGCGATCCCCTGGCCCTCACGCACCTGCCGCTGCTAGGGCGAGCGCTTAAGTGGGTCGGCCATGTGCAGACGCGCAACCGCGGCACCGTCGGCGGCTCGATCGTGCACGCCGATCCCTCGGCCGAAATCCCCCTGGTCGCGTGCACACTGGATGCGACGCTCGTGCTGCGCGATGCCGAACTCGCCCTCGACACGCCGGCGCGAGAATTCTTCTTTGCGCCCATGGTGACCGCGATTGCGCCGGAACAGTGCCTGGCCGAGATCCGATTCCCGGTGTGGAACGGTGGCCGCGTGGGGTGCGCGTTCGACGAGGTCAGCATCCGGCACGGTGATTTCGCGCTGGTCTCGGCCTGCGCGCAGGTCGCCCTCGATGCCGGCGGGAAGGTCACGCGTGCCGCGCTCGGCATCGGTGGCGCCTCCCCGTTTCCCCATGCCCTGCCGGAAGTCGGTGAGCAGCTCGTCGGCTCGTTGCTGGACGACAAGGCCATTGCTGATGCCGCCGATGCGGCGGCCGGGCTGATCGACCCGGATGCCGACCTGCATGCCACGGCCGACTACCGCCGTCATCTTGCAAGGGTGCTTGCCGCGCGGGTGCTCAAGGCAGCCCGGGAAGACGCAAAGAGCAAGGTCATGCAATGAGCGAACGCCTGTATCCCGTCAGCATCACCGTCAACGGCGCGCGCACTGAGGCCGAAGTGCCCTCCCGGCTCACGCTGGTGGATTTTCTGCGCGACACGCTTCGCCTTACCGGAACCCACGTGGGCTGCGAGCATGGGATCTGCGGCGCCTGCTCGATCCTGCTGGATGGCGAGCCGGTGCGCTCCTGCCTGATGTATGCAGTGCAGGCCGACGGTTGCGCGATCACCACCATCGAAGGCCTGGCGCAACCCGACGGCACGCCCGGTGCGCTGCAGGACGCTTTTTGCGAGGCGCACGCATTGCAGTGCGGCTACTGCACGCCCGGGATGATCATCGCATCGCACGCGCTCTTGGAAGCCAACCCCTCGCCCACGGAGGGAGAGATCCGCGACGCGATCGGCGGCAACCTGTGTCGCTGCACCGGTTACCAGCAGATCGTGGACGCCGTGCAGCTTGCCGCGCAGAAGCTGGCCGACGGTACTGCGGGTACTGCGCGCAAGCGCGCCGGGGAGGCCAAATGAGCCAGTCCGAGCGCAGCGTTCCTCAGGGCACCTACCGCTACATCGGGAAAAAACGGCGCACCAAGGAAGACCCGCGTTTCGTCACCGGCCGCGGCCGCTTTGTGGCGGACATCGGCCTTGCGGGCATGAAGCATGTCGCGCTGGTCACGAGCCCGCATGCCTCTGCGAAGATCAAGGCGATCCGCACCAATAAGGCGGCGGCCATGCCGGGCGTGCGCTGTGTGCTCACCGGCGAGGAACTCTGCGCAAATGTCGAGGCGATGATGCCCGGCGTCGATGCGCCGAAGGTGACGCGCTATCCGCTCGCGCGCGGCGTGGTGCGCTACGCCGGCGAATGGGTGGTGGCCGTGGTGGCCGACACGCGCGCGCTGGCCGAGGATGCGGCAGAGCGCGTGGAGATCGACTACGAACCCACGCCTTACGTGCTCGACCCGGAGAAGGCGCTGCTGCCGGATGCGGTGCTGGTGCATCCGGAGCATGGCAGCAACGTGCTCTTCCGGCGCAAGTTCGTCTGGGGACCGGTCGAGGAAGACTTTGCCAAAGCGCAGCACACGCTGAAGTTCCGCGTGCACTGGGCGCGCAGCGCGACGGTGCCGATCGAGACCTTCGGCGTCGCGGCCGAGTGGAATCCGGGAACCCAGATCCTCGACGTGTGGGCCTCGATCCAGATGCCCAAGTACCCCGACCAGCTCGCGCGCGCGCTGCGCCTGCCCGGCAACGCGGTGCGCGTGCACTTCGACGTGGACGTCGGTGGCAGCTACGGCGTGAAGCGCGGCATCAAGCACACGGTGCTGGTGGGCTACCTCGCGAGAAAGCTCGGGATGCCGGTGCGCTTCATCGAGGATCGCCTCGAGAACATGCGCGGCGGGGACATGCACGGCCCGGACCGCAGCTTCGACATGCAGGTCGCGTTCGATACCGACGGCACGATCCGCGCGTTGAAGATCCGCGCGCTCGACGATGTCGGCGCCTACGCCGGCCGCTCGCCTTTGCAGTTGGGCAAGCCGGTGGGCGCGATCGTGGGGCCGTATCGCATCAACAGCGTCGAATACGAGCCGATTTCCGTGCTCACCAACAAGACCGCGCAGGAAGCGGTGCGCGGCTTTGGCCAGGCACCCACCAACTATGCGCTGGAGACCGCGCTCGACCGCGTGGCCCGCCACCTCGGCATGGACCGGATCGAACTGCGCAAGAAGAACTTCATCACGAAGGACCAGTTCCCTTACCTGATCCCGAGCGGCTCGACCTACGACAGCGGCGATTACCACACGGTGCTCGACAAGGCACTCCACGCGGCGTCCTATCCCGCGCTGGTCGCGGCGCGCGATGCAGCCCGCCTCGCGGGCCGCCACGCGGGCATCGGTATCGCGACGTGCCTGGAGCCTTCGGGCGGGAACTCCGCGTTCGAGCCGCTGTTCAACCTGAAGAACGACACCACGACGTGGATGGACTCGTGCCTGGTGCGCGTCGACCTGTCCGGCTCGATCACCGGGGTGATGAATACCTCGACCGCGGGCCAGGGCCACGAAACGATGGTCTCCACGGTGCTGGGCGAAGTGCTGGAGCGCGATCCCGCGGGAATTCGCGTGGTGCACGCCGACTCTTTGAACGCGCTGCCCTCCAACAGCCCGGTCGGCAGCCGGATGGCGATCATGCTCGGCGGGGCGGCGGCCGGCGCGGCGAAGAAGATCAGGGCGGCGTTGCTCGCGATCGGCGCCCACAACCTCGGGCTTTCGCCGGACGCGGTGGAATACCGCGAAGGCAGCGTGGTGGCAAAGGCCGATGCGAAGAAATCCTTGTCGTGGGACCAGCTGGTGGAAATCGCGCACCGCAAGTTCCACAAACTTCCGCCGGGGCTGGAGCCCGGCCTGCAGGCCAAGTTCGTCTGGGAGGTGCCCACCGGCGGCGGCCTGCCCACGGCCGACGGACGCGTGCAGATGTACCCCTGCTATTCGTTCGAGGCGCACGTGGTGCTGGTCGAGATCGACCCGGCGACCGCACAGCCGAAGATCGTGCGTTACGCCTGCGGGCACGACTGCGGCACGATGATCAACCCGGACATCGTGCACGGCATGACCTACGGCGGGATCGCGCACGGCATCGGCGCCGCGCTGTACGAAAAATTCGCGTTCAGCGACAACGGCCAACTCGCAAGCCAGACCTTCATGGACTACCTGATGCCAAGCGCGATGGAAGTGCCGGCTATCGACATCGTCGACCACTGCACGCCCTCGCCGCTGACCGAGTTCGGCCAGAAGGGCTCGGGCGAAGCGGGTTACCTCGGCGCGCCTGCAGCAATCGCAAATGCAATCAACGATGCGCTGTCGCCGCTGGGCGCATCGTTAGACGAGCTACCCATGACGCCACTGGCGATCTGGGGCCGGATTCAGGCAGCGGCAGACACCAACAGACAGGAAAAAGCGACATGAACCTGATTTCGAAACGCGCACTCTTGAAGCGCGCACTGGCGACCCTCGCGCTGTGTGTGGCAGGTGGCGTAATCGCCGGGGTATTTTCCAGCGCAGCGCACGCACAGGCGTGGCCGACCAAACCCGTGAAGGTCGTTGTGGGATTGCCCCCGGGCAGTGGCACCGACATCACCGCCCGCGTCGTGGCCGAGCGCCTCAGCGCGCAGTTGAACCAGACCTTCGTGGTCGAAAACCGGCCCGGCGCATCGGGCAGCATCTCGATGAACCTCGTCGCGAAGGCCGAACCCGACGGCTACACGATCCTGGTGATGTCCTCGTCCTGGACCGTGACACCGACGACCATGCCGAACCTGCCATACGACACCTTCAAGGACCTGTCCGGGGTCACCATGCTGGCCGACATCGCCAACGCGCTCGCGGTGCGCGCCGACCGCGACTACAAGTCGGTCAAGGACCTTGTCGCGGCGGCCAAGGCCCAACCGGGCAAGATGAACGCGGCGGTCATCGGCGTGGGCAGCGCGACGCACCTGACGACCGAGCGCTTTCGGCTCGGCGCGGGTATCGACGTGATCTCGGTTCCCTATAAAGGCACTCCCGAAGCGCTGGCCGACGTGCTCAGCGGCCGGGTCGACTATTGCTTCTGCCCGATCGGCAACGTGATGCCGATGGTCAAGGACGGGCGCCTGCGCGCGCTGGCGGTCAGCTCGCCGCAGCGCACCTCCGGCGTGCCGGACCTGCCGACCACGATCGAGGCGGGGGTGCCGAATTCCGCGCAGCCGTTCTGGGTCGGCATGGGCGTGCCTTCGAAGACGCCGCGCGAGATCGTCAACAAGCTGCATGCCGAGACCGTCAAGGCGCTCAATTCGCCGGAACTCAAGGCGCGCTGGGCCAGCCTTAACCAGGACGTGCGCATCTTCACGCCCGAGGCATTCGATGCCTTCCTGCGGGAGGATGCGGCAAGCAACGCGGCGCTTGTGAAGGCTGCGAACATCAAGCTCAACTGAGCACGCGGACCCGACGAGATGAAGTCTGCGAGGCACTATGATCTCGTCGTGGTCGGGCATGGCGCGGCGGGTCTTTCCGCGGCGCTGAGCGCGGTCGAGTCCTCTCCCGGGGCGCGCATCGCATTGCTCGAGGCGGCCTCACAGGGCGATAGCGGGGGCGGAACGCGTTGGAGTCCGTCGAACATGCGGCTTGCCTCGGTGTCCTCGCTTGCGCCTGGGTTCGAAGACGATATGATGGCTGCGACCGGCGGGCGCGGCGATCGCGCCTATTTCCAGCGACTCGCCGCCGAGGCACCTGCTGCAGCGGCCTGGGTACAGGCGCACGGGGTGCAGTTCCACTCGCCGGGCTATTACCTGAGTGTCGGCCCGCCGCGCATCCAGCCTGTGGGCCGCGGCGCGGCGATCGTCGAATCGCTCGTCCGCGGGGCAAAAGCGGCCGGGGTGGAATTTCACTACGCCTGTCGGGCTGAGCGACTCCTGCGCGCTCCGGACGGGAAGGTGACCGGAATCGCAGCGCGATTTGCGGACGGCGCAGCGCGTGAATTTGCGGCGCATGCCGTGGTACTCGCGAGCGGCGGGTTCCAGGGAAATCCCGCCATGCTGGCCGAGCACTTCGGCCCGGGCGGGGAGACGTTGCGGCCGATCTCGCCGGGGTCGGGGGGCAACGACGGTTCGGGTATCCGCATGGCGCTGGAGGCGGGCGCGCGAAAATCGGGCGACTGGGACGGGATGCACAGCGAGCCGATCGACGCTCGCAGCACGGCTTCCGCGCCCGTGGTGTTTACGTATCCCTACGGTATCGTCGTCGATCGCGAGGGACGGCGTTTCTTCGATGAGGGCGCAGGGTTGGTGCACGAAACCTGGGAACCATTCTCCCGCGCGATCCACTTCAACGCGCCCGGGCGCGTCGTCTGGTCGGTGTTCGATGCGCGCACCGCCGCGATCCCGGGGTTCGAGCGCGCGGTGCTGAGCGACCTGCCGCCGCTGCAGGCGGACACGCCCGAGGCGCTCGCCAAGCTCGCGGGTATTTCGCCGCAAGGCCTTGCGCGCACCCTTGCGCAGTACAACGCCGCCTGCACCGGGAACGCGGCGCGGTTCGACGCCACGCGCGCCGACGGCCTTGCCGCGGAGAAGTCGCTTGCGCCCCCGAAATCGAACTGGGCGCGCGCGCTCGAGGTGGCGCCGTATTTTGCCTACCCGCTGGCCGGCGCGATCGTCTACACCTTCGGCGGGCTGGCGACCAACGCCGAGGCCGAAGTGCTGGACGAAGCGGGGCCGATTCCCGGCCTCTACGCAGCAGGGGAAATCACCGGGCACTTCTACGCCAGCGCGCCCAACGCGGTGGCTGTGCTGCGCGCGCTGGTGTTCGGGCGGATCGCCGGGCGCAACGCGATGGCGCGGGCCGGTCAATAGAATCAACCCATGACGGAGCTGTAAAGATGATCATCGACATCCATGCGCACTACATCCCGAAGCTGCTGTTCGAGCGCTTCGATGCTGAATGCGCCAAATTTCCTTCGGTGACGCTCAAGCGCGATGATAAGAGCAACCGCATGCAGTTTCCGGGCGGCGAGCTCACCCGGCCCATCATGCCGCGCCTGTCGGACCTTGACGACCGCCGTGCATGGATGGACAAGAACGGCATCGACCACCAGTTGGTCGGCGGCTGGCTCGACAGCTTCGGCTACGAGCTGCCCGCGGCCGAAGGCCTCGCGTGGAGCCGCTTCATCAACGCCTGCATGCTGGAGTCGCTCAAGGGGGAGACGCGCTTCACGCCGCTGGCTACCGTGCCGTTGCAGGACGGGAAGATGGCGGCCGAAGTGCTCGGCGAAGCCATGGACGCCGGATTCGGCGGCCTGATGATCGGCACGTTACCGAAGGGGCAGGGCGGCAATCTCGACGACCCGGGTCTGGATGCCTTCTGGCAGGCAGCCTCGAACCGCAAGGCCGGGATCTTCCTTCACCCGATGTTCCTCTGCGGTGAGCCCAGACTGGCCGACTACGACCTGGTGAACGCCATCGGCCGCGTCGCCGATACCTCGATCGCGGTAGCGCGCCTGCTCCACTCGGGCCACCTGCTGAAGTTTCCCGGTGTGAAGCTGGTGATCTCGCACGGCGGCGCAGCGCTGCCGTATGTGCTCGGGCGCCTCGCGCGCAACTTCACGATCGCGCAGGGCAAGTACGCCGACCCGCGCAAGGGTTTCGAGGCGTTGTACTTCGATTCCATCGTGTTCGACCTGGATTCGTTCGAATACCTTGCCGGCAAGGCGGGGCCCGGGAAAGTCATGCTGGGCTCGGACATGCCGTTCCCCATCGGCGACCTGGAACCGCAGAAGCTGATCCATGCCTCGAACGCAAGCGATACCGAGAAGCAGGCCATGCTCGGCGGCACCGCGAAAGGCATCTTCCGCGTGCGCACCGATTGCTGGTGCAGGGACTGAGATGGCGCTCGATCTGAAAGGCGAACAGAGACTCCCGGTCGGGCAGGCTGAACTCTGGCGCCTGTTGAACGATCCGGACGTGCTGGCGAAGACGATTCCCGGCTGCAATGCAGTGCGCGAGATCGGTCCTGACCGCTACGAGATGGGCCTGAAACTGCAGGTCGCCAACGTCTCAGGCGAATACATGGGCAGCGTCGCGATCGAGGAGAAGCGCGAGCCCGAGCATTACGTGCTCGCGGTCGAAGGCCAGGGCTCCATCGGCTTCATGAAGGGCAGCGCCGCATTCGACCTCGAACCACAGGGCGAGAACGAGACCCTGCTGCGCTATGCAGGCAGCGCGGAAGTCGGCGGCGTTGTTGCGGGTGTCGGCCAGCGTGTGCTGTCGGGGGTCGCCAAGTACATGGTCGGGCGGTTTTTCAAGGCGCTGGAAAAGCATATTTCGGAGTCCGGTCCGAAAGCCTGATTACTGACATTTTTTCCCTGAAGTCCGCGCCTGGAGCGGGGTTCGGGGGAACTTACTGACATTCTTGATTAGCCTTTCGGTTTCGCCGACCCCATCGCCCAGTCATACCACCCAGGAATGCGGGCGCTTCTTCAGTCACGCGGTGACGGCTGCAGGCCGTCGCGCTATGGGCTTGGCCCCAATGCCTATATCCAGAGTCAGGCTGACCGAACGAGCTATGGCCACGGGTTTCACCGCTCGCCGGCCACGCCCCTGCTGGCCCTCATCCAGCCGGACCAGTCCGTAGTTCGCCATCGTTCGCAGGGTGCGCGACAGATTGCTCGCCTTGCGTCCGGTCCTCTGTTCCAGGTCGGCGATGGATTCGGGCTCGTCGTCATGGATGATCCGCAGCAATTCACGGTTCTCGTCGGACAGCACGGCGGCAAAGGACTTGATCGATGTGAACCATATCTTCGGTTCCCCGGGCTTGCGCTTGTGCGTGCCTTTTGCAACGGAGATGGTGTAGTCGCGCACGCGCTCCAGAGGCAGGATGCCGACGCGGATCGTGTTTTCGGTGCTCATGATGATTCTCCCAGTTCTTCCAGTGCCTTGAAGACCGCCTGCCAAAAATCTTCGAGCAGCTTGCCGGCGCTCGAGTATTCATACGGAACGCCCCTGTCTCGCGGTCCCCGGTGCAGGTGATCGTACGCGCGCGGCTGCTCCACGAATCGTCCGCCCGGGCGTTTCACCGCGTGGGCGTTGTCGAAACCCAGAACCCTGTGATTGCGCGCATCGTGCAGCGTCAATTCATACCGTATGCCGTGCGGGCGCGCCTCATCAGGTTCGATCGTCCATGCTTTGAACTTCACCCAGTGCCTCGTCCCGACGCCGATTCTTGTTCCGTCCAGGTCGAGGAGGGCGGACAGCGAAGGATCGGAACGCCTGACCATGACTTATCGTATCACTCCGAAGCAGGTTTAACAACCCACCTTCGTTTCCAGCGACTTGCAGGCCGGTCAACGGGCAACGTCATTGCGTGGTCTTTTGGCCGCCTCCGGACGTTGCCCATTGCCCGCGGAACGGTACTATCGGCTTCTAAACCCAGTCGGCACAAAACAGGAGACCCCATGAGCCAGCCACTGCCTCCCACGCGCGCCCCGAGCCCCCTCACGAGCGCCTTTCTGAATGACATCACCGATGCCTTCAACAGCCGTGACGTGGAGCGCATCGTGTCCTACTTCCACGACGACTGCGTCTTCTGGCTGGCGCTCGGCCCCGAGCATACGGGACGCAGCGTGGTCGGCAAGCAGGCGGTGCGCGAGATGCTGGCGGCGCGCTTCAAGGTGATTCCCGACATGCACTGGGCGCGGCTCGAGGAATACGTGGCGGGCGAAACCCGTGGCGTCGCGGTATGGCGCGTCACCGGGAAATCCGCCGACGGCACGCGGCTCGACTACAAGGGCTGCGACCTCTATGAGTTCAAGGACGGCCTGATCTGGCGCAAGGACACGTACTGGAAGATCGTGCGCCCCGACTGAAGCGAACCGTTGCGCTCGCCTGCAGCGCGGGGCGGGGAATGCGGTCCTACTCGATCACGACACCCGAGCGCTTGACTACAGGCGCGAATTTCGCGATCTCCGCCTTCACGAAGTTGAGGAAGTCCTCGGGTGAGCCCTCGACGATGGTGGCGCCGCGCGATTCCAGCGCTTCGCGCAGCTTGGGATCGCGCGATGCCATGTTCAGCGCCTGGTTGAGGCGCATGATCGATTCGCGCGGAGTGCCTGCGCGCGCCGTGAGGCCGAACCAGGAATTCACTTCGTAGCCCTTGAGCCCGATCTCGTCCATGGTCGGCACGTCCGGCAGCACGCTGACGCGCTTCAGGCTGGTCACGGCGAGCGCGCGCACCTTGTCCGATTTGATCAGCGGCACTTGCGGCGGGATGTTGTCGATCATCATCTGCGTCTCGCCGCCGAGCAGCCCGATGATCGCCGGGCCCGCACCGCGGAACGGGATGTGGACGATGAACGTGCCCGACATCGACTTGAACAGCTCGCTCGACAGCTGCGGCGAGGTGCCATAGCCCGGCGAGCCGTAGTTGAGCTTGCCTGGATTTGCTTTTGCGTAAGCGATGAGTTCCTGCGCGCTCTTGACCGGCAGCGAGGGCGTGACCACCAGCACATTGGGCACGGAGCCGTAGCGCCCGACATAGGCGAAGTCTTCGATCGGCCGGTAATTCAGCTTGCGGTAGATGCTCGGGCTGATCGCAAGCGATGGGTTCGCGAGCAGCAGCGTGTAACCGTCGGGCGCGGAGCGCGCCACCAACTCGGCGCCGACGTTGCCGCCCGCGCCCGAATGGTTCTCGATGATCACCGACTGGCCGAGCTGTGCCTGCAGCGGCGCCTGGACCACGCGCGCCACGAGGTCGATCAGCCCGCCCGGAGGGTAGGGCACGACGATGGTGACCGGCTTGGTGGGAAACTTCTGTGCAGTTGCAGGGAGAGCGGCGCACAGGCCGGCGGCTGCGAGCAGCACGCCGGCGAATGCAGGGAAACGCCTGTTCATGTATTTTTCCTCGAGTTCTTTGTGTGGTGTCCGGAACGCCGGAAGCGGGTCCGGGCGGCGAGGGAATCTACACGAAAGGCGCGCGCCTGCGCAAGGTTGGCGGCCGGACTGCGCGCCCGCGGTAGACTCGGCAAGCAAACACGCCAATCCCGCGGAGACATCCCATGAGTGCCGGTATTGCCTTCGAGCGCAGCCACAGCATCACGATCGCCGCGCCGCCGCGTGCGGTGTTCGATTACGTCACCAACCCGCATTCGTGGCCCGAGTGGATCGCCGCTTCGCACCAGCTCGCCTGCGAGAACCGGCCGCTGGTGGCCGGCGAAACCTTCGTGGAGCAATGGGGCACCCAGCGGGGAGAAGTCCAGCTTGACTGGGTTGTGCGCACCTGCGAATCGCCGCGCCTGTGGATCGCAGAAACCACGACCACATTCACCGGGCCGATCGTGGTGCAGTACACCTGCGAAGCGATTGACGCCGGCACGCGCTACACGCGCCTGGTGAGCAATCCTGCACGCCCCAAGGCGCCGACAGATGAAATGATCGCGCGGATCGACACGGAAGCGGAAACGGCGCTCGCCAACATCAAGGCTAACGTCGAGCGGCGCACGCGCTGAGGTGCCCCACGCGCGCGTTTCGGCGGGCGCGATAGCAGATCCGGCCCGGATCACCTGCGTCGATTCAACGCCCCTGATCGAGGTGCGTCGCGGGCCGGTGGTTTTTCAGTCGCTCCTCGGTGCCCCCGAAGCGCTGGCTGATGATCCGCGGGATCGCGAGGAAGTCGTGCGGAAAACCGAGCTCGACGCGACTCGCCTCCTCCAGGCGCGCGAACTCGGCATCGCTCAAGGGGTGCGCAAGGCAGCCGAAATTCTCCTTCGCTTGGGCGAGCGTGCGCGCGCCGACCACCGGGAACATCTGCTGGCCGCGCTGGCGCGCCCAGTTGATCGCCACCTGGGTCATGCTGCAGCCCTTTTCCTTTGCAACCACCTCGACCAGCCGCGCGATCTCCAAATTGCGTTCCGACATCCGGCGGCCGGCCATGCCGGCGCGCAGCGAGTCGGCCGGTGCGCCGGGGTCCGCGGCACGATGGAATTTTCCCGTCAGCAGGCCCTGCCCCACCACGCCCCAGAGCGCCACTGCAAGCCCGAGGCTTTTCGCCATCGGCAGCAGCTCGCGATCCGAGGTGCGCTCCACCAGGCTGTAGTCGATCTGGATGCCGGCGAACGCGGTCCAGCCGCGCAGTTCGGCGAGCATGTTGGATTGCGACACGATCCACGCCGGCGTATCCGAGATCCCGAGGTAGAGCACCTTGCCAGCGCGCACCAGATCGTCCAGCGCGCGCATCACCTCCTCGACGCCGGTGGTGAAATCCCACTGGTGCAGCCAGTAGAGATCAATGTAGTCGGTGCCCATGCGCCTCAGGCTCGCCTCGACCGACTGCACGATGCTCTTCCTGTGATTGCCACCTGAATTCGGGTCGCCTTCGCGCATGCTGAGCGCGAACTTGGTGGCGAGCACGAACCGGTCGCGCTCGCCCCGGATGAATTCGCCGGTCCAGGACTCGCTCGTGCCGTTGTTGTACTTGTTCGCGGTGTCGAGGAAGTTGCCTCCCGCCTCGGCATAGGTGTCGAACACGCGGCGGCTCTCGGCCTTGTCCGCGCCCAGGCCCATCTCTTCCCCGAACGTCAGGGTGCCGAGCGCAAGCTCCGACACGCGCAGCCCGCTCGTTCCAAACAGCTTGTAGTTCATCGCTACTCCTGGTGTGTCGCAGTCCAGCCGTATTATCGCCGCGTCCGCGTACCGTCGCGCTCGCGTTTCGCTCTGCTCGGTGATGTGCCGTGTCCGGGAAAAATGGTAGTGTCATGACGGCCCGATGAGGGCCCGATCGGGAAAAGTAAAACATCACGCAGTCGAGGAAACGCCATGAGCCGTTCCAGCAAGGCCTATATCGCCGGCGCGTTCGAGCACCCGACGCGCAAGGCCGTCGACAAGACCATCCCCCAGCTGCACGCCGAGGTCGCACTGGGGGCGCTTCAGGATGCGGGCCTCACCAAGGACGAGGTGGACGGTTACTTCTGCGCCGGCGACGCGCCGGGGCTGGGGGGTCTGTCCATGGCGGAATACATGGGCCTGAAACTGCGGCATATCGACACCACCGAGACCGGCGGCTCGTCCTACGTGGTGCACGTCGGCCACGCGCTCGACGCGATCGCGGCGGGACGCTGCTCGGTCGCGCTGGTCACGCTCGCCGGCCGCCCGCGCGCCGAAGGCGTGGTGACCCTGGGAACGCGCAATTACGGCGCAGGCGTGCCCGATGTCGGGTTCGAGCGCCCGTACGGTCCGGTCATCACCAACCTGTATGCGATGGCCGCCAAGCGCCACATGCACGAATACGGCACGACCAGCGAGCAGCTGGCTTGGATCAAGGTGGCCGCCTCGCACCACGCCCAGCACAACGAACACGCGCTGTTGCGCGAGGTGGTCACGGTCGAGGATGTGCTCGCCTCGCCGATGATCGCCGACCCCCTGCACCGGCTGGATTGCTGCGTGATCACGGATGGTGGCGGCGCCCTGGTGATCGTCAGTCCGGAGCACGCCCGTACCCTTGGTGACAGATGCGTGAAAATCCTCGGCGCGGGCGAGGCGGTCAAGCACCTGGACGCCGGGCGCGTGGACCTGACGTATACCGGCGCGGTGACTTCGGGACGCAGCGCATTTGCCGAGGCGAACCTGAAGCCCGCCGACATCGACTACGTCTCGATCTACGACAGCTTCACGATCACCGTGCTCGAGACGCTCGAGGATCTCGGCTTTTGCGAGAAGGGGCAGGGCGGGCGGTTCGTGTCTGACGGCAACCTGATCTCGGGCGTGGGCAAGCTGCCCTTCAACACCGATGGCGGCGGGCTGTGCAACAACCACCCGAACAACCGTGGCGGGATCACCAAGGTCATCGAGGCGGTGCGCCAGTTGCGCGGCGAAGCGCACCCCAGGGTGCAGGTGCGCGACTGCACGCTCGCGCTGGCGCACGGCACCGGCGGGTCGATCGGCACCCGCATGGGTAGCGCCACCGTCATTCTGGGGAGGAACGACGCATGAAATCCGTCGAACGCACCTATCCGGACCCGGACATCAACCTGGAGACCGAGCGCTACTGGGCGGCGGCGAAGGAGGGCGTGCTGCTCCTCAAGAAGTGCCGGGCCTGCGAGCGCACGCATTTTTATCCGCGCGCAATCTGCCCGCATTGCCTGTCGGGCGACACCGAGTGGTTTTCCGCGAGCGGGCGCGGCACGATCTACACCTATTCCGTGATGCGCCGCGTCGCGGTGCCCTTTGCGATCGCCTACGTCACGCTGGAAGAGGGCGTGACGATGATGAGCAACCTGGTCGAATGCGACTTTGAGCGGCTCGCGATCGGGCAGGTGGTTGAGGTGACATTCCGCACGACCGAGGGCGGCCACGCGCTGCCGGTGTTTCGGCCGTGCGTGGCCTAGG
>JBBQVP010000069.1:0-19891 GCA_038211455.1 Burkholderiales bacterium
CTTCTACACCACGTTCAAGGTGAACCGGCTCGACATGGACGGCGGCATCATCCTCTCGGACAGGAAGTGGCACCACATCAGCTACACCAAGCGCGCGACCCTCGCGGCCGAAAAGGAGTACGAGAGCGTGCATTCGGGCCAGTACGAGTCCAAGCTGGCGGGCCCGGAGCTGCTCGCGGCCTGGGACGAGTTCGAGGACGGCATCACCCACAGCATCCAGACCGTGTTTCCCACGTTGGTGGTGCATTTCACGCTGAATTCCCTGGCGGTGCGCTACTTCGTGCCGCGCGGCGTGGACAAGACCGAGCTCTACTGGGTGTTCCTCGGCTACGAGCGCGACACACCGGAGCAGGAGCGCATGCGCGTCATGCAGGGCAACCTCACCGGCGCAGCGGGCCTGGTGTCGTTGGAAGACGGTTGCATCAACGAGTTCGTGCAGCGCGGCACGCGCGCGAGCCCGAACGAGGAAGCCTTCATCGAAATGGGCGGCAAGACCGCCGAGTCGAACGAGTCCTCGCGCGCCACCGAGGCCTCGGTGCGCGGCTTCTGGCACGGCTACCGCGACATCATGGGATTCGCCTGAGATGGGCGCCCCCGACCTCGAGAACTGGCTGCGCGTCGAGAACTTCCTCGCCGACTACGCGCACCGCCTGGACGACGGCAGGATCGACGACTGGACCGGGTTCTTCACCGCGGACGCGGTGTACCAGATCACCACGCGCGAGAACTTTGAGGCCGGCTACCCGATCGGCATCATCCTCTGCACCGGGCGCGGCATGATGGAGGATCGGGTGCTCGCGCTGAAGACCGCGAATGTCTACGAGCCCCACACCCACTGCCACATCGTCGGCCGCCCCGAACTGCGCGAAGCCTCGCCGGGCGTGCTGGCCGCACGCTCCAACTTCAGCGTCTACCGAACGATGGAAAGCGGCGCGACCGAGCTGTTTGCGATCGGCAAGTACCTGGACCTGATTGTGTTCGAGGACGGGCAGCCCCGTTTCAAGGAACGCCGTGTGATCCTCGATTCGCGCTGCGTGGACGTGCTGCTGGTCTACCCGCTCTGAGAAGCATCGGCACAGGTCTGCGTGAGGAGCCCCGGCCTAAAGGACACTGGCAACTCGCACATCAGGCAAACCGGTCCAGAACCGTAAATATGGTAATATGGGTCAATGAAGACGACCCTCGAGATTCCGGACCAGTTGTTCCGCAAGGCAAAGTCGAAAGCCGCCGAGCGCGGCCAGACGCTCAAGCAACTGGTCACCGAGGCACTGCAGGAAAAGCTCTCGCCCGCGGCTGCGACGGCGGGCTCGGCAGAACCTGAATGGATGCAGGGGTTCGGCAAGTTGCGCGCCTTGGGCAAGGAAACCGCGCGCGTCCAAGCACGAATCGACGAAACTTTCGGAGTCATTGAGCCCGAGGACCGGGTGTGATCCTCGATACGAACGCGCTTTCAGCGTTCGTGGACGGAGACCCGGCAGTTGGCAGGATCCTGCGGCGGCAGCACCGGGCAGCGATCCCGGTTATCGTGCTTGGAGAATTCCGCTACGGCATTGCCCAGTCCAGGCGACGCGCGGTCTATGAATCATGGCTGGACTCGCATCTGTCCCAGTTCGACATTCTCACGGTGACTGACGAAACCGCGGTCGTCTACGCCGCACTACGGATCGCACTCAAGCGCGCGGGCACACCGATTCCCGCCAACGACACCTGGATTGCCTCCCTGGCGCTGCAACATCGAATGCCCGTCCTGAGCCGAGACCGACATTTCGACGCGGTACCCGACCTGGAACGCAAGGGCTGGTAGCTTTTCAAGCAGCAAAGTGGAGAAGGCCGTACCGACAACAAACGGCCTGTCTCAGTTCGCGAACGCTTCAGGCGCCAGCGCGCCCTTGATCTGCGTGCGATGCATGATGCGCCGCTCGGTCGCCGGAAACGGGTCGCGCCGGTGCATGGTGACGCGGTTGTCCCAAAGGACCAGGTCGCCGACCTTCCAGCGGTGCTTGTAGATGCGCTGCGGCGCGTTCGGGTATTGCCAAAGCGTATCGAGCAGGGCCTCGCTCTCCTCCCGCGACAGCCCTGGCACATAGGACATTCGCCGCCGGCCCAGGTACAACGCTGCGTCGCCTGTTTCCGGAATGCGCGTGACCGCGGGGTGCAGCGTGCCAGGCGCCTTGGACGGGTCCTCGACCGGGACCACACCGGCGCGAAGGTATCCGCCGGAATTGTAGGTGCCGTCGTGCTTGATGTTGAGACCGCACAGGCGCGCCTTGAGATCTGCGGGCAGGTCCGCGTAGACGCCGATCATGTCGGTGAACCAGGTATCTCCGCCGCTGGCGGGAATCTCGCGCGCGGTCAGCATCGAAGCCAGCGGCGGACGGGCCTCGTAGCTCATGTCGGTGTGCCACACCGCTTCTCCGTCACCGAGCGCACCGATCGGATGGCCGGCAGGGTCCTTGACGTTTGACACCACGTAGATATCGGGATAACCCGCCGGCGTCTGGCGACCGTTCTCCTGGTTGGGCGGCGTGTCGAGTTCGCCCAGGCGCCGGGAGAAAACGAGCAGGCCGTCGTCTGAAATATTCTGCCCCGGGAAGGCGAGCAGGCCGCGGCGCTGGTGCCACGCCGTCTTGATTTCGGCGAAGCCGGCATCGGACAGGTTGGCGAGGTCGACCCCGGTGATGCTGGCGCCGAAGGCAGGTGTGAGGTTTGTGATGTTCAAGATGTGTTCCCCATCGGGATGAGGGATGCGTGCCTGCCATGTTAGCGCACGTGGCGCGCTGATAGCGCACGCGACGGATGCGCGCCTGAAACTGCCTTGACACCCGGGAGGCGCGCCACTTAGTCTGGCCCGCAGGAGAAAACATCATTCAAATGAAGATTCAGCACACAAAAACCAGTCTCCGCCGCGCATGCTGACGCTGCCGTCGTTGTTGCAGCGGACCGCGCGCATGTACGGCGCGAACGCCGCGATCCGCGAGCCCGGGCACACGCTCGACTGGGCGCACTACGTGGAGCGCATTGCGCGCGCCGCCGGGATGCTGCGCGCGCTCGGCCTGGTGCCCGGCGAACGCTTCGCGGTCCTGTCACGCAATTCCGCGCGCTACGCCGAACTGCTGAACGCGGGCTACTGGCTGGGCGCCGTGCCCGTGCCGCTGAACTTTCGCCTCGCGCCGGCCGAGATCGCGCTTCTGCTCGAAGACTCCGAGTGCCGCCTGCTTGCAATCGAGGAGGGTTTCGCGCCGCTGCTCTTGCAGGCGCCGCTCGATGCCTGGAAGAGCCGCGCATTCTGTCTCGACACGAACACCGTTGGCCTGCCGGCGTATGACGCGCTGCGCGACGCTGCGCAGGCCGCCGAACCGCACGACCCCGACGAAGCAGACAACGCGATCCTGCTCTACACCGGCGGAACCACAGGGCGCGGCAAGGGCGTGCGCATCACCCACCGCAACATCTTCGCCAACGCGCTGCAGCTGTCGCGCACGATGGTGGTGAAACCGAGCGACAGCTACCTGCACGTGTCGCCGATGTTCCATTCCACTGACCTCAAGGCGACCTCGGTCTCGCTGCACGGGGGAAGCCACGTCTACCTCCCCGAGTTCACGCCGGAGGGCGTGCTCGCCGCGATCGAGCGCTACCGCATCACGATCGGCAGCCTGGTGCCGCTGATGATCATGCGCGTACTGCAGGCGTCCGCGTTCGGGCGCTTCGACATCAGCTCGCTGCGCCTGATCAGCTACGGCACCTCGCCGATGTCGGCCGCGTGGATCCGCCGCACCATGCTGGGTTTCCCGGGTGTGGACATGCAGCAGGTATACGGCCTGACCGAGACCTCGCCGGTGCTCGCGATCCTCGACGAGGAAGACCATCGCCGCGCGCTGGAGGGGCGCGAAGAACTGCTGGATGCCGCGGGCAGGGTGCAGCCGGGCGTCGACCTGCGCATCGTCGATGACGCCGGGCGCGAAATGCCGACAGGCGAGACGGGCGAGATCGTGGTGCGCGGTCCGCAGGTGGCCGACGGCTACCACAACCGCCCGCGCGAGACCGCGGACGCCTTTCGCAACGGCTGGTTCCACACCGGCGACGTCGGCCGCGTCGACGCCGAGGGGTATCTGTTCGTGCTCGATCGCAAGAAGGACATGGTGGTCACCGGCGGGGAGAACGTCTATACCTCGGAGGTCGAGGCCGCAATCTGCACCCACCCCGGCGTGCACGAGGCGGCGGTGGTCGGCGTGCCCGACGAACGCTATGGCGAGGCGTTGTGCGCGGTGATCGTGCCGGCGCCGGGCCAGCAGCTCACGGCCGAAATCATCATCGCCCATTGCCGCACACGCATCGGCGGATACAAGATCCCGCGCCGCATCACCTTCACCGACGCCCTGCCCAAGAGCGCGATGGGCAAGATCCTCAAACACGACCTGCGCCGCAGCATGCGCGGGGATTGACCGATCAACAACACAAGGAGAACACGACATGAAACCCGGACTGACCGCAGGAATGAAGCAGACCAAGCGCGTGGTAGTCGACACCGAGCGCACCATCGGCTTCATGGGCGACGCATTGCGCGTGTATGCAACGCCGATGATGGTTCGCGACATCGAAATGACCTGCAAGGATTTCCTCGGCGAGTACCTCGCGCCCGAGGAAAACTCGGTCGGCGCGCGCGTCGAGATCGACCACCTCGGTCCCACGCTCCTCAATATGTGGGTCGACGTGACGGCCACCGTCACCGGCGTGGACGGCCGCCGCGTGAACTTCGAGGTCGAGGTGAAGGACGCGCTCGACACGGTCGGCAAGGCAAAACACACGCGCTTCGTCGTCGACCTTGCGAAACAGAAGGAACGGCTCGAGGCGAAAGCTGCGAAGCTGGCGCTGCTCCCAAAGTAGAACACCCCCATGAGCGCGACGAAAAAAGTCCCAATCTACTGCAACCAGTGCGTCTGCGGGCCGGACCTGTTCAAGGTTGAAGTGAGGGACGGCGTCGCGCTGCGGATTGAGCCCAACCTTGGGCTGGAGGGCGTGCACCCGGCCGGCGGGCGCGTGTGCGTGAAAGCCTACGGCCTGGTGCAGAAGACCTACAACCCCAACCGCATCACACGCCCGCTCAAGCGCACCAACCCTAAAAAGGGGCGCGAGCACGACCCGGGTTTCGTGCCGGTCTCCTGGGATGAGGCGCTCGACATCGTCGCCGGCAAGTTGAACGAGATCCGCGCCAAGGGGCTGCGTGACGAGGAGGGCTATCCGCGCGTCGCGGCCAGTTTCGGCGGCGGCGGCACGCCGACCCGCTACATGGGCACCTTCCCCGCGTTCCTCTCGGCCTGGGGCGTGCTCGACCAGGGCTACGGCTCGGGCCAGGGCGCGAAGTGCTTCCACTCCGAGCACCTGTACGGCGAGTTCTGGCACCGCGCCTTCACCGTGGTGACCGATTCGTCCAACAGCGACTACGTAGTGAACTTCGGCAGCAACCTCGAAGCCTCGGGCGGCGTGTCGGGCGTGTGGCGGCAGGCCGACGCGCGCGCACGCGGCCTCAAACGTGTGCAGGTCGAACCCCATCTCTCGGTCACCGGCGCGCTGTCGGCCGAGTGGGTGCCGATCAAGCCCAAGACCGACGCGGCCTTCCTCTACGCGGTGATCCACACCATCCTGCGCGAGCGCGAGTGGCGCAAGGTCTGCGACGTGCGGTTCCTTAGTGAGGACACCAACTCGCCCTATCTCGTCGGGCCGCACGGCTACTTCGTGCGCGCCAGCGAATCGGGCAAGCCGCTGATCTGGGATTCGTCCGACGCGAAGGCCAAGGCGTATGACGGCGCGATCGCCGAGGCGGCGCTCGAGGGAACCTACACGGTCGCGGGGTATGAAGAAGGCCCCGACGGCGAACGCTGGGTGCACGCGACGGTGGAAGCGCGCCCCTCGTTCGAATTGTTGCGCGAACACATCGCGCAGTACACGCCCGAATGGGCCGCGGCCGAATGCGATGTGCCCGCCGCGTCGATTCGCCGCGTGGCTGACGAGTTCACGGCGCACGCCAAGATCGGCGCGACCATCGACATCGAAGGCGTGCTGCTGCCGCACCGCCCGGTGGGCGTGATGCTCGGCAAGGGCGTGAACAACGGCTGGGGCGGCTACCAGGCGATGTGGGGCCGCACGATGCTTGCGTGCCTGGTCGGCGCACTCGAAGTGCCGGGCGCGACCATGGGCACGAAAGTCCGCCTCAACCGCCCGGCGGACAACCGCCTGAAGAGTGTCACGCACGGCGGTGACGGCTTCATGCACTACCCGTTCAATTCGACCTTGAAGGCAGACTGGCAGTCCAAGCCGCATATCCGGAATGCCTACAAGATGCTGGTGCCGCTCGCGGCCAACTCACCCTGGTCGGCCGCACTCGGCCCGGCCCACCTGCCGTGGCTGTTCCAGCACAAGGCGCCCAAGCCCTGGCCTCGGCAGACCCTGCCCGACATGTGGATCTGCTACCGCACCAACCCCGCGATCTCCTCGTGGAACGCGCCTGAAGTCGCCAAGCGGATTGCGGAATTCCCGTTCACGCTCGCCTTCGGCTATACGCTGGATGAATCGAACTGGATGGCCGACATCATCCTGCCCGAGGCCAACGACATCGAGAGTTGGCAGATGTCGAGGATCGGCGGCACGGGCTCAGCCGAGCAGTTTTGGCACCACCAGGGCTGGGCGCTGCGCCAGCCGGCGGTCGCGCCCGCGGGCGAATGCCGCGACATGAGCGACATCACCACCGAGATCGCCAAGCGCACCGGATTGCTGCGCGAGTACAACGAAGCCATCAACCGCGGCTCGGCGGCGATGAAGTTGCGCGGCGAGGGCTACGACTACTCGCTCGACCCGGATGTGGCGCATACCTCCAAGGAAATCTGGAACGCGGTCGCCAAGGCCGCGAGCCATGAGGTGTCGGGTGGCAAGGAGATCCACGACATCGACTGGTTCGCAGAGCACGGCTACATGATCCGGCCGTTTTCGCAATTGGAGTGGTATCTGTACCCACGCATGAAGGAGATGGGACTGCGCTTCGAGATGCCCTACCAGGAACGCATCCAGCGCCACGGCGAGCAATTGAAGCGCCGGCTGCACGAAGTCGGTATCGAATGGTGGGACGCGCAGCTGAAGGAGTACGAGGCCCTGCCGGGCTACCTCAAGTTCCCCGACATCTGGACCGAGTACGCGCGGGAACTCGGCCGCGACCCCGCGGAGTTCCCGCTCTGGGCGCTGACCGCGCGCAGCATGCAGTACGCCTGGGGCGCCAACGTCGGCCTGCCGCTGATTCGCGAAGTGGCGATGAACGTGACCGGCCACGACGGCATCATCATCAACCGCGCAACGGGAAAGAAGCTCGGCATCGCCGACGGCGACCCGGTGATCCTCGAATCCGCGAGCGGCACCACGCGCGGCCGCGCGACCTTGCGCGAAGGCATCCGTCCGGACACGGTGCTGCTCATCGGCCAGTTCGACCACTGGGCAACCCCGGTGGCGAAGGACTTCGGCGTCGGCTCGCTCAACTCGCTGACCGACCTCGCGCTCTCGCTGACAGATGCGACCGGCAGCGGCGCGGACATCATGCGCGTCGCGCTGCGCAAAGATACGAGCTCAGGCGCGGTAAAAAGGACCGCAGCATGAAGCGTTACGGCATGGTGATCGACCTCAACCGCTGCGTCGGCTGCCAGACCTGCACGATCGCCTGCAAGCACGCCAACGACACCCCGCCCGGAGTGCAGTGGCGCAAAGTCATCGACGTCGAGCAGGGCACATATCCTGACGTCTCGCGCCTCTTCATGGTCACCGGCTGCCAGCACTGCGAGGAGCCGCCTTGCGTGCCGGTCTGCCCGACCGGCGCGACGCGCCAGCGCGAAGACGGCCTCGTGACGATGAACTACGACACCTGCATCGGCTGCGCCTCGTGCGCGGTGGCCTGCCCCTACCAGGCGCGCACCATCGTGCACGAGAAGGAGGGCTACTACGGCGAGCAGACTGCGCAGGAGAAAGCCACGACGCATGACGATCGTTACGGCGTTGCAAACAAGTGCACCTTCTGCATCGAGCGCATCGACAGCGCCGCCGGACTCGGCCTGGTGCCGGGCAAGGACCCGGAAGTCACCGCGGCCTGCGCGGTGGCCTGCATCACCCAGGCGATCACGTTCGGAGACTTCAACGACGCAACCTCCAAGGTGGCCGAACTTGCCAAGGACCACCGCTCGTTCCAGATGCACGCCGAGCTCGGCACCAACCCGCAGATCAAGTACCTCTACGACATCCCGCACAGCACCCCCGGGCGCGCGGCGGATGCGGCCGACAGCGACGACGAAACCCTGCTGGACGAAGCGAACCCGCTGGTGGGAAAACGCCAGACCTTCTGGGACCACCGCGCTGCAATGAACTTCGTGCTGGGCGGCATGGCCTCCGGGCTCGCAGTGGTAGCTTGGATCGCGCATCTGGCCGGCGTGCTCGAAACAAACGGTCTGCGCTCGGTCAATCTGGTGGCCGCTGCGATCATGGCCGTGGGCCTGTTCTTCGTATTCCTCAAGATCGGGCGCAAGAAGCGCTTCCTCTACGTGTTGTTCCGCCCGCAATCCTCGTGGATGACCCGCGAGACCTGGTGCGTCGCGCTGTTCTATCCGGCCGTGGCGGCCGGGTTGCTGTGGCCCTCGTCGACATGGTTTGCGGTGACGGCCCTTGCCGCGGCGGGATTCCTCGCCTGCCAGGCGCGGATCCTGTTCGCCTCCAAGGGCATACCCGCCTGGCGCGCGCCGCTGGTGCCGTGGATGCTGGGCACAAGCGGCCTGTTCGAGGGGCTCGGCCTGCTCGCGCTCGCACTCACGTTCGCAGGGCGCCCGGTGGCGCCGCTCGCTGCGGCCGGCATCGCGCTTGCCCTGCTGAACGCCGCACTCTGGTGGCAGTACCGCGCCAGCGCGAAGGCAAGGGGAATCGGCCCGCTCTCGCGCCGCGACCTCGGCCTGATTTCAACCAGGCTGCATCTGATCGGGCATCTCTCACCGGCCCTGCTGTTCGGGCTCTGTCTGGTGCCATCGCTAGTGCCGAACGCGCTGGGGGCGGTCGCGGGGATGGCGGCCGTGGCCGGCGGCGCGCTGTGGAAATACGTGCTCGTCACCCATGCCTGCCACCAGCAGGGGTTCGCGCTGCCAATGGTGCCGCAGCGCGGCTCGGGTACGCGCGCGGCGCCGGGCAGGTTCGTGCCGCAATGAGAAGATAATTCTTTAACTTTTAAATACTAGAACTGGCTCCTGGAGTGGCTTGGATGGCAGTTTAAGTATCGGTATCGATACATTTTATAAAGGAAGATGCAGCATGGCTGATGCCCCGCTTACCGCACTGGTCACTGGCAGCGGCCGCAACATCGGGCGCGCGATCGCACTCGATCTTGCCGCGCGCGGGATGCGCGTGGTTGTGCATGGCCAGCGCAACCGCGCCGATGCCGAAGAGACTGCCGCCGCAGTGCGGGCCGCCGGCAGCGAAGCGATCGTCGCCATGGGCGACCTCGGCGAGCGCCGCGACGTCGGCCTGATCGCCGAGCAGGCGCTGGCCGCGTTCGGCGGGGTCGACGTGCTCGTCAACAACGCCGCGATCCGCCCCGAAAGCACGCTTGAGCAGCTCACCGAGGAGGACTGGCACCACGTGTTCGCGGTCAACCTGCATAGCGCGTTCGTACTGACAAAGGCCTTCGTCGCGGGAATGAAAGCCAAGGGATTCGGGCGCATCGTGTACTTCACCGGCATGAACGCCATGCACGGCTACGTCGCCCGTCCGCACGTCTCGGCTTCCAAGCACGCGCTGTGGGGCCTGACCAAGGCCCTCGCCAAGGAGCTGGGGCCTTCCGGTATCACGGTCAATGCCGTCTCCCCGGGCCCGATTTCCACGCAACATCCCGACAACCCGGAGATGGCGCGGCACATCGCGTCCATGGTCGGACGGATACCGCTGGGCCGACTGGGGACACCGCAGGAAGTGGCGGCGCTGTGCGGATTCCTCTGTTCGCCCGAGGGCGGCTACGTCTCCGGCCAGATGATCGCGTGCAACGGCGCGGGCCAGACCTGAGACCAGGGCCCGACGCATTCGGTCGTCGCCGCTCAGGCGCCGGCTGAGAGAGCGATTCATCCAATCCCAAGAACCAGGGGCCACGAATGAAGAATGATCCAGACCTGTTGATCGTCGGTTGCGGCATCGCCGGGATGTCGGCCTCAGTCACCGCGCTGGAGGCCGGACTCAAGGTGGTGCAGCTGGAGCGCGCCCCCGAGGACGATTTCGGCGGCAACTCGCGCTGGACTGAAGCCTACCTGCGCATGAAGAACGACAGCGAGATCTCGGACGACTTCGAGGAGAAGTTCGCGCAGAACGCGGGCGTGAACCTCGACCCGAACGTCCTCGACGCCGTCGGCGGCGCCTACGCGCACTGGCCGGCGTGGGTGAAGGCGCACCCGCTGCCCGACCCGGAGGTGATCTCGCATTTCGCCAACAGCGTTTCGCCGACCATCGCCTGGCTGAAGGGCTTCGGCCTGAAGTTCGGGCCGCAGGCGATCTACCTGCTGACCCAGTCGACGACGCGCATCGCCGCACAGGGCGGCGGCCTCGCGCTGATCACGCGCCTGATGCAGGAAGCGAAGAAGCTTGGCGCCGACCTGCGCTTTCGCACCACCGCGGTCGACCTGCTGCGGGATGACGCGGGCCGCGTGAGCGGCGTGATGGCCTGCGGTCCGGACGGCGAGCGGGCGCCGATCCGCGCGCGCGCCACGCTGCTCGCGAGCGGCGGCTACCAGGGCAACCCTGAAATGATGACCCACTACCTCGGCCCGCACGCGGCCAACATCCGCCCGGTCGCGCAGGGCGGCTACTACAACAAGGGCGAGGGCATCCGCATGGCGCTCGCGGCGGGCGCGGCGCCCGCGGGTGACTATGGGTCGTATCACGCGGAACCCGTCGACCCGCGCTCGCGCCAGCCCGAGGCGGTGGTACACATCTATCCTTATGGCGTGCTCGTCAACAAGCGCGGCGAGCGCTTCGTCAACGAAGGGCCGGGCCCGGTCGACCAGCACTACGACCCGATCACGCGCACGATCGGCGAGCAGCCCGATGGCATCGCGTGGGTGATCCTCGACGCCAAAGTGGATGAGATCCCGAGCTGGAAGACCGCGATCCGCACCGAAGTCCCGCCGGTCGAGGCCGCCAGCCTGGCCGAACTCGTGTTCAAGCTCGGGCTGCCCTCGCGCACGCTCGAAACCATCGACCTCTACAACCGCGCTTGCCCGGAAGACACCTCCAGCTTCAAGCCCTTCGAAGTCGATGGCCTTGCCACGCGCGGCCTCGCGATCGAGAAGTCGCACTGGTGCCGGCCGATTTCGACGGCCCCGTTTCGCGCTTTCCCGATCATCGCCGCCAACTGCTTCACGTTCGGTGGGCTGAAGGTCAACACCGGCGCGCAGGTGCTCGATTGCGACGGCAAGGTGATCCCCGGGCTGTACGCCGCGGGCGAGACCGTAGGCCTCTACCACCAGACCTACAACGGGGCGACCTCGGTGCTGCGCGGCGCGGTATTCGGGCGCACCGCGGCACTGCATGCGGCCGCGGCGAAAACCGCAAACGAATCTCAAGGAAAATAAAAGTGCTTAACTGCCTCACCAACGCAACCCAAAGCGCAGTTCCGATCCTGAGCGTCGAGAGATCCGGGCTGCCCGCCTGGCTGGACGCGAACCCGGCGCAGCGCGATTGGCTGGCCGCGACCGGCTTCAAGGCCGAACCGGGTTCATTCGCGTTTCTTCCCGGCAGCCAGGGCGCGCTCTCCGCGGTACTCGCCGCACCCAACGAAGGAGCACCGGTCTGGGCCTACGCGGGCCTGCCGGCTTCGCTGCCGCAGGGTCGCTACCGGCTCGACACCAAGCTCGATCCCGCCGCCGCGACGCAGGCCGCGCTTGGCTGGGCGCTCGGCGCCTACAGCTTCAATGCCTACAAGACACCGAAGCGCGCGCCGGCGGAACTCGTGTGGCCGGCGGGCGCCGACCGCGCGGAGGTGGAAAACCTCGCGCGCGCGGTCGGCCTGGCGCGCAATCTGATCAACACACCCGCAGAGGACCTGGGTCCCGACGAACTTGCACAGGCGGCCCGCGGCGTGGCCGAACGCCACGGCGCGAAGATCAACGTCATCCGCGGCGACGACCTGCTGGCGCAGAACTATCCGACGATCCATGCAGTTGGCCGGGCAAGCACGCGCCCGCCCTGCCTGATCGACCTGCGCTGGGGCGACGCAAACGCCCCCCTGGTGACGCTCGTCGGCAAGGGCGTGTGCTTCGACACCGGCGGCCTCGACCTCAAGCCGGCTGCGGGCATGCTCGGGATGAAAAAAGACATGGGCGGTGCGGCCGTGGTTCTGGGGCTAGCCGACGCGCTGATGGCGAGCGGAACGCCGATCCGCCTGCGGGTGCTGATACCAGCAGTCGAGAACTCGGTCGCGGGAAACGCGATCCGCCCGCTGGACATCGTGCGCACGCGCGCAGGCAAGACCGTCGAGATCGGCAACACGGATGCGGAGGGGCGCCTGATCCTGTGCGACGCGCTCACCGAAGCCGACCGCGAAAAGCCCGCGTTGCTCGTCGATTGCGCGACGCTCACGGGCGCCGCGCGCGTTGCGCTGGGGCCGGAGCTGCAGGCGCTATTTTGCGACGACGAGGCGGTCGCGCGTGAGTTGCAGGACGCCGGCCAGCGCACGGGCGATCCGCTGTGGCGGCTGCCGATCTGGCGCGGCTACCGCAAGCTCATCGACGGCAAATGCGCGGATCTCAACAACGTCGCCTCCAGCCCTTTCGGCGGCGCCATCATCGCGGCGCTCTACCTCGCCGAGTTCGTTTCGCCGGACACGGCGTGGGCGCACCTGGACATGATGGCCTCCAACGTCAGCGCGCGGCCGGGACGGCCCGAGGGCGGCGAGGCCACCGGGCTGCGGGCGCTCTACACCTACCTGCGCGGGCGCTTCGCCTGAGGTGGCGTCCCGTACCGGGTCAGTCGCGCGTGAAAGGGTCGCGTCGCACGACCAATGGCACGACCTGGGGTGCGACTGCGTCGGCCTGCAGCTGGGGAAGCGGAACGATTTTGCCGCGCTCCTCGTTCCGGATCTGTTTCAGTGTGTCGCGCCAGTCCGGGTACTCCGGCGCGCCGCAACCGCCGAGGAACACGAATGCGATTAGCGATGCGATCCGTATCGCCTTCATGGCTTTCCCTTCTTTAGTGCCGCATACGTTTCGGCGTCCATGAAGCCGTAGACAAGGATCTCGGCAATCAGCCGCACGCCCTTGCCCGAGTCGGCCGGCTTGATCGTGGCGTACTGGACGATCCCGCCAAACTCTGATGCGGTCGAAATACGCTGCAGGAAGTCGACAACCTGCGCGTACTCTCCATATGCCATGACTTCGATTCGCCGCCAGGTGGTGGACTCGTTGTGCTCGTTCGGTCCGTGGGAGAGGGCTGGACTGCCGATGCCGGCCGCGACGGCTGCCCTCCGGATATCAGTCTCGATCGACTGCAGCCGTTCCGGTGAGCGCGCATAGCCTGGATTGGGCAGAATCGCGAGCGCGACACCAAACCTCTCGTCGAGCACGCGCATCTGCTGCCTGCGCGTTTCGAGATTGGTGGCCAGACCGGCGGCTGCGCGATATTTCAAGAGCAGTTCGGGGCGCTTGTCTTTCGATTCCCGGATTACCTCCAGATCGACCCAAATCAAATACAGAAACGCGGCGAGCGCGAGCACGCCTGCGAAAACCGCGCCGGTGAGGAGTTTTCCGGGAAGCCTCATTTGCGCGGCTCCCCACCGCGTGTACCCGCCCCGGATCTGCTCCCAGGCTGGGCGAGTCTCGCGACGAGCGTGAATGCCTGCCGCGGCGGGCGTTCCGCGCCAGACGCGGACTGCGACCGCGAGAAAATGAAATCCGGGTTGCGGATGACACGCGATGCGTCGAGCGCGGACACCGCCTTCCAGGTCTCCTCCTTCGAAGCCGCCGCACCTCGCACGCTCAGGTCGCGGCCCTGGATCCTGATGTTCTCAAGCGCGACCGTTCGGGGTAACAGTGTGAGGTCCGCAAGCACTTCCGCGGTGGGAACCACATTCGATCTCAGCGTTTCGATCACCCGCTGGCGTGCGAGAAGGGTCGTGAGGTTGCTGCGAAAATCCTTGACCTCCGCCGACTCCCGTTCGAGCCCGTGGGTCTGACGCACGATAAACTCGTTGATGTCGCGCTCGGTTTGCGCTTTGCTGCTGACATCATTCTGCAACCAGGCCGCCGCGAGCAGGATCGCGCCTGCCAACAGCGCGTACAGCATACGGCGCCTGGGGTACGAGGCGCTCGTCATGGCTTGTAGTTCACGCTGAGTTGCCCCGCCACATCGCCGGTGGGGCGCGCCGGTTCCAGCGCATCGAGATGGAGCCGGGCCCGCGCGGCGTCCCAGCCGACGCGCCGGCCGGTGACCGGGTCGACGGCGAGCGCACTCGACGCAAGGTACGCATCAACGTCCGTGAGCGGCACGCGCGCGTTGAGCAGCGCGCCCTGGATGCCGACGAGGCGCATGAACCGGAAGGCGTCGTTCAGCCGTTTCACGTACCCGGCGTAGCCCGGTACGTCGATGACTGCACCGATGGGGTTGTACACCGACCACGAGTGGCGCGGCGCGGGATCGCCACTCTTGGCGAGCAGTTCCGCCACGGTCCGCGGCCCGCCACCAATCGCCGTCGCGAGGCGCGCATAGTCCGGTTCGAACCTGTTGATCGTGGCGATCGGCTGGTAGAGCGGGGAAAGCAGCCAGGCAGCAGGATCGAACCACCACGGCAGGTTCTTCTCGTAGCCATCGGTGTCCGCGTAGGAGGCATTCGGCAGGAGGAAGTACCCCAGGGCAATCCGGCGCTCCTTCGGGATGGCTGCAATCGCACGGTTTTCCTCAAGCACCCTCTCAAATTCACCGTGTACCCAGTGCGTCGCGCGCACCTCATCGTCTGGCAGCGGGCGCAGCAGCGGCTCGATCTGCGCGTAATGCCTGCGGGCCGCAGCCGGATCGTCGTGCGTGAATTCCGCAAGAAGGCGGTACTCGTCCCGCAGCCAGATCGCCGCCAGGAGGACGCTGTACAATTCATTGGGCTCGCGCAGGATCCGGCGCGCCATGGCGATCCGCTCCGCGACCAGCACGATCGCCTCGCCTTGCCGGCCTGAAGCCCAGGCATACGCGGATTCCGTACCACCCAGCGTCCTGATCATGTGGAAATCAGTGTCACCCATCATCAAGAATGTCCCGGGGTAAGTCAGGTACGGCACCTCGTACCGCGGAATACGCACAAACTCGCGGATCCGCTGCCGTAGCGTCTCGTGTTTGGCGAGCTGGAATTCGATCGCCGTACGATCGGCGCGCACCCGGGCCAAACAGGGCGCGCTCGCTTCGCACAATTCCCCAGCCTTCGGCCGCGGCAAGTAATACTTCGACGGATCCGTCCGGTAGTCACCCTTGCGCTGCCTTGCGGCGGCGCGCGCGAACATCTTCAGACCGTCCGCGTGCGGATCCCCTCCTTCCGGGGAAAAATACATACCCTGCACTGCGAAGTAGCCGTTCTGATCATCCGGAACCTTGCGCGCGGCCGCTGCGGCAAAGGCCTGCGCAGCAGGACTCAGCACCTCGTCCTCGAAATTTACGATGATCAACGCGGCGTAAGCCACAACCACCAGCGCCACGACTCCGAGCACAGCGACCGCGGCTCGTTTCAGGAGTTTGTATAGCGTCATGGTTTATGTCCTCGGAGGCTACCGGCCAGGCTGCCACGCGGCCACGCGGCGCTTTGCATCGGCGATCTGCGCAGGCGTCATCCTGGCCTCTAGTCGTCCACCTGGCCGGGGCTTTTCTGGGCTGACACGTTAACCTGTAGCGCCTGATTGTCCCGGCGATTGACGGTAGAAAGCTGGTCGCTGTTGGCCAGGTCCCGCGTTTTGATGTCGGAGAGCGGGTCGCTATTGGAAAATTCCGCCGTCTCGATGTTGGAGAGCAGCCACGCTTCCCTGACACGCGTGAAAACCCAGGATTGCGTAGTGCTTGCCGGTTCATGCATCGCGCGAGTTTCGTATTCCTGGTCGCTTTCGTCCTTCTTCCTGGCGAGGGGCGACCTCAAGAACCGGCCGCTCTCTACGGAGGTGGTGTAATCGATTTTCGTGGCGTTGACCTCCATGACAAACATGTCCCCTTCTTTTCCCGACACGTCCCTCACCGACACAAGGTTAAGGCTCGTGATCAGTGGGTTGAGGATGACGTTGGTTTCGTCCGCAAGTCTCATCTCCATGTCGTCCTTTGCCCGCGCGTAATAGTCGCTGTGCAGCAGGCCGACAAGAGGCTCAAAGTCCTTCTCCGTCCATGCCTTCTGGTAGGCAAAGAATACGTCCTTGGTCGTCTTTTCAAGCCGACCTAGTCCCCAGCTGGCGTCGATGCCGAGGGCCTGCGCATGGTCTTCCTTCGCCTTTTTCAGCAACTTGTCGCGACGAACTCTAACGAAGACCACGTATGCAAGGACAAACGGGATGACGATGGCGTAGATCACTGCGTCGAACATCAGGCTGCTGACGCCGTACATGGCCTGCGCGGACGGCGAAACTATCAGCAGGGGAAAGAGCGCGATCAGGCTGGGGATTTTTTTGTGCATGGATTGTTGTCGCTCTGGTTTTGGGTCGTATCCGTTTTTTGAGGGTTGGCCCGGCTTCAGCGCCTCAGTGCGGCCACGCGGCGACGGGCTTCAAGAATCTGCGCGTGCGTCATCCGCGTTTCGAACTGGCTACGCTGGGGCGCGAGCGCAGGTTGATTTTCGATCGCAAGGCTGAGCCACTTGTACGCCTCCACGTCGTCGCGCGCGACGCCCCGCCCGTCGCGATACATGGCCGCAAGGCGTATGCAGGCCTCGCCCTGGCCGTGCTGCGCCGCGAGGAGAAACCACTTCGCGGCTTCGTCCGGGTCCTTCTCCACGCCGCTGCCGCCTGCGGCGTAGATCTCGCCCAGCGCCAGCTGCGCAGCGCCTGCATCCGAGGCTAGGCGAAACCACTTCGCAGCTTTGGCGGAGTCGGGTGCAATCCCTTGCGCGCCAGTGGCATGCAGTTCCCCAAGTTGCGTTTGCGCCGCCGTGTCGCCCTGCAGCGCAGCGAGGCGATACCATTGTTCGGCCTGCACGGCATCCCTCCTGGCGCCGTTCCCGCTTGCGTACGTTGCAGCGAGATGCCTTTGCGCCTCGGCGCACCCCTGCGCTGCCGCGCGGCCCAGCCAGGCCACGGCTTCGATTGTGTCTTCTGGCTTCTTTGTCTCCTGCAGCAGCAGAGCCAGCATCGTCTGTGCGACCGGGTTGCCCTGCACCGCGGCGAGGCGCATCCAGTTGACGGACGCCGCGGCATCGGGCTCGATCCCGTTGCGCGGATAGCCCCAGACCTGTCGATAGCTCGCGCCGAGCAGGGTCTGTGCCACCGCATCGCCCTGCGCGGCGGCCAGGCGATACCACTTCACCGCTTCGCCATCATCCTGCACAACACCTTCGCCGAGTTCATGGCTTGCACCCAGTTCGACCATTGCGGATACGTGGCCGCGATCGGCTGCGAGGCGCAGCCACTGCAGGGCTTCGGTGGAATCGCGGCGTACGCCGATGCCGTTCGCGAGACGCACGCCAAGACTGTATTGCGCCGCAGGGACGCCCCGCTTTGCCGCAGTCCGCAGGTCCCCCATCGGCTCCAACATACGGCGCGGCGCGCCCCTGCCCTGCGAGCGCAACACGGCAAGCGCGTGTACCGCCCGCGGGTGTGCGCGGGTTTGGCCGAATGCCGCAAGCCGGTACCAGCGCAGCGCTTCGGCCTGGTTGCGCGCGACGCCCAGGCCGTGCGCGTATTTCGTCCCCAGCCGGTACGCCGCAGCGCCATCGCCATCCATCGCCCCGAGCCGCAGCCATTTGAGCGCCTCCACATTGCTTTGCGGCCCACCCAGACCGTCATCGTACAAAGCGCCCAGTGCGCCGAGCGCTTCCCTGTTTCCCTGCGCGGCCGCCAACCTGTACCAGCGCTCAGCCTCGGCGGCATCTCGCGCGACGCCCTGCGCATTGGCGTAAATGTCGCCGAGCGCGCTCTGCGAATACTCATGGCCCTGTTCGGCTGCGCGGCGAAGCCAGATCAACGCTTCGGCGTAGTCCTTCCGGGTGCGGTAACCATGCAGGTAGGTGTTTCCCAGGTCGTGCTGGGCGTAGACGTGACCTTGCTCGGCTGCGAGCCTGAACCAACGAACAGCCTCGGCGTCGTCCTGCGGCAGCACTTCGCCGCTGGCGTAACTCAGCCCGATCGAAAACTGCGCGCGCGCATATCCCTGGTCTGCGGCCCGCTGGAACCATTTGACACCCTCGGCGGCGTTGCGCTCTGGCTCGCCCGGGATTTTCCCCAGGAAGTAGAGATCGCCAAGCGCGGACTGTGCTGCCGCGTAGCCTTGGTCCGCGGCGCGGCGGATCCATTTCGCCCGCTCAGCGGCGCTTTGCTCGACGCCGCGCCCCTCGTGGTACATCTGCGCGAGCGCGTACTGCGCCTTCGCGTCGCCCGCTTCAGCCAGCGGCCGCCATAATTCAAGCGCGGCTTCGTAGTCGAACCGCACAAGCGCGGTTTCGCCCTCCTCGAACGGTCCTGCAGAAGCGAAACCTGCAGCGGCGAGCATGAACAGGCCGATCAGCGCATTGATCATGGATTTCCCTCGGATTTCGTGACGCATACGCCGCAGCGAATATTCCAATCTGTACGGGCATCGCTGTGCCAGAAGAAGGCGGGCGACGTCCATCGGTGAATCCTTCCAGTCTGCCCCGGCCGATCCGAATCCGGTCAGGCAGACTACGCGATATCCAGGCCCGGAGTTAGCCCATAAAGGTGCTTGCCTTTTCGCGCATGCCTGGTGGCACGCTACGGCAGAGTCGCGCTGCCGGTCGACTGATGCGTCCCTGTCTCATGCGAGGCGCCAGGTGGGTCCTCGCTTGCCTGCCGAAGCGTAGAATTCGCGAGCGTTCTTTCGTGCCACTACACAAATTTCCGGGGAGGCAGCAATGAAATCCAGTCACGCCACACCATCGAGTCGGCGAACGTTCCTGCAACGCGCGGGTTCCGCCGCGGCCGGACTCGCGCTGGGCGCCCTGCCTTCCTTCGCGCTGGGCGCGGAAGCCAGCTTGAAAATCGGCATCATCGGCTCCGGCCGGATCGGCAGCGCGCTCGGCACGATCTGGCACAAGGCCGGGCACGAAGTCATGTTTTCGTCGCTGGATCTCGCGCACGACAAGGCGCTCGCCGCGGGTCTGGGCGCGAAAGCACACGCAGGAACTTCTCTCCAGGCGGCGGAATTCGGCGAAGTGCTGCTGATGGCCGTGCCCTACGGCGCGCTGCCCAAGCTTGGCAAAGAGCTGGCCGCACAGATCAAGGGCAAGGTGGTCATTGACGCGTGCAATCCATTTCCGGCGCGCGACGGAGAAGTGGGTACCTGGGCACGCGAGAAAGGGGCCGGGCTCGCCTCCGCAGAACTGCTGCCCGGTGCGCGCCTGGTGCGCGCGTTCAACGCGGTCGGCGCGGGGCGATTGCCGCAGATCGCCGCTGGCAAGTCAGGGGAGACCGGGATGCCGATGGCGGGGGACGATAGCGACGCTATCGCAGTGGCGTCACGCCTGATCCGCGAGGTCGGCTTCGAACCCGTGCTGGTGGGTTCGCTTGCGATGGGCAGGCACCTGATTCCGGGTACCCCGCTGGCCGGGGAACGCTCGGCCGCGGAGATCCGGCAAGTCGTCGCGACGCTGAAGTAGCGCTGGAAGGGCTGCCTGATTCTGTCTGATTTATTATTTAAACTCGAGTAGCAG
>JBBQVP010000070.1:0-19884 GCA_038211455.1 Burkholderiales bacterium
TTCTGGGTCGGGTCCTTGATGTCGCAGGTCTTGCAGTGCACGCAGTTCTGCGCGTTGATCTGCAGGCGCGGGTTGCTGCCGTCGTCGTTGCGGACGATTTCGTAGACGCCGGCCGGGCAGTAACGCTGCTCGGGAGCGTCGTAGAGCTCGAGGTTCACGCTGATCGGTACGCTGGCATCCTTCAGCGTCAGGTGGATCGGCTGGTCTTCGCTGTGGTTGGTGTTGGAAATGAACACCGACGACAGGCGGTCGAAGGTCAGCACGCCGTCGGGCTTCGGGTAGCTGATTGGTTCGACCTCGGTCTTTTTCTTCAGGGTCTCGTGGTCGGCGTGGTCGTGATGCAGCGTCCACGGCGCCTTGCCGCCGAACACGACCTGGTCGATGCCCACCATCAGCGTACCGGTGACCAGGCCCTTGGCCATCCAGGGCTTGAAGTTGCGCGCCCGGTACAGTTCGTCGAACAGCCAAGACTGCCGGTAGGCTTCGGGATAGGCTGCGAGCTCGTCGGCTGTGCGCCCTGCCTGCAGCGCGGCGAACGCCGCTTCCGCGGCCATCATTCCCGACTTGATCGCGCAATGGCTGCCCTTGATGCGCGAGGCATTCAGGAACCCGGCGTCATCGCCCAGCAGTGCGCCACCGGGCACGGTGAGCTTGGGCAGCGACTGCAGCCCGCCGGCCGCGATTGCGCGCGCGCCGTAGGCGATGCGTTTGCCGCCTTCAAAAAAGCCGCGGATCGCGGCATGTGTCTTGTAACGCTGGAATTCCTCGAACGGGCTGAGATAGGGGTTCGTATAGCCCAGGCCGACCACGAAACCCACGGCGACGAGGTTGTCCTCCATGTGATACAGATACGAGCCGCCATAGGTGTCCGAGGCCAGAGGCCACCCGGCCGTGTGCACGACAAGCCCCGGCTTGTGTTTCTCCGGCTTGATTTCCCAGAGTTCCTTCAGGCCGATGCCGTACACCTGCGGATCGACGCCCTTGCGCAGGCTGAACTTGGCTTCGAGCTGCTTGCCCAGGTTGCCGCGACAGCCCTCGGCGAAGAACGTGTACTTGGCATGCAGTTCCATGCCGGGCTGGAAGGCGTCGGTGGGCTTGCCATCGCGGCCCAAGCCCATGTCGCCGGTGGCGACGCCTTTGACCGAGCCGTCCTCGTTGTAGAGGACTTCTGCCGCCGCAAAGCCCGGGAAAATTTCGACGCCCAGGGCTTCCGCCTGCTGGCCGAGCCAGCGCGCGACGTTGGCCAGGCTGATCACATAGTTGCCATGGTTCTGGAAGCACGCCGGCAGCATCCAGCCCGGGGTCTTCATTGAACCGGTTTCGGTGAGGAACATGAACCTGTCCTCCGAGACCAGCGTGTTGAGCGGCGCGCCCATCGCTTTCCAGTCGGGGAACAGCTCGTCGATCGCGCGCGGATCCATGACTGCGCCGGAGAGGATATGGGCGCCGATCTCGGAGCCCTTCTCAAGCACGCACACGCTGACTTCGTGCCCGTGTTCCGCGGCCAGTTGCTTGAGGCGGATCGCACCTGAGAGCCCTGCCGGCCCCCCGCCGACCACCACGACGTCGTATTCCATGGATTCGCGTGTCATGGGTTTAATTATAATCTCGCCACGATGACCGAACACACACGCGTTCCGCGAGCGGAGCCAGGGCAAGCAGCGCCGGACGCCGCGCGTCCGAACCACCCACCAGCGCGCCGGCTGCTGCACACCGAGGTCATCCCTATTCGCTGGGGAGACATGGATGCGATGGGTCATGTCAACAATACCGTCTATTTTCGCTTCATGGAGCAGGCGCGGATCAGCTGGATCGACAGCATGCGCGCGATGCTCGCCGCAGAAGGGGCGGGAACCGTGGTCGTCAGCACGGGCTGCAACTACAGGAAGCCCTTTACCTATCCAGGTAACGTCGAGGTGCGTGTGTCTGTCGGTCGCGTCGGTGGTTCCAGCATCAGCACGCATTACGAACTGCGGTTGCAGGGCGGCGAGGCGATCTATGCCGACGGGGAGGCGACCATCGTCTGGATCAATATGAAAAGTGGCAAGGCGGTGCGCGTGCCGCTGGCGGTACGGACCAAGCTGGGCAGTTCGGGCGTCACGGTGCCCAAGTGACAGGTCGCCGCGATACGGCGGTGCCTTCGTGGGCGCCTTCGCCCGAGCGTGCCGCGGGCTCGCTGATGGCGGAGTTCCTCGCCCTCGCACGCGAGCGCACGGGCGTTGAGTTCCCCGACTACGCAGGGCTGCACCGCTGGTCCACAGAGGACAGCGGGGCGTTCTGGTCGTTGATGTGGGAATTCGGGGCGGTGCAGGGCGTCCGCGGGGAACGCGTCTTGGTGGATCCCGACAAGATGCCGGGCGCCCAGTGGTTTCCTGACGCGCGCCTCAATTTCGCCGGGAATCTGCTGCGCAGGCGCGAAGGACTGGCCGGCACGGCTGACGCGCTGGTGTTCTGGGGCGAGGATCGCGTCAAGCGGCGGCTATCGTGGGACGGCCTGCGCGCACTCGTCTCGCGCATGGCGCAGGCACTGGCGCAGGGCGGTGTAGGAAAGGGCGACCGCGTTGCGGGTTACCTGCCCAACCTGCCCGAATCAATCGCCGCGATGCTGGCGACCGCGAGCCTGGGCGCCGTGTGGTCATCCTGCTCACCTGACTTTGGTGTGCAGGGGGTCGTGGACCGATTCGGGCAGATCGAACCGAAGATCCTGTTCTGCGCGGACGGATACCTGTTTGCCGGCAAGCAGATCGATTCGCTGGCCGAAGTCGGGGAGATCCTCGCGCGGCTGCCGAGCGTGCGCAGGACTGTCGTCGTGCCGTATCTGAGCAGTGCGCCGGACCTCAAAGCGCTGCCGTATGCGACAACCCTCCCGGCATTCATCGAGCCGTACGCTGCCGCCGAAATGGAATTCGAGCCGGTCGCGTTCGACCATCCGCTGTATATCCTCTATTCCTCGGGGACGACGGGTGTTCCCAAGTGCATCGTTCACGGCACCGGCGGCACGCTCCTGCAGCACCTGAAGGAACACATGCTGCACGCGGACGTCAGGCAGGGCGACCGGGTGTTCTACTTCACGACGCTGGGCTGGATGATGTGGAACTGGCTGGCCTCGGGCCTTGCCGCGGGCGCGACATTGCTGCTATACGACGGATCGCCGTTCGTTAATCGTGGACGCGTGACGTTCGACTACGCTCAAGCAGAGGGCATGACGCATTTGGGCACCTCGGCGCGTTTCATCGACGCGATCGCCAAGATCCGACTGCGGCCGCGCGAAACGCATCCACTGGAGACCCTGCGCTTCATCCTCTCCACTGGCTCGCCGCTGCGTGCCGAGAGCTTCGACTACGTGTACCGCGACGTGAAGGCGGACGTTTGCCTTTCGTCGATTTCAGGCGGCACCGATATCGTATCTTGCTTCGTACTCGGCAATCCCATGCTGCCAGTGTGGCGCGGGGAGATCCAGTCCCCGGGGCTGGGTCTGAAGATCGAGGTCTACGATGAGCACGGCGCGCCGCTTCAATCCGGCAAAGGCGAACTGGTCTGCACCCGCCCGTTTCCGTCGATGCCGATCGGATTCTGGAACGATCCGGGCGGCAGCAAATACCACGCGGCGTATTTCGACACCTACCCGAACGTCTGGCGTCACGGCGACTGGTGCGAAGTGACGAGCCACGGGGGCCTGATCATTTACGGCCGCTCGGATGCGGTGCTCAATCCGGGTGGCGTGCGCATTGGCACGGCGGAAATCTACCGGCAGGTCGACCAGATCGACGAAGTGGTCGAATCGCTGGTCATCGGTCAGGACTGGCCGCGGGAGGCGCCTGCAGATGTGCGCGTCGTGCTGTTCGTGCAGTTGCGCGAGGGACTGGCGCTTGACGAACGGCTTGCTGCGCGGATCAAGCAGCAGATCCGCAACAATACGTCGCCACATCATGTTCCCGGAAAGATCGTCCAGGTGGCCCAGATTCCGCGCACGCGCAGCGGCAAGATCGTCGAGCTGGCGGTTCGGGACATCGTCCATGGGCGTTCGGTGAAGAATCTTGAGTCGCTCGCCAACCCGGAGGCACTGAAGCTTTTCAGCAACCTGCCGGAACTCGCCGTGTAATGCGTCAGCATATAATCCCGATCCCGGTTTCCGCCATCCGGCCCGTGTCGCGCCCGGGCGCGGCGCGGGGCTCTCACACGCTCAAGAGGACGCATCGATGAACAAGACCTTCCCGAGTGCCGAAGCCGCATTGGCCGGCATTGTCCAGGACGGCCACACGCTCGCAGTAGGCGGCTTCGGCCTGTGCGGCATACCCGAAGCGCTGATCGAAGCGGTCATGCAATCCGGAAAGAAGAACCTGACCGCGATCAGCAACAATGCCGGGGTCGACGGCTTCGGGCTGGGCAAGCTGCTCGCCACCCGGCAGGTCCGGAAAATGATCGCGAGCTACGTGGGCGAGAACGCCGAATTCGAGCGCCAGTACCTGGCCGGAGAGCTCGAGCTTGAGTTCACGCCGCAGGGCACACTTGCCGAGAAACTGCGCGCCGGCGGCTCGGGAATCCCGGCGTTCTTCACCAAGACGGGCCTGGGCACCGTGGTTGCTGAAGGCAAGGAAGTGCGCGAATTCGACGGCAGGAAGTACGTCATGGAACGCTCGCTGACCGCGGACAT
This sequence comes from Burkholderiales bacterium, assembly GCA_038211455.1. Lineage (GTDB taxonomy): Bacteria > Pseudomonadota > Gammaproteobacteria > Burkholderiales > SG8-39 > SZAS-79. The sequence goes on from JBBQVP010000070.1 coordinate 4,655, forward strand.
CGGGCTGGTCAAGGCCTGGAAAGGCGACAAGGCCGGCAACCTGATGTATCGCATGACCTCAAGAAACTTCAATCCGATGGTCGCCATGGCGGGGCGCATCACGGTGGCCGAGGTCGAGCACCTGGTCGAGGTCGGCGAGCTCGATCCCGACCAGATCCATACGCCGGGCATCTTCGTGCAGCGGATGGTCCACAACCCGAATCCGGAAAAGCGCATCGAGCAACGCACGACGAGGAAGGGCTGACCATGGCTTGGAACCGCAACGAAATGGCGCAGCGCGCCGGCCGTGAACTGCAGGACGGCTTCTACGTGAACCTCGGCATCGGCCTGCCGACCCTGGTCGCGAACTACATTCCCCCGGGCATGGATGTGTGGCTGCAGTCGGAAAACGGGCTGCTTGGCATCGGGCCGTTCCCGCTGGATTCGGAGGTCGATCCGGACCTCATCAACGCCGGCAAGCAGACCGTGACCACGCTTCCCGGAAGCAGCTTCTTCTCCAGCGCGGATTCGTTCGCGATGATCCGCGGGGGGCACATCAACCTCGCGATCCTTGGCGCGATGCAGGTTTCGGCTTCCGGTGATCTCGCGAACTGGATGATTCCCGGCAAGATGGTGAAGGGAATGGGGGGCGCGATGGACCTGGTGGCTGGGGTCGAGCGGGTGGTGGTGCTCATGGAGCACACGGCACGCGATGGGGAGCACAAAATCCTCGGAGAATGCTCCTTGCCGCTCACCGGCACCGGGGTCGTAAACCGGATCATCACAGACCTCGGCGTGCTCGATGTCACGCCGCGCGGCCTCAAGCTCATCGAGCTGGCCCCCGCAGTGACGCTCGACGAAGTCACCGCCAAAACCGGGGCGAAGCTCGACACGAGCGCGATCGCCTGAGCCGCGATCCACGGCGCGGGCTCAGGCGAGCAGGGCCCTGACCGCCAGAGGCTGGTGCCGCGACGCGCTCTTGTTGAGCGCGTGCCGGTCGTGCGCGCAAACGCGCGCGGCTGATCCAAATCGTCAAACATTGCAAGAGTCTCTAGGCCGAACGGCTTAGCCGGGCGATTCGCGGCGTTCCGCGCGTGTAGCATGGTCTCAACATTCCGATGGCATGCGTGGCAGGGAGACGTCCATGGACGTGCTCGTGGTCGACGATCATCCGATTCTTCACCAGACGCTGGGCAACGCGGTTCGCGCGGTTCTGCCTGAGGCGCGAATCAGCGACGCGTATAACCTGGAAGGCGCGCTCGCACTTGGCCGGCAACTGGCCGAGGATGCGCTCGTATTGCTTGATCTCGGTTTGCCGGATTTTTCCGGCATCGAAGTTCTGCACCGGTTCCGCAGGGCGTTTCCTGCAATGCGCATCACCATCGTATCCGCCACTGAAGGAGGCGTGCTGGTCACCGCGGCGCTGAAAGCGGGTGCGGTCGGCTACATTCCGAAGACGTCGATGCCAGACGTGGTTGTCGCAGCCCTTCGCATCGTGATCGCAGGTGGGATCTACATCCCGCCCCAGGTCCTGGCCGAACTGCCGACGCAACCCGTCCTCACCGGCAGGCAGTTTGAGGTACTGCAGCTGATACTGAAGGGCTCGTCGAACCGTGAAATCGCGCTGAAGCTCGGCATCTCCGACAGCACTGCCAAGCAGCATACGCATGCGGTGTTCCAGGCGCTGGCAGTGAATACGCGCGCCCAGGCCATCGTCGTCGCCGCGCGTCTCGGTATTGATCCAGGCGGGAAAACGTTCTAGACCGTTTCGGCAATACCGCCGGCCCGCGCGCTCGGGAACAATCCCCTCCGGACGGGACTGGGGGACGGACATGGACGCGAGTTTAAGTTCGAGTTCTGCGCTATCGAAGGAGAACCTGCTTTGGCTCCTCGGCAGCCTTTGCCAGACGCACCGGCAGCCTTGGAATCCGGCGCTCGCAATGCAATTGTTTCCGCCTCCTTACACCGTTCGCACGCTGCGCGAATCTGCGAAGCAGTACGGGTTCAGGTTCGGGGAAGCGGAATCGCGCGGCTTCAACTGGCCAAACGCACACTATCCGCTGGTCGCATTTCGTTCGACCGGCGATGGCATGGAGCCGGTGCTGGTCGCGCGGGCGGATGAAGGGCGGGTGATGTTTTTCGCGCCGAGGATCGCCGCACCGCAGGTTGTTCCGCTTGCGGAATTCACACGCCAGGTCGGACCGTTCCTGCTGCGGGTGGCCAGGGATCCGGCAGAACCCTCGCACGACGCGGCAGAAATGGAGCCCCCGACCGCATTCGGATTTCGCTGGTTCGCCAGGGAACTGCTGAAGCACAAGGCGGTGTGGCGCAGCGTACTCGCCGCATCCCTCGCGTTGCAGGTCGTCGGTCTGACAACGCCGTTATTCACTCAGGTGGTGATTGACAAGGTGGTCGTTCACCAGACGGAGAGCACGCTGGCACTGATTGCCGTGGGCCTGCTGATGTTCATGCTTTTTTCTTCGGGAATGAGCTGGTTGCGGCAGTACATGCTGATCCACACCGGGAATCGGGTCGATGCCGTGTTGGGCAGCGAAGTGTTCTGGCATCTCCTGCGGCTGCCGATGCCGTACTTCGAGCATCGCCCGACAGGCACCCTGATCGCGCGCCTGCATGCGGTCGAGACGATCCGGGACTTCCTGGCAGGCGCGATGGTGTCGCTTCTGCTCGACATGCCGTTCCTGGTCGTGTTTCTTGGCGTCATGTTCTGGTACAGCTGGCAGCTGACGCTGATCGCGCTGGCCGTGCTGGGTGCGATCGCAATACTGAGCGCCCTGGTGACGCCCGTGCTGAGGGCGCGGCTGAACAGGCAGTTTCTCCTCGGCGCTCGAAATCAAGCGTTCGTGACGGAGTACGTCTCCGGGATCGAGACGGTCAAGGCGCTGCAGATGGAGCCCCTGCTTCGCGCGCGTTACGACGAATTGCTGGCCGCCTACATTTCCGCAGGATTTTCGACCCGTCAGATCTCCAACACTTACGGGGTGGTGGCCGCGTCGCTCGAGCAGGTCATGACGCTGTCCATCCTGTGCGTAGGCGCACTGCTTGTCATGGAGAATTCCGGGTTCACGATCGGCATGCTGGTCGCGTTCCAGATGCTCGCCGGACGCCTGTCACAACCCATGATGCGCCTGTCCGGGCTGTGGCAGGAATTTCAGCACGCAAGTCTTGCAGTGCGGCGATTGGGCGACGTGATGGATGCGCCGCCCGAGCCGTATTCAGTCCTTGCGTCGCGCACTCCCGGGACTGCGGTGAAAGTTTCGGTCGAAGACCTGTCATTCCGCTACGCACCGGACCAGCCCTGGCTGTTCCGCAACCTTTCGCTGGCGCTTCGGCCGGGATGCATCACGGTGCTGACCGGGCCGTCGGGCACGGGGAAGAGCACCCTGGCCAAGCTCCTCCTTGGCTACTACCCGCCGATGGAGGGTGCGATCCGCATCGACGGCCGGGATATCGGGCATTTGCCGGCCAACGAGCTGAGGCACTATTTCGGCGTGGTGCCGCAGGAGACGGTCCTGTTTTCCGGCACTCTGTACGAAAACCTGATCGCGGCGAGCCCGGGCGCCGGGCTGGAGGACGTAGTCCGGGCCTGCAGGACCGCGGAGATCCACGACACGATCGACAGGATGCCCGCTGGTTACGACACCGTGATCGGTGAGCACGGCGTCGGGCTGTCGGGCGGGCAGAAGCAACGCATTGCAATCGCGCGCGCCCTGCTCAAGAAGCCAAAGATCCTGGTTTTTGACGAAGCCACCGCGAGTCTCGACGCGCCAACGGCCGAGCGACTCGCGGATACCGTGAACCGGCTGAAGAACGAAGTCGCGACGCTGTTCATCGCGCATCAGGTCCCGAGAGGACTTCACGTCGACGAAACCGTTACGCTCGGTGCGGCCTGAGGCTGGCACCGAGGAAGGGAGGCATGCTATGGGATCGACCCGCACTTCGGTTCCCGAGGAATTCTCGCCCCCGCTTCTCAGGTTGCAGACCTCGCCTCCTGCGCCGCTGGCCGGAGCGGTTCTCAAGGTGATGCTGGTCATGCTTGCGGCACTGCTGGTGTGGGCTGGCGTGGGAAAGCTCGACATCGTCGCCGTTACCGACGGGAAGCTGGTGCCCTCGAGCTACCTGAAGATCGTGCAGCCGGCCGAGCAGGGCGTAGTAAAGGAAATCCTGGTCGACGAGGGCCAGAAGGTGGAGGCGGGGCAGGTACTTGTCCGCATGGATGCTGCGCTGGCGGGAGCAGACGCCAATACGCTGTCCGGGGAGTTCCATACAAAGCGCCTTTCCCTCAGGAGAATCGATGCAGAACTGTCCGGCGCGCCCATCGTGCAGGAGGCGGGCGACCCGCCGGAACTGTATTTACCCGCAGTGGCGCAGTACAGCGCAAATATCGCTGCCTGGCGGAACGCACTGGCGCAGGAAAGGACTCTGCGTGACAAGGCGCGCCTGGACATGTCCAGCGCAGAGGAGGTGCGCGACAAGCTGCAGGCCGTACTTCCACACTATCGGGAGCAGGAGGCGGCGTTTGCCCGGCTTGCGCGCGTGGGGTATGCGGGAAGAATCCTGGCCACTGACAAGGCGAGGGAGCGCATAGAGAAGGAACAGGACTTGAAGAGCCAGGAGTTCATCATCCGCTCCAATGCGGCGAGCATCCGGCAATCCGAAGAGAAGATCGAGCAGATCACTGCAGATTACCGCCGTCAACTGCAGGTCGAGCGAACCGAGACCGCGCTGCAGCTGGCGCGGGTTACCCAGGAACTTGCCAAGGTTCGGCACCGGCAGCGATTGCTTGAATTGCGCGCCCCGCAGGCAGGATTCATCAAAGACCTCGCAACGCATACGCCCGGCACAGTGGTATCTCCCGGTACGATCCTGATGACACTGGTGCCCGTCGGCGAAACGCTGCGTGCCGAGGTGTGGGTGTCAAACCTCGACATTGGATTCGTCCAGCCCGGGCAGCCCGTCAAGGTCAAACTTTCCGCCTATCCGTTCCAGAAGTACGGCATGGTGGATGCGACGGTCACGCAGGTGAGCGCGGATGCGACCGAGGCGCCCAGCGCCAACACCCGTTCGGATGCCCTTTTCGGCCGCGACCGACCCATGGGACCGCTCGCATTCCGGGCGATCGTCGAGCTCAAGACCCAGACGCTCGAGTCGCGTGGCGTGAGTTACGCCCTGTCGCCCGGGATGCAGGCCGTGGCAGAGATCAAGCTGGGTGAGCGCACGTTGCTCGAGTACCTGCTGTCGCCGGTACAGAAAGTGTTGCAGGAGGGGGGCAGGGAAAGATAGAAAAGTCTGACTTTCAAAACCATAAACCGGCTTCAGGAGCGGACTTCAAGCCAGTTAGTTTTCCGTTTCCGGAAACATCCCTCAGGGCTTCCTGCCGGTCCGTTTCTCGTACTCCGCCGCCAGTTCCGCATTTGTCTTGTAATGCGCCACCTTGGCGAAGAACACCCGCTTCCAGGACTGGATCCGCCAGTTGGAATCTTTGACCTCGCTGTCCCAATAGTGCTGCGCGAGCTTGAGGTTCTTCTCCTGGTCCATTTCAAAGTACAGCTTCGAGCGGTAGCCGCCGAACATGTAGAGTTTCCCGCCGATGATCTTGTAGTTGTCGGTCTGGCCGGCGATCGGCACCGCGTAGGCCATGCCATTGGAGCAGAACCCGCCGAACTGCGGCACGTATGCGGCGGGATTGCTGGTAAAGGTGCGACGGTTCGCTTCGCTTGCGAACCGATAGGTCACGCCGTCGTGCTCGGCCTTGATTTCAGGCTGGCCCGGCTCGGGTTTTGTCTGGTTAAAGTAAGACACCGGATCGTAACCGCGGAGCATCAGGCGTCCGTCAGCGCCATCCGAGACGACGTTCATCGAGCCGCAGCCGGAAATCAGTGCGGCAATGGCGAGTAGCGCAAGCAGGCGCAGGCTGTGCATGGTGTTGTCTCCTATCCGCAGACGCCGACGAAGCCGCAGGCGGTGCAGTAATCGCAGCCGTCCTTGCGGATCATGGTGTGGTTGCCGCATTCGGGGCAGGCCGAACCTTTCATTACCTGCGCAGCTCCCTTCTCGGGCGCCACGCCGAGGATGCCGACCTGGGTAAGGGGCGTGCCGTCCTCGGCCAGGATGCCGAGCATTGCGTAGCGGTGAATGATCAGCCGGGCGAGGTACGCGACGGTCGAGGGCCAGGTCTGCTGTCGCTTCTCCCCCGGAACGAAGGCCATGAAATCGCCGAGCGGTTCCGGATAGGCAATGAGCTTGCGCAGCTTCATGCCGATCCAGGCCGGATCGAGCACGCGCATGTCCAGTGAAAGGATTTTGCACAGCCCGTCGAGTGCGCGCGGATATTCGCCCGACAGCCACATCGAGTAGGGCCGCGTCACTCCGTTTGGCAGCGTGATTTCCTTGAGCCCGAGCACGAAGTCGTCACCGGTGCCGGGATTGAGGACATCCACGGTCCAGGACATCGTGCCGTCGGTGCCGGTCTTGGGTTCCTTCAGGCTGAACATCGCGTCGAGTACCGGGGTCGGACCCCCTTCGGTCAGCGCACCGAGTTGTTCTACCCGCCAGCGCACCACCTGGGCAAGCGCTGAAACCACCGACGGCATGCGCTTGTGCTCGCCGTTGGGCGGAAATGCCATGTCGAAGGCGTCGTCGCCGGCGGCCTTCGCAAGCGATTCGAGCTTCAGCCTGAGCCAGCCCGCATCGTTGGCGCGCATGTCCATCGAGAGCGTCTTGGCCAATGCGCCGATGCCGCGGGGCTGCTCGGCCCCGTTGACCCAGACTTCGAACGCGTGGGGGCGCCCGGCATGGGAACCATCGGCAGAGTCGACGTGGCCGACGAACACCGCGAAAGTTCCATGCGGGTGCTCAATCATGTAGGTCCACGCCGCGTTCCCGCCTGCGAGGTTCGGGCGACCCGGCCAGGCAAGGCTGGAGAGCACCGGCGCCGGCACGGACTTGATCTCGATACGGCGGTTGCGGTCGTCCAGGCGGAAGTCCTGCGGCTTTTCCGCGGGCTTGTCGACGGAAAGGATGGATCCCAGCACGCTGTTCGGGCGGTAGGTCGCCAGCCCTTTGAGGCCGGACTTCCACGCCTTGAAGTAGAGATCCTGGAACTCCCCGTACGGGTAGTCCTCCGGGACGTTGACTGTCTTGGAAATGCTGGTGTCCACAAAAGGTGCGACTGCCGCGACCATTTCCTCGTGGGCCGAGGCCGATAATTCGAGCGCGGTCACGAACCAGGGAGGGAGGTGGTCCATGTCGGCGCCGCTTGCGCGGTAGCGCCGCCACGCATGGTCTTCTACCGGAAACTCCTTCAATGTGCCGTCCGCCATGCGCTTCTTGCGAGTGTAAGTCCAGGAGAAGGGCGGCTCGATGCCATTGGATGCATTGTCTGCAAATGCGAGGCTGATCGTTCCCGTGGGCGCGATCGACAGCAGGTGCGAATTGCGCAGGCCGTGCCGGCGGACCAGTGTCTTGATCTCATCCGGCAGGCGCGCTGCGAAGCTGGTGCCGGACAGGTACAGGTCGGCATTGAACAGGGGGAAGGCGCCGCGCTCGCGGGCAAGCTCGACCGAGGCGCGGTACGCAAAGTCGCGCATCGCCTCGGAAATCCTGGCCGCCATCGCGCGTGCCTCCGCGCCGTCATATTTCAGACGCAGCATGATCAGTGCGTCGCCCAGGCCCGTGAAGCCCAGGCCAACGCGGCGCTTGGCCATGGCCTCCTGATGCTGCTGTTCGAGGGGCCAGGCGGTGACTTCAAGCACATTGTCCAGCATGCGCACTGACACCTCGACGACCTTGCCGAATTTCTCAAAGTCGAACGCGGCCTTCTCCTCAAACGGCGCCTTGACGAAGCGGGTAAGGTCAATCGATCCGAGGCAGCAGCAACCATACGGGGGCAGGGGCTGTTCAGCACAGGGGTTGGTGCTTTCAATGGTCTCGCAGTAATTCAGGTTGTTATCGCGGTTCATGCGGTCAAGAAACAGGATGCCCGGCTCGGCGTGGTCGTAGGTGGAGCGCATCACCTGATCCCAGAGCTCGCGCGCGCGGATCTTGCGGTAGACCCAGATGCCGTCTTCACGCTGGTACGCGCCAGCCTCGGACTGCTCCCTACCGGGGCGCGCCTTGTGGGTCAGTTCAACTTCGCCGTTGCCCTCCACTGCCTGCATGAAGGCGTCCGTTACGCCGACGGAGATATTGAAGTTGGCCAGGTCGCCCTGATCCTTTGCGTGGATGAATTCTTCGACATCCGGGTGATCGCAGCGCAGCACGCCCATCTGGGCGCCACGGCGCGCCCCGGCGGATTCCACGGTCTCGCACGAACGATCGAAAACCCGCATGTACGAGACCGGACCGCTGGCACGGGACTGGGTGCCCTTTACCTCGGCGCCCTTCGGACGGATCGAGGAGAAGTCGTATCCGACGCCACCGCCGCGCCGCATGGTTTCCGCTGACTCCTGCAGTGCCGTATAAATGCCGGGTTTGCCGTCCACCACCTCGGAAATCGAGTCGCCGACAGGTTGCACGAAGCAGTTGATAAGCGTCGCCTGCATTTCTATGCCAGCGGCTGAATTGATCCGGCCGGCAGGAATGAATCCGTCTTCCTGGGCCTGCAGGAAACGGCGCTCCCACTGTGCGCGGCGATCTTGCGGTTCGATGGCCGCCAGAGCGCGCGCCACGCGCCGCCGCACTTCATCTATGGAGGTTTCCTTGTCCTTGGCGTACTTCTCTATCAGGACTTCCCGGCATACGTCCTGGCCTGGCAATTCAGCAATCAGGTTGTCTCGTACCTTGTCGTTCATGGCGTTCGCTCTCTGCGCTTTTGTTGGTCTTTTGCGTCCCGGCTGATGTGCTCGTCGCATGCGCGGGGCGGGGTGGCATTATATACAGTAGGGATCCTTTTTCTTCGACCAATGTACTCCGATCCGATACCACTTCAACAAGATTATTTAGATCTTTGTTTATACGATAATTTTTTCTATTTCCACTCAGCATCCGCGGGTTTTCGGAACGAGGGAAATAGCGTCTGCCAGCGGTCAATGGTGGATCCCGGAGCAGGCACGCCGCGACGGATGGCGGCTATGCGCCGCATGCCCCCAGTCTTTGGAGGAGGCGTAAGGCCCGGGTGCAACCCGGCCTCGCGCGACGTGCAGGAGTCGGCTCGCGGGGCGAGGTCAGGCGGCCAAAGCCTTTCCGGCCTGCGGCTTATCACCCTCGGCCGCGCGTGCCTCCGCCTCCTGGCGCGCACGTTTCAGTATGTCGGCCACTTCGGAGTGGCCCATGCGCAGCGCAAGTTCGACCGGCGTGTCGCCATCCTTGGTGGTGAGTAGCGGGTTGGCCCCGTTTCGCAGGAACAGTTCAACCATCTGCGGATTGCCTTTCATCGCCGCGTACGCGAGAGGCGTGTAGCCGTTCTCGTGCCGCAGGTTAGGGTCGAATTCCATGCTGATGACTTTCTGTGCGTAGACCAGGTTTCCCTTTTCAATCGCATAGAACATGGCGCGCACGCCCTCGGGGCTCTTGTCCTTGGGCTTGGGCTCAAGACCGGTCGGCAGCAGCTTGACGACATAGTTGATGAGCGAGATTCCGACCAGGACAACGAGTGCCAGAATCAGCGGAACCTTGGAAACGTTGAATCCGTCGGCGATCTGTTCCGGCATGTTGGCACCGGCGATCAGCAGCACGACTGCCAGAAAGAAGAAGAATTTCAGGTAAAGGAACAGGCCGAATATGACGGTGCACAGCAGCGCCCCGACCAGCCAGCCCTGGTTGATCCCGTATTCGTCCAGCATCTCGCGAGGCCAGTTTGCCAGGACCGCAGCGAGGGTAATCAGGGCCATGAGCGCCCACTCCCTCAGCTTTACTCGCGACAGCAGATCGTCCTTGTCCTTTGCCATGAGGCCTCCCCGGCCTTTTTTATCGTAGAGCGCCATTCTGGGCAAGCCTCGCTGCGATGGCAAGTGGGACATGTCGGCCGGGTGCAAACCGCAGGGAAGGTAGAATCCCCGGATGTCGAAGGCTTTTACACGGGAGGCGGATGACGCCGAAGATGAAGCCTTGCCGGAGCCGGAATCCCCGCCGGTAGATCGTTTCTATATGACTCCCGCAGGGTATGCGCGACTGCGGACCGAACTCAAGCACCTGGTTGAGGCCGAGCGGCCGGAAGTCGTTCGCACCGTGTCGTGGGCTGCTTCGAACGGCGACCGGTCGGAGAACGGTGACTACATCTACGGAAAGCGCCGGTTGCGGGAGATCGACCGGAGGGTCAGGTTCCTGATCAGGCGACTGGAAAATTCCGAGGTCGTAGACTCGGCGGGGCGCGATTCGGACCAGATTTTCTTCGGGGCGACAGTTGCGCTGCGAACGCAGTCTGGGGGGCAAGGGGTTGCCGGCGCGCGGACCATTACGATCGTCGGCCTCGACGAGGTCGACGCTTCGCGTGGCCGGGTGTCATGGATTTCCCCGATCGCGAAGGCACTGATCAAGGCGCGCGAAGGCGATAGTGTGACGCTGCGCAGTCCCGGCGGCGCAGAGGAGCTTGAAATCGTCAGCGTGCAATACCTGCCGATAGAATAAGCCAATCAACAAGAGGGAGAAAAGATGAGCGTGGTAAAGGAATTCAAGGAGTTCGCGATCAAGGGGAATGTCGTCGACCTGGCCGTCGGTGTGATCATCGGCGGTGCCTTCGGGAAAATTGTCGCGTCGCTGGTCGAGGACGTGATCATGCCGCTGGTTGGAACACTCATGGGCGGAATGAACTTTGCCAGCCTGACATTCAAGCTCGGCGAGGCTACGCTCAAATACGGGAAGTTCCTCCAGACCTGCGTGGACTTCCTGATCATCGCATGGGCAATCTTCGTAGCGGTCAAGCTGATCAACCGCCTCAAGCGCGAGGAACCCGCGGCTGCGGCGGTGACAGCCGCCCCGCCACGTCAGGAACTCCTGCTCGAGGAAATTCGCGACCTTCTGAAGAAATAGCTAGTTTTTGAAGTCGCCGGCCATCCGGACGCTGAGTTTCGCGGCGTCCAGGTGGCGGCGAAGCGCGTCGCGGATTTCGGTCGGGGTCAGTGCGGCGATCTTCCTTTCGAAATCGATGTCCCAGGCAAATGAGCGGTTGGCGAAGAGGTACATGCCAAGCCGGCCAAGCAGGGAACGGTCCTGGGTTCGCGCAAGTTTCCTTGCTTCGAGAATACCGCTCTTTCCAGCGGTCACTTCTGCTTCCGTGTAGCCCTGCTGCAGCACCTGGTCGATTTCCTCCTTGACGGCGTTTTCCACTTTTCGCCTGTTCTGAGGCGCAAAGATTGCCGAGACTCCGAAATTCGCCGATTTGTCCAGTGGTGAGGCCGAGAACGTCGAATAGATGCTGTAGGAAAGCCCCTCTTTTTCCCGGATCCTGGCAGGCAGACGACCTGCCATGGTGCCGCCAAGCAGATAATTTCCGAGGATGAGTGCCGGGAAATCCGGATCGTCGTCGCGCAAGGGGATATTGGCCCCAGCGCGGAATACGGCATTCGCCTTGTCTGGCGTGCGCGCTTCTTCTTCCGTCGGCGGGCGGTCAAAGAAGGCGGAAGGGATCCTGGAATACGGTGCCGGATTCTTCCAGTCGCCGAAAAGTTCCTCCACCAGCTTCATCGTGGTCTCAGGGTCGAAGTCGCCAATCGCAGAAAACTCCGCTCCGGTTGCACCTACCAGATCCGAGTAGCATTTTCGGGCGTCTTCGAGGCTCGCCTGCTTCAAATCTGTCAGCCGCTCTTCGATGGACTGGACATGCATCCAATGGCCCTTCGGATAGGGGGCGAGATAGCGCGCGAGTTGTTCGGAGGCGATCGCGCCCGGGTCCTTGCGCTGGCTTTCGACCTGAGTGATCGATGATTTTTTGAGTTCGGCGAATTCGTCGGATGGAAAAGACGGAGACCTCAGCACTTCGGCCACCAAGCGGAGCGTGTCGGCGAACTGGGCACGGCGCGTATCGATGCTGGCGCCCGAGATCCCGGCGGAAACGTCCGAGTTCAGTTTCTCGAACGCATCCTTGAGTTGCGCGCGGGTGTGATTTTGCGTGCCGCGCATCAGCATGCCGCCAGCCAGGTTGCAAGAGTTGCCGCGGTTCATCTTGCTCTGCTCATCGCCCCAGTGCAGCGCAAGGCTCGCAACCACGTTTCCCCCCCGTGTCTTTTTCGGGAGGAGTGCCACGCGGATGCCGTTCGCAAGCGTCTTGCGAATCAGGCGTGCCTCGATGTTCTCCGGCGAAGGGTCGAAGGATTCACCCGATTCCGGTACCTTGCCGCCGGTGTAGCCGGCAAGCGCCTTGCTGAGGTCAGGCGGAGACGGAATCTCGGCGCGCGCCGGATTCTCAGTCGGGATGAACGTCCCCAGAACGCGGGCTGCGGGCTTCAGGTAGCTGCTTGCCACGCGATGCACGTCCTCGGGCGTGACTGCGCGCAGCCGGTCGCGGTACAGGTAGAAGAGGCGCCAGTCACCCATCGCGCTGAATTCAGACAGGGCGCTGACCAGAGCGGCGTAGTCGTTCTGATACTTGTCGAAATCGTTTAGCAGAGCGGTCTTGGCGCGTTGCACCTCCTGCGCGCTGACGGGTTCCCGCGCGCTCTCCTCAAGAGTTTTCAGGAGCGCATCACGCGCCGGCTCGACGGGCTCGGTCTTGAGGAGGCGCGCCCCGAAATACATGAATCCCGGATCATGCAGCGAGTTTTCCCCGCCCCAGATCGAACTGGCCAGCCCTGTCTGGACAAGGGTGCGATGCAGGCGGCCTGTGGGTGCGGTGGAGAGCACGTGCACCAGAACGTCGACTGCCGGGTAGTCCACATGGCCCGCCGAAGGAGCCCGGTAGAGGGCTGCGACCATCTGCGTATCGCCCGTGCGTCGCAGCACAACGCTGCGCTCGCCGTCCTGGGTCGGATCGACGGTGTAGAGGCCCGGCAGATTGCGGCTCGGCCTCGGAAGCGGACCGAAGTGCTCCTGGATCAACGCCAGCGCAGCCTCCGGAGAGAAGTTGCCGCCAACGGTCAGCACGGCGTTGTCCGGCTGGTAATAGGTCCGGTAAAACGCCTGCAGGCGGGCGATCGGCACGTTTTCAATGTCCGAGCGCGCACCGATCACCGAATTTCCGTAGTTGTGCCAGGGGTACGCAAGCTGGGTCATGCGCTGTCGCAGGACGCCTGCGGGATTGTTTTCGCCCGATTCGAACTCGTTTCTGACCACGGTCATCTCACTGTCGAGATCTTCCCTGCTGACGAATGCGTTGAGCATCCGGTCGGCTTCCACGCCGAGCGCCCAGCCCAGGTTTTCCGGCGTGGCTGACAAGGTCTCGAAGTAGTTGGTTCGATCGTACGAAGTGGTACCGTTGTAGCGCGCTCCCCGGCGTGAAAATTCGTCCTTGATTTTCGGGTGAGTGGGGGTGCCCCTGAACAGCATGTGCTCCAGCAGGTGCGCCATGCCCTTCTCGCCGTACCCCTCATGGCGGGACCCGACGAGGTAAGTCATATGGACCAACACCGTATCGACCGACTTGTCCGGTACCAGAAGGACGCGCAGTCCGTTTGCGAGGCTGTACTCGGTCACTCCTTCGATGCTCACCACCTTCTGCGGCCCGGCGGCATGCGCTGCGAGGGTGACGACCGAGATCAGGGCGGCAAGAGCGAACTGGAGCAGCGGGCGGGCGCGATTCATCATATGGGGTCTGGGTTGGTTCCGGGACTGTGTTTGGATGGATTTTCTGCCGGTAGGTTCAAAAAAACCATCCCGGAATCGCGTCGAACAGGTGCAAAGCCAGCATGCCGGCAACGATTGTAAACAGCGTCCGTCGCAGCCACCATGCCACCGCAATCGCGACCAGGCCGGCCAGAAGGCGCGCATTGCCGGGCGACGCGTCTATCGCCCCTGAATGCACCAGCAATTCGGGCGCGTAGATCGCAGTCAGCACGGCCGCGGGCACATAGCGCAGGGCGCGACGCAGCAGCGGCGGCAGCTGGAACCTCTCGGGCAGCAATAGGAAGCACGAGCGAAGTCCCAGCGTGAGCGCGCCCATGCCAAGCATTGCAAGCCAGATGGTGCCAGTACTCATGCAGTCCTGCGCTCGGTCATCAGCCCCGCCGAAATGCCGGCCACCGCGGCAAGCACCAGCCCTAGCCGCATGGGCAGGGGGTGGGCCAGCACCACGGTCACACCGGCGGCGAGCGCGGCGGCCACCATCGCGCGGTCGCGCAGGAGTGGAACCGACATCGCGATGAATGCCAGCGGCGCGGCGAACTCCAGCTTCCAGCCGTGTGGCACGGAGGAGCCGGCGATCACACCGAGAGTCGTTGCGACCTGCCAGGCGACCCAGATGGGCAGCGCGACACCAAGGCAGTACCACTGCTTTTCGCCTTCCTCGGGGTGCTGCGTATAGCGCGTGATGCACAGCGCATAGGCATTGTCCGAGAGCATGTAGCCCAGGCCCAGGCGCCAGCGCAGGGGCCGACCCGCGAGGTGCGCCCGCATCGAGGCGCTGTACATCACGAACCGGAGGTTGATGAAGAATGCGGTCAGGACGATCACCGCGACCGGTGCGGCCACCCCGAGCAACTGCGTGGCCGCAAGTTGTGAGGCACCGGCGAACACCACGAACGAGTACAGTATGGCTTCGAGCGGCGGGATTCCCCCGGCGACCATGGCGACCCCGGTCACCAGGCCAAACGGGAAAACTCCCAGCAGAACCGGCGAGGCGGCACGCAGTCCGGAGTTAAAAGCTGAGCGATCTCGGGGATTCACGGGAAGCCGGATTCTACCGGCGAACCGACTTGAAATCCCGGGGCACCGCCCCAAACTCAAGCGGATCAATTTCATCCGTACCAGACGAAAGGCACAGGAAATGACGCAAACGGCATCCCGGGAAACACTGGGCTTCCAGGCAGAGGTCAAGCAGCTCCTCAAGCTGATGATCCACTCGCTCTACAGCAACAAGGAGATATTCCTGAGGGAACTGATATCGAACGCCTCCGATGCCGCGGACAAGCTGCGCTTCGAGGCGCTCGCGGACAACGCCCTTTACGAATCGGACCCGGAGCTAAAGATCCGGGTCAGCCTCGACAAGGACGCGCGCACGATCACCATCGCCGACAACGGCGTTGGCATGTCGCGCGACGAAGTCATCGCCAACATCGGCACGATCGCGCGCTCCGGAACGCGGGAATTTCTCGACCGCCTCACGGGGGACCAGAAGAAGGACGCCAGCCTGATCGGCCAGTTCG
>JBBQVP010000071.1:0-19612 GCA_038211455.1 Burkholderiales bacterium
CACCCTCTGCATGGTCGCCTTGAGCGGGTTGTACATGCCGCGGATGACCGCCGATTGGCGGATGTGACGTGCCTTGTGAATGTTCTCGGTTGCGAGCAGGGCGATGAATTCGGGTTGCTCGGCAAAATGCTCGACCATGTGGACGACCAGCGCGCGCATGTCGGCGATCGGGTCGTGCCCGAGCATGGTGACGTCGTTCTGGCGCGCGCGCATGGCGGCGTAGGCCCGCTCCATCACCCTGACGAACAGGTCTTCCTTGCTCGGGTAGTAGTGGTAAAGCAGGTTCTTGCTGATGCCGCAGCGCGCGACGATGCCGTCGATCCGAGCGCCGTCGTAGCCGAGCAGCGCAAACTCCTGGGTCGCAACCTTCAGGATCTTTTCCCGGGTCCGCTGCGGATCGCGGATGCGTACGCGGCCGGCAGGCGCCCTGGGAACCTTGAGCGTTCTGGGCACCCTTTTCTTCGCGCTGGTCATGGGAGCGTCACGATCATCGGGGCGTCACGCATCGCCGGCCAGGGCGTTCAGCGCCGCAAGCGCGGCCGGTCCCGCGGTCTCGGTGCGCAACACCCGCGGGCCCAAGTGGACGGGGATGAAGCCGTCCGCGATCAGGAAGGCTTCCTCGCGGGGGCTGAACCCGGCCTCCGGCCCGGTGGCCAGCACGATCGCTTTTCCCTCCGACCCGATCACGCTGCGCAGTCCCATACGCGCACCCGGCGCCAGCAGCAGCTTCAGCGCGTCCTTCGGGGCGTGATAGTCGTGTGTCGCGAGTGCAGGCGCAACCAATGGCACGCGATTGCGACCACACTGCTCGCAGGCCGCTACTGCGACCCGCTCCCAGTGCTGGCGGCGGGAGTCGCTGCGGTCGCCTTTCAGGCGCACGACCGAACGCTCGGCCATCAGGGGTTGTATTGCGGCCACACCCAGTTCAACTGCCTTCTGTATCGTGAGGTCCATGCGGTCGCCGGCCGAGATTCCCTGCGCGAGGGTCACGGCGAGAGGTGATTCACGCTCAAGCGGCGAGAACCGCCCGACCTCAACCTCGACCGCATCCCGTCCCAGCCGCACGATCCGGGCCTCATTCTCCCCGCCGGCACCATTGAACAGCGTCAGGTTGTCGCCCTCGCGCAATCGCAGCACGCGAAGGGCGTGATGTGCGGCCTCCCGCGGAAGTGGCAAGTGCGCGCCCGGACCGAGCGTCGCATCGATGAAAAAGCGTGGTATCCGTGATCCGCTGGCTGACATGCCCCTAGTCTATTCCGCCTGACCGTTCCCTGGGGCGCAGCAGCCCGCGCGCCAGCGCCGCGAGGCCACCGAGGATTGCGCGAATCAGCAGCACGGCCGCAATGGCGAACAGCGCCAACGCGACGAGGAAGGCGACCGGGTGGGCAATCGAGAGCCAGAGTCCGGCGGGAACCGCAAGATCCTCCGAAAACGAGGCGAACCAGTTCGTGAACGGCTCGGGCGAAGCATTGATCGAGGCGCGCGTGCCGGCCTTGGCAAAATGGGTTCCGGCTGCGATCGTCCCGCCGAGTATGGCCGATGCCACCGCAACCGACACATCGCTGAAACCGAACACTGCGCTCGCCAGCGCCGCGCCCGCCGGCACGCGGATGAACGTGTGGATCGCGTCCCACACGCTGTCCAGCCAGGGAATCTTGTCGGCACCGAACTCCGCCAGCGTCATGAAGCCGCTTGCAAACAGCACCAGCGGCTGGGCGAGGACGGCAAGGTGCGGTGGCAGATCCAGCCAGCCCGCCTGGCCTGACAATCCGACCAGGAACAGCACGGCATACAGGCGCAGGCCGCTGCCCCAGGCCAGCGCTGCGGCGAGAGCTATCTCAGGCAGATGCTGGCTGAGGAACTGCGCGTCGAACTGCGGGAGGAATTGCGTCAGCATGGCCAGGGCATTTTCGCATGCCCGGCCGGCAGATCAGCGCAGTGAGACGGCGGGTCTGCAGCGAAAATCGCTGGTCGGGTAGGCTGAGTCGCTGCAGTCGACGAAGCGAATGCGGGTGCCCGGCGGAAATGTCCACTGGAATTCGCGTTGTCTGACGACGGCATAGAGGGGCGCCGCAATCCCGGCATTTGACGTGCTGGCATGCACGCAGGGCGAATTGGTCGTCAGCGTTCTCGAAGGGTTTTCCGCGCACCAGTACACGATGCGCACCGTGTCGCAGCGGTTTTCGAAGCGAATTCGGTACTGCTGCCTTCCCCGGTCGCCGAAACTCGCGATGTCATTGGCGGTTACCGTCATGTTGACGCAGGCGCGTGACGTGCTTGCCGATGCCTCCGCCGCCGGCACGCCAGCGAAGGCTGCCGTGTGAGCGAGCAGCGCGCAGAGGAGAAGTGTGATCGGTAGTTGCATGATGGTCAGCATCCAGGTGCGAATTTGACCAAATGCGGACGCGTGCCGTCTATCGCTTCTTACAATCTCTGAGGAATTTTTTCACCTTTTGACCTTGAGCGCCTGCGCGAACCAGCGCAAGGGGCAGGCGTGATCAGCGCGTGCACGCCCACCCGACGATCGCGCAGCGCTCGCCGCAAAGCCGGAGCGCTTTTGTTTCAGCCTCCTGCCGTGTCACGCCGCGCGTCACGTAGAAGCGCTTCGGTCCGTTGGCGATCGCGCCGCAGTCATTGCGCAGGCTCCCGACGACCTCGCATTTCGGATGCCCGCACTGCGCGAGCGCCTGCTCCTTGGCGATCCGTGGCGTCGCGGCATTCACCGAGAAGCCGAAGCTGCCGGAATCGCGGTGGTAGGCAAGCGCACCGCCCGGGGCCTGGACTTTCTTCGGCGCGGCGAAGCAGGGAAGGGCGACGAGTGCCGCAAGTGCGAACGACACTGCATGCAGACCGGCATTGCTTTTGGCCATGGCGACTCCTCGCGGGGAGAGGGTAATGGTGGCACCCGGATGACCTGCGCTTTCAGGGCAGGACGCATCCTTTTTCCAGCAACAGCTTGTCCACCCAGCTGCGGTCGATATCGCCGCGCGCGATCGCTGCGAGCGACGCCTCTTCCTTTGCCTTCTGGGCTACAGTCAGCGAAATGATGCGCTCGGCGTCTGCCTGAGGGATTGCGACCACGCCGTCTGCGTCGCCCACAATGATGTCGCCCGGATTCACCATCATCCCGGCAATCGAAACCGGGACATTGATTTCGCCGGGACCGTCCTTGTAGGGGCCGCGGTGGGTGACGCCGCAGGCGTAGACCGGAAAATCGCTTGCCGAGATTGCATCCAGGTCTCGGATCGCGCCATCGATGACCAGTCCTGCGATGCCGCGTTTGCGCGCATGCGAGGACATGATTTCACCGATGATCGCCTGGTCTAGCGTGCCGCCGGCATCAACCAGGATCACGTCCCCGGGGGCGGCCATGTCGATGGCCTTGTGCGTGAGCAGGTTGTCGCCCGGCCGTGTCTTCACGGTAAAGGCAGTGCCGACCAGCACGCCACCACGATGGAACGGGCGCAGGCGCGCTGCCGCGCCGTAGTGGCGCAGCATGTTGTCGCTAATATTGGATGTGGGCAGGTTCGCAAAGGCCCGCAGAAGGTGCCCCGCCGCACGAGCGGGAGACGGAAGAATGCGAAAACCAAGTGTCGACATGATTTCTCTTTGTTTGATTACATCGTTGCGCCGAGGACCCAGGGCGCGAACTCGTCTTCGCCGTATCCCCAGGTTTCACTCTTCGTTTTCCTGCCCGAGGCGGTCTCGAGGATCAGGTCGAAAATCCGCTTGCCGGCGTCCTCGATCGACTCCTTGCCGTCGACGATGGTGCCGCAGTTGAGGTCCATGTCCTCTTCCTGGTGGCCGAACAGGAAGCTGTTGGTCGCAAGCTTCAGCGAAGGCGCCGGCTTGCAACCGTAGGCCGAGCCGCGACCGGTCGTGAACAGGATCATGTTCGCCCCGCCGGCGACCTGCCCGGTGGCCGAGACCGGGTCGTAGCCCGGCGTGTCCATGTAGTTGAACCCTTTCTCCTTCACAGGTTCGGCGTACTCGAGCACATCGACCATATTGGTGGTGCCGCCCTTGGCCACCGCGCCGAGCGATTTCTCGAGGATCGTGGTGAGGCCGCCGGCCTTGTTTCCGGGGGAAGGGTTGTTGTTCATTTCGTTGCCGTTGCGGCTGGTGTACTCCTCCCACCAGCGGATGCGGCGGATCAGCTTTTCGCCGACCTCGCGGTTGACCGCACGGCGGGTCAGCAGATGCTCGGCACCGTAGATCTCCGGCGTTTCGGAAAGGATTGCGCTGCCGCCATGGCGCACCAGCAGGTCGACGGCGGCACCGAGCGCCGGGTTGGCACTGATGCCGGAATAGCCATCCGACCCGCCGCACTGCAGTCCGAGGGTCAGGTGGCTTGCGGGCACCGCCTGGCGGACGGCCTTGTTGGCCTCGGGCAACGCCGCTTCGACGCGCGCTATGCCTTCGCGCACTGCCTTCATCGTGCCGCCCTTGCCCTGGATGGTGTAGGTGGAAAACTGCGCGCCGCGCTTGAGCGCCTGGGTCGAGACGAAACTGCTGATCTGGTTGGCCTCGCATCCCAGGCCCACGACCTGGACCGCGCTGAAGTTCGGGTGTCGCGCGTAGCCGGCCATGGTCCGCCGCAACAGGTCCATGGCCTCGCCCTCGGAGGCCATCCCGCAGCCCGACTTGTGTGTCAGCGCAACCACGCCGTCGACGTTCTGGAAATCCTGGAGGCGGTTGCGGAAGTGGTCCGCGACCATGCGCGCCACCGTGGCCGAACAGTTCACGCTCGTCAGGATGCCGATGTAATTGCGCGTCGCGACGCGGCCGTCGGCACGCACGATGCCCTGGAACGTGGCGCCCGGCTGGATGTACTGCGTAGGCTTCTGGTCCACGCAGTACGCATAGTCGCGCTGGAAGTCGCCCATTGCGAGGTTGTGGACGTGCACATGGTCGCCGGCAGCGATGTCCTGCGATGCGAAGCCGATGATCTGGTCGTAGCGGCGCACCGGATTTCCCCTGGCCACCGCCCGCACTGCGACCTTGTGCCCGGCCGGCACGACGGCGTTGACGCGCACGTTGGCCTCCTGGACCAGGATGGTGCCGGTGGGCAGTTCTACGCGCGCAATGACGACGTCATCGACGGGATTGAGGCGAATCGTCAGGTCAGCGGCTTGCAGCATGGTCAGCCCCTTAGAAAAACTTGCGCGGCAGCCACAGCGAGATGGCAGGCACGTAAGTGATCAACGCCAGGCTCAAAAGCAGCGGAAACAGCCATGGCAGGATCGCAATTGTAGTCCGCTCGAGCGACAGCTTGGCAACCCTCGCGAGCACGAACAGCACCATGCCCATCGGCGGGTGCAGCAGCCCGATCATCAGGTTGAGCACCATGACCAGGCCGAAATGCACCGGGTCGATGCCCAGCTTGTGGCAGATCGGCAGCAGGATCGGCACCAGGATGGTAATCGCCGCGGTCGGCTCGAGAAAGCAGCCGACGAACAGCATGAGGAGGTTCGCGAGCAGGAGGAACATCGCCGGGCTGTGGGTATACGCAAGCACCAGCTCGGCCACCGAGTCGGTGACCCGCGTGACCGTCAGCAGCCAGCCGAAGATCGAGGCAGACGCGACGATCAGCAGGACCGTCGCCGTGGTCTCGATGGTGTCCATCGCCACCTTCACCAGCATCCTCCAGTTCAGCGTCCGGTACCAGGCCAGGCCGAGGAACATGGCCCAGACGCAGGCCGCGATCGCGCCCTCGGTTGCGGTGAAGATCCCGCTCGTCATGCCGCCGATCAGCAGCACCGGAGTCATGATAGGGAGTACGGCATTGAAGCGAAAGAAGCGGTCGGCCGCGAGCAACGCCACGATCGCGCCGGTGAAGGTCCAGTTCGGATTGCTGCCCGCCTGAGTCGCCAGCCAGATTGCCGTCGGGAATCCGACCACCACCACGAGCTCCAGCAATGCCTTGCTGATTTTCAACCAGCTGAAACTGACGTCCCGGCCCCAGTTGTTCTTGTGCGCGAAGTAGGCGACCGTCAGCATCATCAGGATCGTCATGACGACGCCTGGAAGGATGCCGGCCAGGAACAACTGCCCCACGGAAACGTTCGCGAACATCGCGTAGATAACGAACGGCAGCGACGGCGGGATGATCGGCCCCAGCGTGGCCGAAGCGGCAGTCACGCCGACCGCGAACTCGGTCGAGTAGCCGTGGTCCTTCATGGCCTTGATCTCGATGGTACCCAGGCCCGCTGCGTCGGCGATCGCGGTGCCCGACATGCCGGCGAAGATCACCGACCCGATGACGTTAACGTGACCCAGCCCGCCTTTCAGCCAGCCGACCAGCGCCAGGGCGAAGTTGTAGATCCGGTTGGTGATGCCGGCGGAATTCATCAGGTTCCCCGCCATGATGAAAAACGGCACGGCGAGCAGTGGAAAGCTGTCGATTCCGTTAACCATGCGGTGAATCACGACGAAATCCGGCACGGTGCCCGAAAGCATCACATACAACAGGGAGGCGCCTGCCATCGCCAGCGCGACCGGCACGCCCGCGCACATCAGGACCAGGAAGGAGATCAGCAGTACGGCAGTCATGCCTGCTCGCTGCCCGCGGCTTCAGGCCGTTCGAGCACGCTGAATCCCTGGCGCCAGTGCCGCATCGCCACGACAATCGAGCGAAAGAACATCAGCGCGAATCCAAACAGCACGAACCCGTAAATAATTCCGATCGGCCAGTCAATGATCGCCATCTGTTGCCGGCCGATCTTGCCCATCAGTAGCCAGGTGAGCCACGCCGCGTAGCCGAAAAAGACCACCCTCACCGCGTCCACAAGTGTCGACAGCGCGCGCGCAAGCGGCCGCGGCATGAAGCGGTAGAAGATGTCTACATGGATGTGGGTGTTCTTGCGCACTGACACCGTGGCGCCGACGAAGACCGTGCAGATGAGCAGGTAGCGAGCGATCTCCTCGGTCCACGATGCCGAGTCGTTGAGCGCATAGCGGGTGAAGAACTGGTAGAAGACAGTGGCCGCGAGCAGCCAGAACAGGCTGAACGCGATCCAGTCCTCCCACGCGTAGACCGACAGGTCGACCGGCTCGTCAGTGACGTGGAATTCCCCATCCGCGCCAAGGACGTGCTCGGTTTCGCTGTCTATGTCAGGTGCGTGCGTGGACATCCGGCCTGCCCGTCAGCAGGTGCGCTACTTGATCGCCTGGACCTTTTCGTACAGCGCCTTGTCCCAGGTCGCGTCCGGCCCGAGGTGGAAGGGCGTAAAAACCGCCTTGAAAGCCGCGCGATCCGACTTGACCACCGTCTTGTGGTACTTGGTGGTGAAGTCTCCGGCCAGCTTGATTTCCGAGGCTGCGATATCCGCCGTGGCCTTCGCAGCCGCTTCCCGGAATATCGCCTCGAAAGACTTCTTATCAGCGTCGGAGAGCTTCGACCAGAGCTGGCCGCTCACGATCGTCAGCAACATTTCGGTGATGTGGCCGGTCAGGTTGATGTGCGACTGGACTTCGTAGAACTTCTTCGCCTCGATCGTTGGCAGGGGGTTTTCCTGGGCATCGACCGTCTTGTTCTGCAGCGCCAGGTACACCTCGGCAAAGGCGATCGGCGTGGCATTTGCGCCTACCACTTTCGGGTACATCACGTAGAGCGGCGCGTCCGGCACGCGCAGCTTCAGCCCTTTCATATCGGCAGGCGTCATGATGGCCTTGTTGGCGGTCGTGTGGCGCACGCCGTAGTAGGTCACGGCGATCGGGCGATTGCCGCTCTTCTTGAAATAGGCGTCTTCCAGATCGGAAAGCACCTTGCTTTCCGAGAATTTTTTCCAGTGATCGAAGTCGCGGAACATGTACGGCGCACCGCCGATCGCGAGCGGCGGGTAGGTGCGCGCGGCAAACGCCTGGCCGGTGTAAATGGCGTCAACCGTGCCTAGCGTAAGGGATTGGTTGATGTCGGTTTCCTTTCCCAGCGACGATGCCGGGAATATGTCCATCGTGTATCGGTTCGAGGTGCGTTTCGCGATTTCGCCCGCGGCCCAGACGGCCCACGTGTGATACGGCTCGGAAGTTTCGTATACGTGCGCGAACTTGAGCTTCTGTTGTGCATGGCTGGCCAGCGGAGCGGCCAGTGCAGCCACCAGCGTGGCCGCGACAATGAACCTGTGCTTGACTCCCATCTTTACTCTCCCTTTTAGTAGGTGGCTCGGCCACCGGAAATGTCGAACACCCCGGCTGTGGAGAACGAGCAGTCCTCCGAAGCCAGCCAGCACACCAGCGCCGCGATCTCGTCGACCTGAACGAAGCGGTTCATCGGTATCTTAGACAGCATGTAATTGATGTGCTGCTCGGTCATCTGGTCGAAGATCGCGGTCTTGGCGGCCGCCGGGGTCACGCAGTTCACCAGCACGCCGGTCTGCGCGAGTTCCTTGCCGAGCGACTTTGTGAGCGAGATCACGCCCGCCTTGGAGGCCGAGTACGCGACCGCGTTCGGGTTGCCCTCCTTGCCTGCGACCGAGGCGATATTGACGATCCGCCCGTACTTCGCCGCCACCATGTGCGGTGCGACGGCACGACAGCACAGGAACTGGCTGGTGAGGTTCACCGAAAGAACCTTGAGCCATTCCTCCACCGGATAGTCGACCGTGGGCTTGTTCATTCCCGCAATGCCGGCGTTGTTCACGAGCACATCGATGCGGCCAAGGTCGGCGACCGCTTTTGCCGTGGCGCGTCCGACCGATTCCGGGTCGGCGACGTCGACCTTGTCGGGCGCGTCCAGGTCCCAGACCCGCACTTTGGCACCGGAGGCTTCGAGTCGCCGGACGATGGCGGCGCCGATGCCCTGCATTCCGCCAGTCACGATCGCTGTGCGGCCTTTGAAATCGAGTTGGTTCATCGCCTGGTCGCTCCCATGCCGTTCGGTTCGCACGGCGTCGCGCAGTACGTGACGCCGTGCATGGTCTGTCGATTTTACTTCGCGCAACACAGGCCCGGCGTGAAGTCGCAATGTGGTGCATTGCAGCAGCAGGGCCGTTGCTATAATCCGCGCTCCCCGACATCAACCGGCGCGGAGAATACAGTGGCAGGCAGACTCGAGGGCAAAGTGGCGGTGATTACCGCGGCCGGACAGGGAATCGGTCGCGCGACCGCAGAGGTGTTCGCCAAGGAGGGCGCCACCGTCTGGGCGACCGATGTCAATGCCAAGACCCTGGCGAGCCTCGAAGGCCGGCCCGGCATCCGCACCCGTGTCGTCGATGTGATGGACGAGGCCGCCGTCAACGCCGCAGCGAAGGACATCGGCGCTCTGGACATCCTGTTCAACTGCGCGGGCTACGTGCACCAAGGCACGATCTTCGAGTGCACCCCCAAGGACTGGGAGTTCAGCTTCAACCTGAACGTCCGCTCGATGTACTACACCTGCCGGGCCTTCCTGCCTGCCATGCTCGCGAAGGGAGGCGGCTCGATCATCAACATGTCCTCGATCGCCTCGAGCGTGAAGGGGCTGCCCAACCGCTTCGTGTACGGTGCCTCGAAGGCGGCCGTGATCGGGCTGACCAAGGCAATTGCCGCCGACTATGTGAAGCAGGGCGTTCGCTGCAACGCGATCGGTCCGGGCACCGTGGATACGCCTTCACTGCATGATCGGATCAACGCCTTTGCCGACCCGGTGCAGGCGAAGAAAGATTTCATCGCCCGCCAGCCCATGGGGCGGCTGGGAAGCGTGCACGACATCACGGGTATCCTCGTGTTCCTTGCATCGGACGAGTCGAAATTCGCCACCGGCAACATGTACTCTGTCGACGGCGGGATGACTATTTAAGGGAAGCAGGAACGGAACAGGGGAACGCAGGGCCCGGGAGCGGCGGCTCCCGAACCTTAGGCGGTTCCCCCGTTACCCCCTCCCCAACCACAAACGTTTCCAAAGGGAGATTGCAATGAAGTTGTGTCGTTATGGAAAAAACGGTTTTGAGAAGCCGGGCATGATCGATGCGGACGGCAAGCTGCGCGACCTGTCGAAAGTCGTTGGCAATATCGGGCCGAACGAGATCTCGCCGCGTGGCCTGAAGAACCTGGCGCGCATCAAGCCCGAGAGCCTGCCAGTAGTGACAGGTAGCCCGCGCATGGGCGTGCCCTACGTCGGCATCGGAAAATTCGTGGCCATTGGCCTGAACTATTCGGACCACGCCAAGGAGGCCGGGATGGCGATTCCTTCCGAGCCCATCATCTTCAGCAAGGCGACTACGTGCATCAGCGGGCCGGACGATGACGTGATCAAGCCGCCGGCGTCCACCAAGCTCGACTGGGAAGTCGAACTCGGCATCGTGATCGGCACCAAGGCGCTGCACGTCTCCAAGGAAAAGGCGCTCGCGCATGTCGCCGGTTATTGCGTGGTGAACGACGTGTCCGAGCGCGCGTTCCAGTTGCAGTCATCGCAGTGGGACAAGGGCAAGAGCTACGATTCGTTCGGGCCGATCGGCCCGTGGCTCGTCACCACTGACGAAATCAGTGACCCGCAGATCCTCGACATGTGGCTCGACCTCAACGGCAAGCGCATGCAGAGCGGCAACACGCGGACCATGATTTTCGACTGCGCGCACCTGGTCTCGTACGTCAGCCAGTACATGACCCTGTTGCCTGGCGACATCATCACGACCGGGACGCCACCCGGGGTCGGGATGGGCATCAAGCCCGACCCGGTGTTCCTGAAGGCCGGCGACGTGATGAAGCTCGGCATCCAGGGGCTGGGCGCGCAAACCCAGAAGGTCGTGGCGTACTCCGCCTAGGCGCGGAGATCCGGCAGGCGCCGCACTTCGCGGCTGCTTTGCTTCCGGAGACTGGAAAATAGCCCGGCGTGCCGGGCTATTTCATTGCGGCCCCGGGGAGCTGGTGTTGGTTCCGTCGGTTTCGGGCGCATCGCCCGTTTCAGCGTTCGGCTCGCCGGCGGCTTTCGCGGCAAGCTTCTTGAGCCGCTTTTCCTCCTGCTTTTTCTTCTTGGCTAGTTCTTTCTGGCGTTTTTCATACTGGAAGTTGGGCTTGGCCAATGCGACATACTCCTCATGGTGGGGTTTGGATTCCAAGGGATACAGCCCAAAGAATAGCCCAAAGCGCGAAGGTGGGTATTCCCGATGCTGCTGTGCAGCTCGCCGCGGCGTTTGTCAGCGACTTCACCGCCGCTGCGCTTGCCGCAAGCGTTACCGGGAGTTTCTCCTGGAGCGGCCACAGCAGCATTGGCGCCCGCGTCTTCTGCTGACACAAAAGCAAGGTTTGCCCTGCAAAGATGTCGCGCTGATTTCAGCTTCCCCGGCGATTGACATTGCGATTTTCCGGGAGCAGATTGCGCTACCACGGTCGCATCGGCCGGAGTTGTTTCTTTCGGGGGAGAGGAAATGAAGCGCAGAACATTTCTGAAGACGGTCGGTGCAGGTGTGGCGGCGAGCGGACTCGAAGGCATCATCAGCGCGCAGCAAGCGCCGGCGTTCGCGCAATCGAACACGGTGCACATCCTGCGCTGGAACGATTTTGTCCCCGCGGCGGACAAGGTGCTGCGCGAAGTCTTTGTGCCCGAAGTGCAGAAGGCGCTTGGCATCAAGCTCAACGTCGAGACCGTGAACGCCAACGATATCCCGGCGCGTGCCACCGCCGCGATCCAGTCCGGCAGCGGGCCCGACATCTTCATGCTGCTGAATAACTATCCGCAGCTCTACGCATCGAGCGGTGTTGATGTGAGCGATATCGCCGCGGAAGTCGGCAAGGCGCAGGGCGGCATCTACGGCCTGCCGGAGGCGATGTGCACGGTCGGTGGCAAGTGGGTGGCGATGCCCTGGGCGACGGTGCCGGGGATGATCGCGTACCGCAAGTCCTGGTTCGATGAAATCGGGGTGAAGGAATTCCCCAAGACCTGGGCGCAGTATCACGAGGCCGGCAAGAAGCTGAAGGCCATGAAGCGCCCGATCGGCCAGACGCTCGGCCACACCTTCGGCGACGCGCCGTCGTTCGCCTATCCGCTGTTGTGGTCCTTCGGCGGCCAGGAAGTCGATGCCAAGGGCAAAGTCGTGCTCAACTCCAAGGAAACCGTCGAATCGGTGCGCTTCATGACCCAGTTCTGGAAAGACTCGCATGATGAAGGCGGGCTTGCCTGGGATGACAGCAACAACAACCGGGCCTTCCTCTCCGGCGACATCTGCGCGACGCTGAACGGCGCCTCGATCTACGTGGCGGCGCTGAACGGTGCGGACAAGTTCAAGACCGATAAAGGCGCGCCGCTGCATACCGACATCCTGCACGCCGCGCTGCCCGCCGGGCCCAACGGGCAGCACCCCTATCACACGGCGTTCACGCATATGGTGATGAAGTACTCCAAGAACACCAAGGCGGCCAAGGAGTTCCTGCGCTGGGCGCACACGCCGGCCAATTACGAGAAGTGGGTGGTGGTGCAGAAAGGGTTTGCCATCGGTCCGACGCGCCAATGGGAAGATCATCCGATGTGGAAGAACGACCCGGTGATGCTTCCGTTCAAGACCGCGTCGCAGCAGGGTCGCCCCATGGGTTTTGCCGGCACGCCGGGTGCAAAGGCCGCCGAGGCCTGGAACAAGTACATCATCGTCGATATGTACGCGCAGGCGGCGAGCGGCAAGATGAAGCCCGAGGAGTCGGTCAAGTGGGCCGCAGGCGAGCTCTCGAAGATATACACTTGATCGTCAGGTCTTGAAGGATCCCGTGGCCGCGGGCGCGGGAAGCGTAGAAGGCGTGGCGCTTCCTGGCGAGAATGTCCGGGTTTCGCGCCTGGTCCGGATGCTCGAGAGCGAGAAGCTGCTCGCGGCTGTGCTGCTCGCGCCGGGCGTGCTCATACTTCTGGTGTTCATCGCCTACCCGTTCGTGATGGCGATCTGGTTCTCGCTCACCAGCATCCGGGTGGGCAGCCCGGGCGAGTTCGTCGGGCTGGCCAACTTCACCAAGGCCTGGGGCGACACTATCTTCCAGAACGCGTTCAAGAACACCGTGTTCTACACGTTCTGGGCGACGATCTTCAAGTTCGCGCTGGGGATGTGGCTGGCGTTGCTCCTGAACCGCAACTTCCGTTTCAAGCGGCTGGTGCGCGCCTCAATGCTGTTGCCGTTCATCATCCCGACCGTGCTCTCGGCTTTCGCCTGGCGCTGGATGTTCGACCCCACGTTCAGCGTGATGAACTGGGTGTTGTTCCATAGCGGGGTGATCACCGACCGTTTGCCGTTCCTGTCCGACGGTGATTGGGCGATGTGGTGCGCCGTTTTGGTCAACACCTGGCGCGGCATGCCGTTCTTCGCCATTACGTTGCTGGCCGGGTTGCAGACGATCAGCCCGGACCTCCACGAGGCAGCGGCGCTCGACGGCGCCAACGCCTGGTACCGCTTCTGGCATGTCACCTGGCCGTTGCTGATGCCGGTAACGCTGGTGGTGGTGGTGTTTTCGGTGATCCAGACGTTCTCCGACTTCCAGCTGATCTACGTACTCACCGGCGGCGGACCGGCGAACTCAACCCACTTGATTGCGACGTACGCCTACCAGGTGGGTGTCGCCTCGGGGCTGCTCGGCGAGGGTGCCGCGCTGTCTCTATTCATGTTCCCGGTACTGTTCGCGGTGGTGTGGGTCCAGCTCCGGTTCATGAAGCGCATGGACGGAGCCTAGACGATGCTGATCGAGCGCAAGTGGAAAAAATGGGTTTTCTTCTACATTCCGATGGCGGTCTTCATCGTGTTCACTCTGTTTCCCTTTTACTGGATGGCAGTGACCGCGGTGCGTCCCGACAGCGAGCTTTACCGCACCTGGCGACAGGCCAGTGCCACGCCGTTCTGGACGCTAGAACCTACGCTTGAGCATTTCAAGGACCTGTTAAGGACCACTGCGTTCCCGCATTGGTTGTGGAACACGATGCTGATCGCGATGGCCTCGACCCTGATCTCGCTCGTCTGCGGCATGTTCGCCGGCTACGCACTGTCGCGCCTGAAGTTCCGCGGCTCGGAGTTCCTCGGCACGGCGATCTTCGTCACTTACCTGGTGCCGCAGACGCTCTTGTTCATCCCGCTCGCCGACATCATCCGCAACATGCACCTGGGCAACACGCCCTGGGCGCTGATTCTGACCTATCCGACGTTCCTGATCCCGTTTTGCACCTGGCTCCTGATGGGCTACTTCAAGACCATTCCCAAGGAGCTCGAGGAGTGCGCGCGCATCGACGGCGCGACGCGCTTCGGCGCGATGGTGCGGATCATCTTTCCGGTGGCGATACCGGGCATCCTGTCGGCCGGAATTTTCGCTTTCACGCTGTCGTGGAACGAGTTCATCTACGCGCTGATCTTCATGTCTTCGGCGGAACTGAAGACCGTTCCGGTCGGCGTGGTGTCGGAGCTGATCCGCGGCGACATCTTTTTCTGGGGGCAGTTGATGGCGGGGGCTCTGCTCGGTTCCATCCCCGTCGCGCTGGTCTATTCGTTCTTCGTTGAATACTACGTCACCGGCCTTTCCGGCTCGGTCAAGGGATAGGGCCGGGCAAACATGGCATCAGTCACGATTCGCGAGCTGGAAAAGCGATACGAGAACGGTTTCCACGCGGTCAAAGGCGTCAGCCTCGAGATTCGCGACAAGGAATTCGTCGTGCTGGTGGGCCCCTCGGGATGCGGCAAGACCACCACCTTGCGCATGGTCGCCGGGCTTGAGGAGATCACCGCGGGCAAGATCCTGATCGGCGAACAGGTGGTCAACGAGCTGCCGCCGAAGGACCGCAATATTGCGATGGTGTTCCAGAACTACGCGTTGTACCCGCACAAAACGGTGTTCAGCAACATGGCCTTCGGCCTGCAGATGCGCGGCTACGCGAAGGATGAAATCGACCGGCGGGTGAAGGAGGCTGCCGAGATCCTGGGTATCGGATCGCTGCTAGATCGCAAGCCCCGCCAGCTCTCGGGCGGTCAACGCCAGAGGGTCGCGGTCGGGCGCGCGATCGTGCGCCACCCGCAGGTGTTCCTGTTCGACGAGCCGCTGTCGAATCTGGACGCGAAACTGCGCGTGCAGATGCGCGTGGAACTCAAGCGCCTGCACGAGCAGCTCGAGACCACCGCGGTCTACGTGACCCACGACCAGGTCGAGGCGATGACGCTCGGGGACCGCGTGGTGGTCATGAAGGATGGCTGGGTCCAGCAGGTGGGCGAGCCGCTCGAGCTGTATGGCCGGCCGGCCAACAAGTTCGTCGCCGGCTTCATGGGTTCGCCCGGGATGAATTTTGCCGACGTCTCGGTGGCTGAGTCAGGCGGGGCGCTGTGGGCCGAGGCAAAGGGCCTGCGCGTCAAGGTCCCACCCGAGGCTGCACAGAGAATCGCGAAACACGGCGGGAAGCAATTTACCCTCGGCGTGCGGCCGGAGCGGATGCGTCTCGCCGGCGCGGACGACTCTGCTGCCAGCCTTGCCGATTTCAGCTTCGAAGTGGAAGCCGACGTGGTCGAGCCGCTGGGCAATGAGGTGCTGCTCAATTTTCGCGTCGGTGGGTTTGCAATGGTGGCGCGGCTGGATCCCGGCGTGCGCATCAAGATGCACGACAAGGTGCGCCTGGTGCTCGATGCGGCAAGGCTGCACTACTTCGATCCTGAGACCGAAGCCGCCGTCTAGCTCCCCGGGTCCTGGTGCGTTTTGCACCAGTAGCGCGGCAGCCCGCCGGACACTGGGCGATCGTTAACGCCGGAACGAGAGCATGTCAGAGACGAACGCAATAGATTTTCAGGTCCGGCGCGACAATCTGCAGGATTTTCGGTTCGTTACGGCTGAAGTGCAGCGATCCGTGCTTGCGCAGCAGGTGCTGCTCCGTATCGACGCATTCGCGTTTACCTCCAACAATGTCACGTACGCCGCGTTTGGCGAGGCGATGTCGTACTGGAGTTTCTTCCCGGCGCCGAAGGGCTGGGGCCGCATCCCGGTGTGGGGATTTGGCACTGTCCTCGACTCGGCGCATGAGTCGGTAGAAGTTGGCGAGCGCTTCTACGGCTATTTCCCGATGTCGAGCCACCTGCTGCTGCAACCAGAGCGCACCGGCGACTCAGGGTTTTCGGATGGCGCGCCGCACAGGCAGCCGCTGCACGCCGTGTACAACCGCTACTTGCGAACCACGACAGACCCCGGGTACGACCCGGCGCGCGAGGCCGAGCAGATGCTGTTGCGGCCGCTGTTCGTCACCTCGTTCCTGATCGACGACTTCCTTGCCGACAACGCGTTCTTCGGCGCGCAGTCGGTCGTGCTCTCCAGTGCCTCGAGCAAGACCGCCTACGGGACGGCGTTCCAGCTGGCGCGGCGAGGTGTGTCAGGGGCGCGCCCGGAAATCATCGGGCTGACTTCACCCGCCAATGTGTCGTTCGTGGAGGCGCTCGGGTGCTACGACCGGGTGGTGCCGTATGCAGAGGTCGCCGCGCTGCCTGGCGAAACGCCGACCGTGTATGTGGACATGTCAGGTGACGGTGCGGTGCGCAAGGCGGTCCACCAGCACTTCGCCGACCGACTCAAGTACAGCTGCTCGGTCGGCGGCACGCACTGGGATGCACTGTCGGGCGTCAGCGGCCTGCCTGGGCCGAGACCGGCTCTGTTTTTCGCGCCGGCGCAGATCAAGAAGCGCAACGATGAATGGGGGCCGGACGAAGTGCAGCGCAGGCTTTCAGTCGCGTGGAGGGCGTTTCTTCAAAGTGTCGGGTCACCGGACTACCCGTGGATGCGAGTGGTTCGTGGCAAAGGAACTGCTGATGTCGAGCGGATCTACCGCGCGATGCTTGACGGGCAGGCAAGGCCGGACGAAGGGCACGTGCTGTCGCTGTAGGGTGACGCGCGCGGATTTTCCGGGCAGTCCGGAAATCCGAAGCGGGGTATCGGGCGCATGAACGTAGGGTGCTTAATTTTAATCTTTTAAAACACGAACCAAAGCACTGGGGCGGGTTCCAAGTGAATCGGTGTATCGATACTGATACATATCCGGGTGAAAACGCGCCGCCTGACCGCGGACCCTCGCGGGACCGGCCGAAGCCCCGGATGCTGCTGCCGTGTGTTCGCCTGGCAGCGCCAAGGCGGCTACGTATGAGACACTCGGCAGCATGAACTCACTCGGCAACAAGGTCGTATTCATTACCGGCGCGGCCTCCGGGATCGGCGCCGAGGCGGCCCGGCTGCTTGCGGCCCACGGCGCGAAGATCGTCGCGGCCGACCTTGACGAATCCGGCGCGCGGCGCACCGCGCAGGAAACCGGCGGCCACGCGGTGGCGATGGATGTCACCAGCGAGGCGGACTGGGCGCGCGCGGTGCCCGATGCGGTCGAAAGATTCGGCGCACTCGACGTGCTGGTCAATTGCGCCGGCATTGAACTGGTGAAGAGCCTCACCGAGACAAGCTTTGCGGAATGGCGCCGCGTCATGAGCGTGAACCTGGACGGGGTGTTCCTCGGCACGCGCGCGGCGGTGGCCGCGATGGGCAGGCGCGGCGGGTCGATTGTCAACATCTCCTCGGTGGCAGGGCTCAACGGCTTCTCGCGCCAGTCGGCCTACTGCGCCAGCAAGGGCGGGGTGCGGCTGCTGTCCAAGGCCTGCGCGGTCGAATGCGCCGAGGCGGGCCTGGGCATCCGGGTGAATTCGATCCATCCCGGCATCATCGACACGCCGATGACGCAGGGGATCCTCGGCAGCATGGACAAGCGCATGCAACCCGAAGTCGAAGCGCGCTGGGCCCAGATGCACCCGCTCGGCCACATCGGCCGGGCCGTGGACGTGGCGCAATGCATCCTGTTCCTCGCGAGCGACGCCAGCGCGTTCGTGACGGGCACGGAACTCGTGGTCGATGGCGGGCTTACTGCGCGCTAAGTGACACCCTCCGGTGCTGGGTACGCTGCCGTACAGACCGCGCGTTTGCAACGGCCCAAGGTCGGGCTTCTCAATCAGGAGTCCGCAGCCATGAATCGACTATTGCAGTTATCCGTCCTTGCCACCACCGCGCTGGCCGCAAGCACGGCAATGGCGGGGGTCACGTTTTTCGAGGCCGAGAATTTCGGCGGCCGACAGGTCACCGCCGAGCGCGCGCTGGCCAATTTTCCCAGTGTCGGGTTCAACGATCGCGCAAAATCCGCGATCGTCGAAGGCGGCGCATGGGAAGTCTGCGTCGACATCGACTACAGCGGCGGATGCACGACCCTGGCGCCGGGCCGCTACCCGAGCCTCGGCCCGTGGTCGAATCTGATCAGCTCCACGCGGCCGCTGGCAGTGCCCGTCGCCGCCGCACAGCCGGCCGTTTCCACGTCAGGTGGCGTCACGTTCTACGGCAACAAGGATTTTCGCGGCCGCCGCTTCACGATTGATCAGCCGGTCGACGATTTTTCCGGAACGCGCGCCAACGACAGGGCCGAATCCGTCGTTGTGGAAGGCGGCTCCTGGGAGCTTTGCGATGACGCAGGCTATCGCGGCGCCTGCCAGGTCTTCGGGCCGGGCCGCTACCCTTCGCTGGGTGCGCTCGAGGGCCGCATCAGTTCCGCCCGGCCGTACAACGACCGGCGCAGTGACCGCCGGGGTGAAGGAAGGCAGCGGCACGCGACTGCGACCCTGTACGCGAATCCGAACCTCAAAGGCCGGGCGTACCCGCTTGGCGACGAAGGCGATGCCAACCTGCACGGACAGTTCAACGACCGGGCGTCTTCGCTTCGGGTCGATGCCGGCTACTGGATCTTCTGCAGCGATGCGGGGTTCCGTGGTGAATGCCGCACCTTCGGGCCAGGCGAGTATGCGCAACTGCCGCCTGAGCTGCAGAATCGAATTTCCTCGGGCCGCAGGATCATGGAGGAATATCCGTACGGGGAACGCGGTCGCCGCTGATCGGCCCGCTTAGCCGAGGACGAGGCCCTTCGCCGCAAGGCGCAGGGCCTCAATCGTTTGTGGCGTCCGATTGCAGCAGCGTCTCGAGACTCTGTGTGCGAACGCCGTAGAACTCCTTGATCTTGCGGATCTGCTCGCGCGCCGCTTCGCCATCGTTGGCCTGCTCGCGCTTCACCGCGAGAATCATCTTGTTTTTGCTGGTGTGTTCGAGTGAGACGAATTCGAAAATCTTCGCTTCGTAGCCTTCGGATTCGAGCAATAGCGCGCGCAGCCCGTCGGTCAGCATCTCGGCCTCCTGGCCGAGGTGGATGCCGTGCTGGAGCATGGGGCGCAGCAGCGGCGGTGTCTGCATCTGTGGCCGGAGTTCCTTGTGGCAGCAGGGCGCGCAAAGGATGACCGAGGCGCCCGCGCGGATCCCGGCGTGGAGCGCGTAGTCGGTGGCGGTGTCGCACGCATGCAGGGCGATCATGATGTCGATCGGCTCGCGCGCATGGCTGCGGATGTCGCCCTGCTCGAAGGAGAGTCCCGCCGCGCCGAGTTGTGCCGCCGCAGCGCTGCAAAGTTCCACGAGGTCTGCGCGCAACTCGACTCCCGTGACGCGCGCATCGATCCCCAGCGTGTTCGTCAGGTAGTCGTGCACCGCGAAGCTCAGGTAACCCTTGCCGGAGCCGAAATCCACCACGCGCGCCTGCTTCGCGCACTGCAGCGGGGAGGCCGCGAGCGCATGGTCAAGCACCTCGAGGAATTTGTTGAACTTCTTCCACTTGCGCGCCATCGCCGGGACAAGCCGG
>JBBQVP010000072.1:0-19570 GCA_038211455.1 Burkholderiales bacterium
CAGGATGAACAGCGGCACCACCGACAGCGTGTAGTTGCGCCCGGTCTCGTAGATCTTTGTCTGCGCCATCGCAAACGCGATATGCCACTGCCAGTCGCGCATGTAGGCATAGCCGACGATCCCGACGATGGCCATCGCGAACGCGATCGGGATGCGCACGAACGCCAGCACCATCATGGCCGCGAGGCCCAGCAGTGCTTCGATCATCGGGCTTTGATCACGGCGCGGCGCGCATCAAGTCGTCGGCCCGCCGGCCGTGGGGGCGCCGGGAAAGACCATCTTCCATGCGTGTATCAGTCCTGCGAGCCCGATCATGATCGCCATGAAATATACGAACGGGCCGATCGTGATGCGCAGCACGTCGGTGGTGTCGCCGTAGCCGGAGATCTTGCCGGCCTTGTCCCAGATCAGCCAGCACAACAGCATCAGCATCGCAGAGCAGACCAGGTGCGAAAACCGCATCAGCAGCGTGCGGCCGCGCGCACCGAGCATGTGGTCGATGAAGTCCATCGTCACGTGCTCATCAGCGTGTGAAACCAGGGGCAGGCCGGCGAAGATCAGCACCAGCAGCATGAGTTCGGTGCCCTCGAAGGCCCCGCGCAGCGGGTGGTTGAAGATATAGCGACCGATCACGTCGACGAACGTGACGATCATCAGGCCGAACAGGATCACCGAGGCGGCCAGCCCGAGCGCCGTGTCAAACAGGCGCTCCCAGGCACCGGGTTGCTTGCTCACAGGGGGGAAACCATCCGGAAAGGGTGAATCGGGGTTCCCGGCCGGCTGCTCACGGCCAGCCGGGAAGTGTCCGGCGCGCGCCGGGCGATCACTTGCCCGCGGCGACCCGCTTCAGCTCTTCGTGGAATTCAGCGTACATTTTTGCCCCGTCCACACCTTTGGCCGTGGCCTTCTTGATCCAGTCCTGGGTGATCGGCGCCGAACGCTCAGCCACTTCCTTGGCCATTGCGGCGCTGGCTTCGACGATCTTGACGTTCGCCTTCTTCAGCGCTGCCAAACCATCCAGGTCAGCCGCGTCCCACGATTTTCCGGCGTGGCGCGCAAGGTGCTCGCCCGACACCGACCAGATCGCGTCCTGGTCAGCCTTGGAGAGCTTGTCCCACTTGCCTTCGTTCATGAAGAAGCCGAATGACGAGCTGTACATGCCACCCGGGAATACCGTTGCCTGCTCCAGCACCGTCTCGAGCTTGAACGACTTGATGGACTCGAACGGGAAGAACACCCCGTCCGCCACGCCGGAATTGAGCAGTTCATAGGATTCCGGCGCAGGCTTCACGAACGCCGAGGCACCGAGCGCCTTGGCGACCGCTTCAGCCACACCGCCACCGGTGCGGATCTTGAGCCCCTTGACGTCGGCAAGGCTGTTGATCGGCTTCTTGGTGAACATCTGGCCCGGGCCATGGGTAAACACGCCGAGCAGCTTCACGCCCTTGTATTCGCCGATTGGCTGGAAGTATTTCCAGTGGATGCGGGAGAAGGCGACCGAATTGATTTCAGCGGTTGCGCCGGCCCCGGGCAGCTCGGCAAGCAGCGGGAGGATGTGGCGTGCCGGTGTGTAGCTCGCCGTCACATAGGAGACATCGACCAGTCCGTCGCGCACCGCGTCGAAGGTTCCCGGTGGCGCCGCGGGTGCCTTGGGCAGCATCTGGAATTTGACCCGCCCCTGGGTGGCTTTTTCGACCTGGTCGGCCCAGCCTTTCAGCACGACCGTGGTCAGGTGGTGCGATGGCGGCACCCACGAGGACATCGTGAGCGTGGTTTGTGCAGCAACCGATTGCGCGGCGATCAGACCGCAACCCGCGAGCGCGGCCAGAACGAGCTTGTGCGTGACTTTCATGTCTCCTCCAGAGTCCTGATTTTTATGGGGGTCTGTGTCAGCCCCGAGCCCGGAGTGTATCAGCGTTGGCAGACCGCCCGGACACGTGCGCCCGGCCAAAAGTCCGGTCAGCAGGCTCGCCCACTTTCAGGCAAAGTATTCCCGGATGACGGGGTGCGACCGGGGTTGCGGCCGTATGCGGAGCGCACACGAAAGCAGGGACACGAGGAGGCTGGCATGGCAGATTTTCCAAGGGCGGTAGACATCAAGGAAGAGGGCCCGCGCGAAGGGTTCCAGATCGAGCAAGGGCCTATCCGCACGGCGCGAAAAGTGGAACTCATCGATGCCTTGTCGATGACCGGTCTGAGACATATCCAGATTGTTTCCTTTGTAAACCCGAAGGCTGTGCCCGGAATGGCCGATGCCGAGGAAGTTGTCCGCGCGATCCGGGTCCAGCCGGGCGTGGCCTACTCGGGCATCTGGCTGAACGACAAGGGCTTCGAGCGCGCGCTGGCCACCGGCCGGCTTGAGGTCAGGGGGTCTTTGTCGCTGACCGCGTCCGCGGCGTTTCTCAAGCGCAACCAGAACCGCACGCCAGAGCAGCAGATTGCGGCGACGCACGGCATCCTGGAGATGTACCGGGAGAAGGGTGTCGAGGTCGACCGGGCGTTGATCATGGCGGCGTTCGGCTGTAATTTCGAGGGCGATGTGCCGGTGTCGCGCCTGGTGGAACTCGTCGGGCAACTGGTCGGGATCGCGGCCGGGCACGGCGTGACGCTCAGGCGCATGTCGCTCGGCGACACCATGGCCTGGGCAACGCCCCTGACGATCAAGCGCGCGGTGGGCGCGGTGCGGGAACGCTATCCCGAACTGGACGTCGAGTTGCACCTTCACGACACGCGCGGGATGGGGATCGCCAACGCATGCGCAGGGCTGGAAATGGGTGTCACGCAGTTCGACGCCTCCGTCGCCGGGCTCGGCGGCTGCCCGTTCGCCGGTCACGCGGGGGCGGCGGGTAACGTCTGCACCGAGGACCTGGTATTCATGTGCGAGGAAATGGGCATCGCCACCGGCATCGATCTTGAGGCCCTGTGCGAATGCGGGCGACTTGCCGAGGACATCGTCGGCCATCCGCTGCCGGGCTCGGTGATGAAGGGCGGGAGCCTGCGCGGGCTGCGCGAAGGCATCGCGGCGGCGGCGCGCGCGTGAACTCCGAGGCTGCGAGCATCTGCGGGGGCTCGGCCGGCTGCGTGTCTGTTCTGCGCCCCTGCGCGGGGCCTTACACTGCAGGTGTGGAATCCTACCTAGACATCGATCGGGTGATCCGCCCACGCGCGGACATGACCTGCCTTCCAGCGGGCAGCTGAATTGGAACACGGAACCCTGCGGCAACGCTTCGACCTTCAGCGCGAGGCATGCGTCGCGGAGCCCGAGGTGCCGTGGGAGCGTCGCGCCGACCTGCTGCAGCGCCTTGCGCGGCTGGTCCAGGATGGCGGTGAGACATTCGCGCAGGCGATCAGTGCGGACTTTGGCCACCGCTCCAGGCAGGAAACCGAGCTGCTGGAAGTTTTCCCGAGCCTGTCCGGCATACGACATGCTCTTGCACACGGCAGGGGCTGGATGCGCGGCGAGCGACGCGCGACGGGCAAATGGTTCCTGCCGGCGAGTTCATGCGTAATCCCCCAGCCGCTTGGCGTGGCGGGCATCATCGTTCCCTGGAACTATCCGCTGTATCTCGCGGTGGGCCCGCTTGCCGCGGCACTGGTTGCCGGCAACCGGGCAATGCTCAAATTGTCGGAGCTCACACCTGCGTTCGGCGCGGCATTCGCCGAGCGCGCAGCCAGTGTGTTTGCGCCGGACGAGGTTACGGTCGTCAACGGTGACGCCACTGTTGCGGCGCAGTTCTCCCGCCTGCCGTTCGACCATCTTCTGTTCACAGGGTCGACGTCGATCGGCCGCGAGGTGATGCGCGCCGCGGCCGGGAACCTGACCCCGGTCACACTCGAACTCGGCGGCAAGTCACCGGCCATCATTTCGCCCGGCTACCCGATGCGGCATGCGGCTTCGCGCATCCTGCTAGGCAAGTGCCTGAACGCCGGCCAGACCTGCATCGCGCCGGACTACGTGCTCGTCCCGGAAGGAAGTGAGCGGGCGTTCATCGCGGCTGCGCGCGATAGCGTGTCCCAGATGTATCCGCAGATCCTTGCGACGCCCGATTACTCGAGCATCGTCAGCGAGCGCCACTTCGAGCGGCTCAGCAGATACGTCGCTGATGCGAAGGAGAAAGGTGCGACCGTCGAGAACCTCGCCGCGCATGGCGAAATGCCTGATGCATCGCGGCGGCTGATGCCTCCGCTGGCGCTGACCGGGGTGAACGACGGCATGCGCGTGATGCAGGACGAGATCTTCGGGCCGCTGCTGCCTGTGGTCGGTTATCGGGAGTTTGATGCGGCGATCCGGTATGTGAACGCGAGACCACGGCCGCTGGCCCTGTACCTGTTCGACAATGATTCGGAGCGCACGCGGCGCGTCATTGCGCGCACCGTGTCAGGCGGCGTGACGGTGAACGACACACTGCTGCACATCGCGCAGGAGTCGCTGCCGTTCGGCGGGGTCGGCCCCAGCGGCATGGGCTCCTATCATGGGCACGCCGGGTTCCTGACGTTTTCCAAGCTGAAGCCGGTGTTCCGGCAGGCGCGTTTCAACGGGGTCGCCCTGTTCAATCCCCCGTATCGCGCGCGATTTGCGCGCATGATCCAGCTACTCAAGAGGTGGGCCTGACCGATGGTGGAGAAGTTTGCAGGAAAAGTCGCCGTGGTGACCGGCGCGGCGCAGGGAATCGGCGCTGCGCTCGCGCTCGGCCTGGCGCGGCGTGGTTGCAACCTGGCGCTTGCGGACATCGACACGGCAGCGCTGGCGGCGACGGCAGCGCAGGCGCGCGCTACCGGCGTCCATGTGAGCGAGCACCGGCTTGATGTGTCGGATCCGGGCGCAGTCGCGCAGTTTCCGGTGACCGTGCTTGATCACCACCCGCGCGTCAACCTGCTGTTCAACAATGCCGGGGTGGCGCTGATGGGGACGTTCGAGCAGGTGTCGCTCGAGGAGTTTGAATGGCTGCTCGGCATCAATCTTTTCGGCGTGGTGCGAATGACCAAGGCGTTCCTGCCGGTGCTCAGGCGCCAGGAGCATGCGCACATCGTCAATATTTCCAGCCTGTTCGGTTTCATATCACCCGCCGGGCAGGCGGCGTATTGCACCAGCAAGTTCGCGGTACGCGGGTTCAGCGAGGTACTGCGCCATGAGCTTGAGGAAACGGGGGTGGCCGTGAGTTGCGTGCATCCGGGGGGCATACGCACGGGAATCGCGGCGCATGCGCGACGCTCGCAGGCGGTTGATCCAGCGCTGGCCGAGGCTGCGGTCGCGCGTTTCGACACGCTCGCCCGCACGACCCCGGAGGAGGCCGCGGCGCGCATCCTGCGCGGCGTGGAGGCCGGGCAGTCGAGGATCGTCGTCGGGCCGGACGCGAAGTTGTTCGACTGGTTGCAGCGCCTGCTGCCGGTCGCCTACTGGCCGCTGCTCAAGCGCCTGGTGCAGCGCCCGCAGGGGGCGGTATGAGCGCCACCCGCACGCTCGAGGACCTGCCCGGCCCGAAAGGCTCGTGGTTTTTCGGCAATATGCGCCAGATCAGTTCGATGCAGTTTCACCTGAGCCTGGAGCGCTGGGCGCAGGAGTTCGGCCCGCTGTGCAAAGTGCGTTTCGGGCCGAGCCGGATGCTGATCCTCTCGGACCCGGCATTGATTGGCGGCATGCTGCGTGACCGGCCCGATGCCTTCCGCCGCACCTCGCGCTCAGCGCGCATCGCGGGCGAACTCCTGACGGTGGGGGTATTC
Source organism: Burkholderiales bacterium (assembly GCA_038211455.1). Taxonomy (GTDB): domain Bacteria; phylum Pseudomonadota; class Gammaproteobacteria; order Burkholderiales; family SG8-39; genus SZAS-79. The sequence goes on from JBBQVP010000072.1 coordinate 5,722, forward strand.
AGCTCCGAGGGCGAAGACTGGAAGATGCAGAGAAAACTCGTCATGCGCGCGCTGACCCCGGAAGTTATCCGTGGCTTCTTTCCCACCCTGGTCGCGCTCACCGAGCGGCTGCTCGCGCGCTGGCGGGTGGCAACTGCGGCGGGCCGGACTGTAGACGTGCTGCGCGACCTCAAGGCCTGGACACTGGACGTGACGATCTGGATCGCGATGGGCCAGGACATCAATACGCTCGAGCACCCGGACAATTCGCTGCAAAGCGATATCGAGCAGATCTTCAACCGGATCGCGCGCCGGCTGACCGCGCCGTTTGCGCACTGGCGCTACTTCAAACTGCCGGCCGACCGACAGGCGGATGCTTGCTCGGCGCGCATCCACGCCACGGTGGCGGGGTTCGTCGCCGAGACGCGCAAGCGCATCGCTGCCAATCCCGCGCTGCGCGCAAAACCGACCAACCTTCTCGAGGCTTTCGTTGCCGCTCGCGACGAGCAGGGTTCGGAGTTCACCGACCGGCACGTGATCGGAAACGCCATCACCATGGTATTCGCGGGCGAGGACACAACCTCCAACACCATGGCCTGGCTGCTCGATTTCGTTGCGCGTGATCCCGCAGTCGCCGCGCGCCTGGCTGCCGAGGCGGATGCGGTAATCGGCGCCGGACCCGTGCTGCGCGAATTCGGCGCCCTCGACCGGTTCACCTATACCGACGCCTGCGTGGACGAGGCCATGCGCTTGAAGCCTGTGGCGCCGTTCCTCGGCCTGGAGACAAACCGGCCCGTCGTGGTTGGCGACGTGGCGCTGGAGGCGCGCACGCCCGTCATGGTCATCACCCGCCTCGCGGGCCGCTCGGAAGAAGATTTCCCGCAGGCCGAAGTGTTCCGGCCCGAGCGCTGGCTCGAAGCAGGAAGCACCGCGGTTGGCGGCGACCCGGGGCGCAAGCTCTTTCCCTTCGGCGGCGGGCCGCGCTTCTGTCCTGGCCGCTACCTGGCGATGGCCGAGATCAAGATGATCGTCGCGATGGTGGCGAAGAACTTCACGCTGGAGCCCGACCGGGATGCCGCGCCCGTGAAGGAGCTGTTCACCTTCACGATGACCCCGAGTGCGTTGCCGGTGCACCTCAGGGCGAAACCGGAGAGCTCATGAAAATCGTTGACGTCACGCTGACCCTGTTCGGCTGGGACGACATTCCCGCAACGAGCTACGGCGCGCACAGCGGCCGGTTCTCGGGGCGCAGCCAGCTGGGGCTGCTCGCGATTTCGACCGACGAAGGCATCACCGGCCACGCCTTCCTCGGCTCGGCCTTCCATCCGGCCGACATGGACGGCGCGGGGCTGATCCGGTTCCTGAAGCCGATCGTCATGGGGCAGGACCCGCTTGATCGCGAGCGCCTGAACCAGTTGCTCTGGAAGCGTGTGCGCACGACCACGGTGCGCTCGATCGGCGCGGTCGACGTGGCGCTCTGGGACATCGCGGGCAAGGCTGCGGGACTTCCGATCCACCAGCTGCTCGGCACGTTTCGCCACAAGGTGCCGGTGTATGCGAGCTCGGCGGTGCTGGCGAGTCCCGAAGCGTACGCGGCCGAGGCTGTGCAGCTGAAGGACGCGCACTGGCATGCGTACAAGATCCACCCGCCGCAGGCCTGGCGCGAGGATATCCGCGTCTGTGAAGCGGTCAGGAAGGCCGTCGGCGACGAATACACGGTGATGCTCGACTCGACCTGGTCCTACGATTTCACCGAGGCGATGCGGGTGGGCCGCGCGATCGAGGAACTCGGTTTCTACTGGTACGAGGACCCTCTCGCGGACCAGGACATCTACAACTATGTGAAGCTGCGTGAAAAGCTCGACATCCCGATCATGGCCACCGAATATCCGCAGGCGGGGCTCGACGCGTACGCCCCGTGGATCACCGAGCGTGCCACCGACTACCTGCGCGGCGACGTCGCCGTAAAGGGCGGCATTACCACGCTCCTGAAGACCGCGCACCTGGCCGAGGCGTTCCGCATGAACTACGAGGTTCACCACGGCGGAAACTCCCTTAACAACGTCGCCAACCTGCACGTGATCGCGGCGATCAGGAACACGCAGTTCTTCGAGGTGCTGCTGCCCGACGCGGCGCAGAAGTATGGGCTCGTGAACGATATCCGGATGGACGCTGAAGGTTATGTGCACGCGCCCACGGGGCCCGGACTCGGGGCCGAGATCGATTTCGGGCTGATCGAGAAAAAGAAGGTTGCGGTGCTGGGCTAGGCCATTGCCGCGACCGCATCGACTCCAACGTCAAACCCTACGAGGAAGGACAGACCGGGACCATGAAGACAAAAGTCAGCGAAATGCTCGGCATCAAGTACCCCATCATCCAGGGCGGCATGCAGTGGGTCGGCACTGCGGAACTTGCCTCCGCGGTTTCAAACGCGGGCGGCCTGGGAATCCTGACAGCGCTGACCCAGCCGACGCCTGAAGACCTGCGAATGGAAATCGCGCGCTGCCGCACCATGACCGACAAGCCCTTCGGCGTGAACCTGACGATCCTGCCCTCGATCACGCCGCCGCCGTACGCCGAGTACATGCAGGTGATCATCGACAGCGGGATCACGATCGTGGAGACCGCGGGAAACAACCCGCGGGACTACGCACCGAAGTTCCGTGCCGCCGGCATCAAGGTCGTGCACAAGTGCACTTCCGTGCGCCACGCCATTTCGGCCGAACGTCATGGTGTGGACATCGTCAGCATCGACGGCTTCGAGTGCGCGGGTCACCCGGGCGAGGACGATGTCACCAACCTGATCCTGATCCCGGCCGCAGTCCGCGCGCTGAAGATCCCGGTCGTCGCCTCGGGCGGGATCGGCGACGGGCGCGCCATGGCGGCAGCGATGGCGCTGGGCGCGCAGGGAATCAACATGGGCACGCGCTTCATGTGCACCGTTGAGGCGCCGATTCATCCCGACGTTAAGGCAGCGCTGGTGAAGGCGACCGAACGTGATACCAACCTGATCTTTCGCACCATGCACAACACCTCGCGCGTGCTGAAGAACGCGGTGTCGGACGAGGTGGTGGCCATGGAAAAGAGCGGCGCGAAGTTCGAGGAAGTCCGGCACCTGGTGGCGGGTGCGCGCGGCAAGGTCGCGATCAGGAGCGGCGACGTGAACGGCGGCATCGTCAGCGCGGGCATGGTGGTCGGCCTGATCGACGACATCCCGACCTGCGCCGAGCTGCTGGAACGGATCGTGCGCGACTGCCGGGAGAGCCTCAGGGCGGCGACCGAGATGGCCGCCGCCTAGCGGCCGGAGACTTGCCGCCGCCTACTTGAAGACGTCGACGACCACCAGACCCGGCAGCCAGGTCGCCAGACCCGGAAAAAAGACCACCGCCAGCAGCACCAGGCCATCCAGAAGGAAGAACGGGACCGCGCCCTTGACGACTTCGGAGACCGGGATTCTGGCCGTTCCGCTTACCGCAAACAGGTTCAGCCCGACGGGTGGGGTGACGAGGCTCATCTCTACCGTCAGGGTGAGCATGATGGCGAGGTGGATCGGGTCGATCTTGAGCGCCATCGCCACCGGGAAGAGCACCGGCACAGTCAGCAGCACCATCGCCACGCCGTCGACGAACATGCCAAGGATCATCTCGACGAGGATGAAGGCGAAGATGAAGCCCAGAGGCGTCAATCCCCAGCTTGTGACGATCTTGGTGATGGTCTGCGGCCAGTAGAGGTTGGACGCGAGGAACTGGAACACGCCAACGCTGCCGACCAGAAACAGCACCACCGCGGTCAGGTTGAGCGCGCGATAGGTGACCGGCAGCAATTCACCAAGGAATTTCTTCCCGCCAACGGCCACGCCGTAGACGAGCGCATACCCGCAGGCCGCGGCTGCGGCCTCGGTCGGCGTAAACAACCCGCCATAGAGCCCGCCGAGGATAAGCACCGGCATGCCGAATCCTGGAAGGGCAGCGAGGAACGCCGGCAGGAGCGCTTCTATGCGGAACGTTCCCTTCGGCAGCTTCAGCCACCAGGACAAGCCGATGATCGTCACCACGTTGGCCAGCGCCAGCAACAGGCCCGGAATCACGCCGGCGAAGAACAGGCGCACGACCGAAGTCTCCGTGACGATGCCGTAGAGGATCAGGATGATGCTGGGCGGGATAAGGATCGCGATTCCCCCGCAGGTAGCGACGAGCCCGCCCGCAACCCAGGGCGGATAGCCGCGCTTGATCATTTCGGGCACCGCGATGATGCTCATCGCCGCGGCCATCGCCACGCTCGAACCGGAAATCGCCGCGAACAGCACGCAGGCGAGGATGGTTGCGATGCCGAACCCGCCCGGCAGCCAGCCGACCAGCGCGTCGGCAAAGCGGAACAACTGGCCGATCAGGCCGGTGCGCTCCATCAGGAATCCCGCGAAGATGAACAGCGGGATCGACATCAGCGAATAGCGGTTGATGAAGTTGAAGAAGGCCCGGAAGATGACCTCGGGCTCGAGCAGCGGATCCACGAGGATGTACGCTGCTGCCGAAGCGCTGAGCGCGATGCCGATCGGCACGCTCAGGATAAGCAGCATCAGACCAACCACTCCGACTATCAGCATTTCCGGGACCTTTTAGATGCGCCGTGCAGCGGCTTAGTGCAATTTCTCGCCGCCAAGCGCATCGGGCGGATCGTCGAGCACGCGGTGTCCGCGCAGATGCTGCACGCCGCGATAAACCTGGAAGAGCATCGTGATGCTCATGAACGCAAAACTGACAAGCAGCACGACCAGAAACGGCCACATCGGGAACGACAGGCTTTCGCTGCGGCTGGCATACTTGAAGCTGTCTTCAACGTCGGTAAATCCCCACCACACCACCAGCAGCATGAACACACAGGAAATGATCGAGACCAGGACCTGAATGTACTCGTTGATGCGCAGGGCGCCCGGGCCGAAGGATTCAAGTACGCTGGAAAGCAGGGTCACTGTCAGGTGGGCGCCGCGCCGCTGCGCGTTGCTGAAATACAGGAACACCGCGCTCAGCATGAACAGCGTAACGGCGTCCTGCTGCCACTCGAAGGACACCCCGAATATGTAGCGGCGTACTACCTCAAGCAGCGCAAGCAGGGTACAACCCAGCATGGTGATGGCGGCAATGCGTTCCAGTACCTTGTCCTGGAACGCACGCCAGATGACGTATGCCTTCTCCATGCCGGATCCCTGTGCCTTTGCGCCCGCGGATTACTTGATGATGATCTTCGAGGCGTACTTCTGGCAGTCGATCTTCTCGATCCAGGAGGAGCCAACGGGATTTGCCTTGGACAGTTCGCGCGATTCCTTCACGAAGGTGTCCACCCAGGGCTTCGCGTCCGCCGGGACCTTGGTTTTCACGTAGTCGGCCGAGGCGCTGCCCACCGCGCTGACCATCTTGTCGACTTCACCGGGCGACATCCAGTAGACGCCCGGCTTGGACGGGTCCTTGGTGCCGTACTTGGCATAGGTGAGGCGATCGACGCACCAGTTGTATTCCTTCTGCACCTTGATGGTCTCCGCGATCACGCCCTCGAGCGCCTTCTGCGTCGGGGGGGACAACCGGTCCCACCAGCGCCGGCTCGCAGTCACCATGTAGTAGTCGCCGGTGAACGCACCCGCGCCGCCGGTGGTGTAGAAGGGCGCCTGCTCGCGCACCGCGTTCCAGCCGCCGATGCTGGTCATCAGGCCGTCGATGACCCCGGATTCAAGCGCCGTCGGCACTTCGCCGAAGGCCATGACCACGGGGTTGGCCTTCCACGCCGAAAGCGACGCATTCTCGACCGGGCCCATGCTGCGAACCTTGCGGCCGGAAAAATCGTCAGGTGAAAGGTAGCGCTTCTTGCCGCCGACGCCCATGCCGAAACTCATGTGGCCGATGCCGAATACCTTGATTGCCTGCTTGCTTGCGAGGCGCTCGACCATCATCTGGTAGGTCTTGGTCTTCTCAAACGAATCGACCGCGCCCACCGTGGTCATGTTGCCGGGCCCCACCATCGTCATCATCCAGGGCTCGACTGGCGCAGCCTTGCCGACCTGCAGCCAGGTCATTTCCAGGTTGCCCTGGCGCATCGCCTCGAACGCCTCGGGGACCGTATAGAGTGCCCCCGCGTAATAGATGCGCGCCTCGCTGCCGGGAATGACCTGCGGCAGGCGCTCGGCAAAGTAGGCCATCGCCATGCCGGCCGGATGCGGCGGCGGCGAGAAGTCTGCCGCAAAGCGGAGTACGACCCGCTTTGGCTTGTCCTGCGCGTGCACCGCGTCCGGGGCAATGGCGCCAAGGGCGGCAAAAGCCCCCACCAACGTCGCAACTGCGGTCTTCAACGATCGGTCTTTCAAATGCTTTAGTTCCATGATTCTCCTCCTCAGAAGGTAGAGTTGCGTCCCGGTCTGTCGCCGTTCTCTCCCGCGGGCAAATGCGTGATTCCAAACCCGCGGCAGACCGTATCTCATGGCTTGCATGGACGTCAAGCGAAGTCGTCAAGCGAACCGAAAGTAGCGCGAGCGTTCCGTCGCGCCGCGCGCAGGCGGGTTTTGCGAGCCTGATGCAAATCCGACTTTCACGAACGCATGGAAGCGAGTAAATTTCCCCGAAACTCAAATCAAGGAGGAAGACCATGAAACTGATGTTTGCTGCGGTATCCATTGCATTTCTCGCGGGCTGCGCCACGACTGGATCCGATTCGACGAACGAGCCGCTGCGCGCCACCGTGGGCATGACACCCACCAAGGGCAGCAAGACGATAGGTGAGGTGACCTTCGAGCAGGTCAGTGATGGCGTAATGGTGTTCGCCAACGTAAAGGGCTTGAAGCCCGGCCAGCAGCACGGCTTTCACATTCATGAAGTGGGCGACTGCAGTTCCGGCGACGGCATGAGCACCAAGGGCCATTTCAATCCCATGGGCAAGCCGCACGGCACACCCGGCAGCGGCCACGCCGGCGATCTTCCGTCGCTGGTGGGGGACAAGGCGGGACACGCCAAGCTCAACGTCAAAGTCACAGGCATTACTGTCGGCCCTGGTCCCACGAGCATCGTCGGCCGCGGCCTCATCATCCATGCGGATCCTGATGACCACAAGACGCAGCCGACCGGGAATGCGGGTGCGCGTCTTGCGTGCGGTGTGATCCAGAAGGAGTGACCGGGTTTCCTGACCGGTGAGGTCCGGCCGCAGCCTGCGTGCCGGATCCGTCATGGCCGACGCCGTTTTCTCGAATTCGCTCTGGGCGAGCACCGCGCCGCCGGCGGCCCCATCGCGAGCGCTCGCAGGGGAGGTGCGTGCAGACGTCGTGATCGTTGGCGGCGGCTACACCGGCCTGTCTTGCGCGCTCGCGGTAGCCCAGGGCGGCGCAAAGGCAGTGGTACTTGAGGCCGGCGTGATCGGCTACGGTGCATCAGGCCGCAACAACGGACAGGTGATCCCCACCTTCTCGCGCATCGACCCGGACGATGTTCCCGGGCGGATATCGGCGGACGCGGGGGGCGCTGCGAAGGGCGAGCAGCTGGTCCAGCTTGTCGCCGATTCGGCCAAGTTCACGTTCGATCTGATCCGCCGCCACAACATCGAATGCGAGGCTGTGCAGAACGGCTGGGTCCAGCCCATGCACACCCCCGGCCGCATGAAGCTTGCGGAAAAGCGCGTGAAGGCGTGGGCAAGGCGGGGGGCTCCCGTTGAACTGCTCGACCGTGCCGGTATCGAAAAGATCACTGGCTCGACGTTCTGGCACGGTGGCTGGGAGAACGCGACCGGGGGGAAACTGAATCCGCTTGCCTATGTGCGCGGGCTGGCGCGTGCGGCGGGCGATGCCGGCGCGGTCGTGCACACGGAAAGCGCGGTGCTGTCCGTCGAGCGGGAAGGCGGTGCCTGGCGGGTCAGGACCGCAAACGGATCGGTGGTGGCCGAAAAGGTGGTGATCGCAACGCATGCCTATGGCGACGCGTTTTCCGGGTCGCTCTGGCCGAAACTCATGCAGACCGTGTTCCCGGTGCGCAGCCATCAGATGGCGACCCAGGTGTATCCGCAGGAGGCGCGCGCGACGGTGCTGCCGGAAGACCACGCGTGTTCGGATTCACAGGGGGATCTGCACTTTTTTCGCTGGGACGCGAACGGCCGGCTGGTGACCGGCGCCGCACTGGCGATCCCGCTGGGATGGAGGACACGCGCTGCTGCGCGTGCGGCGGAGCGGGTGCAGCGCGTGTTTCCGCAGCTCGGCCGACCGCGGTTCGATTTCGTCTGGCACGGTTTCGTCGGCATCACTTGGGACAGGCTGCCGCATTGCCATGAGCTTGCGCCCGGTGTGCTGGCCTTCGTCGGCTGTAACGGCCGTGGCGTGGCACTGGCGACCTCGATCGGCAGCGAGCTTGCGAAAGCGATCCTTGGTGCCCGGGTTGGCGACCTGCCGATGCCGTTTACGCCACTGGATCCGTTCCCGGCGCACAGCGTCGCCCGCAGGTTTACCTCGTTCCCGATCCTCCTCTATCGCCACCGCGACGCTCAGGAAATCCGATAAAGGGCGGGGTGGAAAGCTATAATCCGCCCCCGATGTGGGAAGCCTTCGCCCTCTTGCTGCTGGTCGCCGGAACGTTCCTGTGGATAGACACGCTCCGCGCGCGCGAGGCGGCGCTGGCTGCCGGTCGGACCGCATGCGACCGATACGGCCTGCTGCTGCTCGACGACACGGTGGCCGTCACTCGCACGCGCGCGGCGCGTGACGCGGAAGGGCGGCTGAGGCTGGCGAGGACGTACGGGTTCGAATTCAGCGACACCGGTAACAACCGGCGCCATGGACTCATCCTCCTGATCGGCACTAAAACCGAGGAAATCGTCTTCGAGCCCTATGCCACGCCTGGACGCGTTGTTGCGGGATGAAATCGCTTGAACGGGACCGGATGAATGACGACCTGGCTTGAAGGCAGCGTAGCGGATCAGGCGCGCTGGACGTCGCGGCTGCTCAGCCTGAAGGTGGCGATTCCGCCGGGCGCGGGCCAGTCTTTTGAGGCCGGGCAGTTTGCAAAGCTTGCGCTCGACGTGGAGGGCGAGCGAATTGCGAGGCCCTACTCGTTCGTGAATGCGCCCGGCGACAGGCAGCTCGAGTTCTACTATGCCGTAGTGCCGGAAGGCCCGCTTTCTCCGCGGCTGGCCATGCTGGCCGAGGGCGACCGGGTCTTCGTGTCGGCAAGTGCCACAGGGTTCCTCGTCCTCTCGGAAGTCCCGCACGCTCAGGTCCTCTGGTTGATCTCCACCGGAACGGGAATCGGTCCGTTCCTTTCCATCCTGCGGACGGAGGCGCCCTGGAAGGCATATGAGAAGGTCGTTCTGGTGCATGCCGCGCGGTATCCGTCCGAGCTGGTGTATGCGGACATGGTGAGCGACATCGGTCGCGCCAGAGGGGGACAGTTCGCTTGCATTCGCATCACCAGCCGGGAGGCTTCGGCGGGGGCGCTTTCTGGACGCATCCCTGCGCTGTTGCAGGACGGTGCGCTGGAGACGCGCGCCGCGCGCGCGATATCGGCGGAGAAATCGCAGGTCATGCTGTGCGGGAATCCCGATATGGTCAGGGAGGTCACCGCGGTGCTTGTCGCGCGAGGAATGAAAAAGCACCGTCGCCGCAGCCCCGGTCAGATCACGGCCGAGAATTACTGGTGAGCTTCGCCCGAATGTTCCGTGGAGTGCTGGTCACGATCCCGCTCGCGCTGCTTTGCGCCTGCAGTGCCATACAAATCGGTTACAACCACGCCGACACGATGATCCAGTGGCGCGCCGCGAAGTATTTTGATTTCGAGGGTGCGCAGAAAGCGGAGTTCGAGCGCCGAGTGCAGCGATTCCTTGCCTGGCACAGACGCGCGGCCCTGCCAGAATATGCCCGCCTCGCCCACGAGATGGGGGATCGGCTCGCGCGCGGGCTTTCGCAGGCGGACCTGGTTTGGGGTTACGATACTTTTCAGACCCAGCTGCGCCAGAGCATCGAGGCAGGCAGTGCGCAGATGGGCGACTTGCTGGACGCGCTTTCACCGGCGCAGGTCGAAAGGTTCAGGGCGCGGCTGGATGAAGAGAACCGGGAGCGCGCCAAGGAGTACGGACTGGACGAATCCATCGACGAACGTCGCGAGAGGCGCGCGAAGCGAAACATCGAGCGTCTCGAGGACTGGTTCGGAACCCTCAGCGACGCCCAAGTCGAGCGGGTAAGGCTGTACAGCGCAAACGCGCCGCTGGACGGAACCTTGCGCGACCTGGACAGGAAACGGCTGCAGCGCGAACTGCTGGCGATGATTCGTGAGCGCGAAGCCAGGGCGCGATTGGCGCAGTGGGCTGTCGCCTGGGACAAGAGGCGCCACTCAGCCTATTCGGATGCGCTCGAAGCGAACTTGCGGGAGTATTTCCGTATGTTACTGGATCTGGACAGGACACTGAGCCCAGCGCAGCGCGACAGGGCGGTGCGCAGGTTGCGGGCGTTCGCTGGAGATTTCACCGCGCTGGCCGCGTTGCAGGGCAGCGCGCGCTGAGATGAGAGATCGGGGCCCCGATTCGAATCCCGGCGGCGCGGACGCGCCGCCCGCGCCGCCCGCGCCGGGCTACGCGGGCCAGACGCGCTACACGCTGCTCGAATACGAGGCTGCACTGGCAAATGCCTCGATCGGCATCGCGTTTACCCGCGATCGGAAATTCTTTCTCTGCAACCCGAAGTTCGCGGAGATATTCGGCTTTGCCCCCGAGGAACTGATAAGCCAGCCTGGAGAGGTGGTTTATACCAGCCACGAATCGTATGCTGCGCTGGGTGCGATCGCCGTGCCCACGCTTTCCAAGGGCGGGCAGCTCGACCTCGAATGGGAATTGAAGCGCAAGGATGGCTCGACCTTCCTCGCGCGCATGATCGCGAAGACCATCAATCCCGACAACCCCGGTCAAGGGACCGTCTGGATCGTGGAGGACATCACCGGGCGCAAGCGCGCATCCGATGAACTCAACCGGCTGCTGCGCGAACAAGAGGCGATCCTGCAGACGGCCTCGGTGGGCATCTCGTTCGTGAAGGACCGGCGCATCATGCGCTGCACGCGCCGGTTCGAGGAAATGTACGGCTACCAGCCCGGGGAGTTGATCGGCGAACCCAGCGTGGTGCTGTATTCCGAGGAGGAGGATTTCCAGCGGATCGGGGCGGGGTACGTCGTAATGGCCAGGGGCCAGACCTTCGCGCAGACGACCCAGGTGCGCCGCAAGGATGGCACCATGTTCTGGGCGCGCATTACAGGACGCGCGGCCGACCCGACCCAGCCACTGCAGGGTTCGGTGTGGCTGACCGAGGACATCACCGACCAGCGGCGCGCCGACGAGGAAATTCAGCGTCTGGTGCTGGAACAGCAGGCGCTTCTCAATAACGTGGTCGTCGGGATCACGATCGTGCGCGATCGCAAGGTCATGCGCTGCAATCGGCGTTTCGAGGAACTTTTCGGGATGATTCCCGGCGAGGGCGTTGCCAGTTCGACACGCAGCCTCTATTTCACCGATGACGAATTCGCGCGCGGTGGCCAGAGCTATGCGAGCATCGACACTGACGGCACGCATACGCGCGAGCAGTGGCTTCGCCGCAAGGACGGGTCTGGATTCTGGTGCAAGCTGTCGGGTCGCGCGGTCGAGCCGGGAGCGCCTTCCAAGGGATACGTCTGGCTTTTCGACGATATTTCGGAGAGAAAGCGGGCCGACGAAGATGTCCAGAGGCTGCTGAAGGAACAGAATGCGATCCTGGAGAATGCGCTGATCGGCATCGCCTTCCTGAAAGATCGTCGTATTGTCCGATGCAACCTGCGCTTCGAGGAGATATTCGGCTACGAACCGGGAGGCCTGCTCAACCAGGTGACGCAGGATCTGTATGCAAGCACGGAGGCGTCGCGCGCCGGCGACGCCCTGTACGAGGAGGTCTGGGGCGGCACGACCTCCGGCTGCGATCTGCGAATGAAGCGCAGGGACGGGAGCGAATTCTGGTGTTACCTCTCGGGGCGCGCGGTGCAGGCAGGGGATAAGGCACAGGGTTCGGTGTGGCTGTTTGAGGATGTGACGGCGGACAAAGCGGCGAGCGACCGCATCCGCGAACTGGCAAATGAGCAGGAACTGATACTCCAGAACGCCACGGTGGGAATCGCCTTCGTGCGGAATCGCGTGATCCAGCGTTCCAACCGCTATCTCGAACAGATGACAGGGCGCGAATCCGGCACGCTTGTCGGACAGTCGAGCGCGGTACTGTTTGCGGATCGCGATGAGTGGGAGGCGAGCGATTCTCACGCCTGTGCCGCCACTGCCCCTGGGCAGACCTACGCCGGCGAAGTGCGCTTCAGGCGGGCGGACGGCAGCGTCTTCCTGTGCAGAAATGTCGGCCGGCGGATTGATTCCGGGGATGGGGAGCAGGAATGGATCTGGAGTTTCGACGATGTCTCCGCCGAACGCGCAACGCTCGAATCCCTGGAGCGCTCGGTGGCCGAACGGACTGCCGAGTTGCAGGCGGCGAATCTGCTGCTGGAGGCGGAGATTGGCGAGCGCAAGCAGGCCGAACTGCGCGCCCGTCACCTTGCCGACCATGACGCCCTTACCGGCCTGCCGAACCGGCGCATCCTTGAAGACCGGTTGACTCAGGCCATGGCGCTCAGCCATCGCAACCGAAAGTACTCGGCGGTGATGTTCATTGACCTTGACCGGTTCAAGTCAATCAATGATTCGCTTGGGCACGCGGTCGGTGACGAACTCCTGAAGGAGGTGGCGCAACGCCTGGTCGGCCAGTTGCGGGTTGGTGATACGGTTTGCCGCATTGGTGGCGACGAATTTGTCGTCGTCCTGCCAGAGACGACGCGCGGATCCGACGCGGCGCAGGTCGCGCAGAAAATCATGGACACGCTTTCGGAGCCGATAGTTCTTGGGGGGCGTGATGTCGCCGTGACCCCATCGATCGGGATCAGCGTGTTTCCGGACGATGGCGCCGATGCCGAGACGCTGATCCGCAACGCCGATGCCGCGATGTATCACGCCAAGCAGATCGGGCGCAGCAACTACCAGTTCTTCACCGAACAGATGAACCTGGCGACGAGCCGCAGGCTCACGCAGGAGAGTGACCTGCGGCGCGCGGCCCGGGAGGGTGAACTGGTCGTTTACTACCAGCCGATCATGGAACTGGAGACAGGTCGAACCGTGATGCACGAGGCACTGCTGCGCTGGCACCACCCTTCGGGAGGCGTTGTCGAGCCGGTTGATTTTATCCAGCTGGCCGAGGACACGGGCCTGATCCTGAAGCTTGGCGAGCAGACGCTGCATGATGCCTGCGCCTGGGCGAAATCGCATGGAGAGGACGAAAGAACGCCCGTCGCGGTGAATCTCACGGCGCGCCAGTTCAACGATCCGCGGCTGGTTGAACTGGTGGCGCACACGCTGGCGGAAACCGGGCTGCCCGCCCCGATGCTTGAGCTTGAAATCAGCGAATCTACGGCCATGCAGCAGACCGACGCGACGCTGTCGATCCTTGGGAAGCTGAGGAGACTGGGCGTGAGGCTGGCGATCGCCGACTTTGGCACCGGGTCTTCGAGCCTTGCTTACCTCAAGCGCTTTCCAGTCGACACGCTGAAGATCGACAAGTCATACCTCACCGACGTTCCGGAAAGCCGCGACCACAACGCGATTATCACTGCAATCATCGGACTGGCGCGCGCGCTGGGCCTGCGTGTCGTCGCTGCGGGCGTGGAGAGTGAAGCCCAGCGGGCGTTCCTCGCCGACGCGGGATGTGACTTGATACAGGGTTCGCTAGCCGGCCGGCTGATCGACCCGGGTATGAAGCCCGCCACGGGGAAATTTCACCCGACCTTACCTCGCCTATCAGATAGTG